>NZ_CP086615.1:3088636-3397500 GCF_020883455.1 Spiribacter halobius | reverse complement strand
GCAAAATAGCACCGTAACTTCGGGAGAAGGTGCGCCCGTATTAGGTGAAGCCCCTCGCGGGCAGAGCCGAGGCGGGCCGCAGTGACCAGGGGGCTGCGACTGTTTACTAAAAACACAGCACTCTGCTAACTCGTAAGAGGATGTATAGGGTGTGACGCCTGCCCGGTGCCGGAAGGTTAAATGATGGGGTTAGCCCTTCGGGGCGAAGCTCTTGATTGAAGCCCCGGTAAACGGCGGCCGTAACTATAACGGTCCTAAGGTAGCGAAATTCCTTGTCGGGTAAGTTCCGACCTGCACGAATGGCGTAACGATGGCCCCGCTGTCTCCACCCGAGACTCAGTGAAATTGAAATCGCAGTGAAGATGCTGCGTTCCCGCGGCAAGACGGAAAGACCCCGTGAACCTTTACTACAGCTTCACACTGGACTTCGAGTATGCTTGTGCAGGATAGGTGGGAGGCTTTGAAGCCGAGGCGCCAGCCTTGGTGGAGCCATCCTTGAGATACCACCCTTGCATGCTTGAGGTTCTAACCTAGGTCCGTTATCCGGATCAGGGACAGTGTGTGGTGGGTAGTTTGACTGGGGCGGTCTCCTCCCAAAGAGTAACGGAGGAGTGCGAAGGTACCCTCGGCGCGGTCGGAAATCGCGCTCTGAGTATAAAGGCATAAGGGTGCCTGACTGCGAGACTGACAAGTCGAGCAGGGGCGAAAGCCGGCCTTAGTGATCCGGTGGTTCTGTATGGAAGGGCCATCGCTCAACGGATAAAAGGTACTCCGGGGATAACAGGCTGATTCCTCCCAAGAGTCCACATCGACGGAGGAGTTTGGCACCTCGATGTCGGCTCATCACATCCTGGGGCTGTAGCAGGTCCCAAGGGTATGGCTGTTCGCCATTTAAAGTGGTACGCGAGCTGGGTTTAGAACGTCGTGAGACAGTTCGGTCCCTATCTGCCGTGGGCGTCGGAGATTTGAGAGGATCTGCTCCTAGTACGAGAGGACCGGAGTGGACGTACCTCTGGTGTTCCGGTTGTCACGCCAGTGGCACTGCCGGGTAGCTACGTACGGAAGGGATAACCGCTGAAAGCATCTAAGCGGGAAGCCCACCTCAAGATGAGATCTCCCTGGGGACTCGATCCCCCTGAAGGGCCGTGGAAGACGACCACGTTGATAGGCCGGGTGTGGAAGTGCAGTAATGCATGAAGCTAACCGGTACTAATTGCCCGTGAGGCTTGGCCATATAACCCCAAGCGGTTTGTATGGCACCGGTCTGCGTGCCCGACTACAGCAGCTTTCCAGAATTGCGGTGGCGCGCCGAGTGGCGTGCACCGGAAACCGGCTCGCCTGGCGACCATAGCGCGTGGGAACCACCCGACCCCATTCCGAACTCGGAAGTGAAACCACGCAGCGCCGATGATAGTGCCGCCCCGCTGCGGTGCGAAAGTAGGTCATCGCCAGGCACTTACACGTAAACCCCCGTGGCTCACGCCACGGGGGTTTTTTATTTCAACCTCCGTAGGCGCGCAGCTCCGCCGCGCGAATGCGGAATTATCACGCCGCAGCCCCCTTAGTCGTACTCCATGAGTTTGGCCAGGCGGCCAGCGTCGTTGCCAGTGTTGTCGTCAATTCCCCATATTGCCTGCAGCAGTTCCTCGAGACGGGGCTTCGGGAGAATGCCGCGCGTGCAGACGCGGAATTTCTCCTCCATCTCCGCATCCGACATCGGGTGCTCGGGGCTGCCCCGGTAGCGTTCATCGGCCCGGCGCTCCAGAACGCGTCCATCATGAGTGTGAACCTCGATGCGGGAGCGGATTCGGTCGAAGCCCAGGCGCTCGATCTCGGGATCGAAGACGGTTTCGATGCGAGACTGCATGGCTCGCATCGCTTCCGAACCGACGAATGCGTCAGTGAATTCGTCCTGACCGGCCTGACGGCGCAGCAGAATCATGGCGAGCAGAGCGGGCATGCAGAACTTGGCCTGCAGGTGATCCTCGGCGAACCGGTACGACAGCGGCTTGAGGATGTTGCTGCCGGCATGAAAGCGAACGGTGGCGACGTCCTCGGGCTTGAGGTCATGCTCGCGCACCAGCCCCAGCATCGCGTCCATGGCCTGATGGGAGAGGATACCGCTGGGGTAGGGCTTCACCGCGACGCCCGGATCGACGATCGAGAAGGTCTGGCCGAAGCCCTCCTGGAGCTTTTCCTCGAAGATGCCGCCGGAGAACACGGTGAGAAACCCGTAGGCGCCATCCAGCGCGCTCGGACTGGCCTCGAGCCCGCGCGCGGCGAGCAATGCCGCGGTGACGCCGTGCTCGGCGGCGCCGCCAAAGTGCAGCGGCTTGGTCATCGTGCCCACGTTGGCGCGGATGCCCGCCGATGAGCGGCTCGCGGCAATGCCGATGGCGTGGCGCATCCGGTCCTCGTCCAGTTCCATGAGTCGTGCCGCCGTGACCGCGGCGCCCAGCGTGCCCTCGGCTGCGCTGGCATGCAGGCCGCGCCGATAGGCGTCGGGCAGCATCCACTCGGCGATTTTGCACTCGACCTCGAATCCGGCCTGGAAGGCCACCATGAAGCGGCGCCCGTCCACCTCGCCCAGGGCACCCTGGCTGAGTGCCAGTGCGGCCGCGAGGGGAGGCACCGTGGGATGGGTCAAGAGGCCGTAGGTGTGGCGGCTGTCACGCGTTGCCTGCGTATCATCCCAGTCAAGCGCGTGCCCCGCGGTGCCAAGCACTCGCGCGGCCAGTGCGGCCGGCGCGCGTCGCCCGCCCGTGCCCGGCAGCAGGGCGTCCGGGCGCCCGCCCTGGTCGAGCACGTCGTCCCGAACAAGACGTACCGGGCCGGTCGTACTGCCCGCGATAAACTGGCCGATGCCGTCGATCATGCAGCGGCGGCCGACATGCAGTGCCTCCGAGGGTAAATCGGCATAGCCAAGTTGCGAGGCGAACCGCGCGGCCCCGGCGGTGATGTTTGTGTCGTCGTTACTGGTCATCGCTTCAGCCTTTTATGCTCCTGGTTCGTCGACCTGCGAGCATACGGTCAGGCGCTGGCGTCTGCCGGCAAGCCGTCCCGACCCGCTTCCTTCCGCGCTCGCCGCACCCGTTGAAATGCGCTGATGGCGACTGATAGAACCGCTCCGAGCAGCAGGACGAGCGCAACCGGACGGTACAGAAAGCCGGTCAGCTCGTAGTTCATGATCGGCATGGCCTTCACGAAGGCTCCCTCTCCGATCTGACCAAGAATCACCCCCAGCACGACGCCGGCCATGGAGTAGCCACGGCCCCGGAGAACGAAGGCAGCGATACCGGCAATCAGCATGACCCAGACATCCAGCATCAGGTTGCGCACCGCGTAGGCGCCGATGATCCCCAGCATGAGGATGATCGGAGCGAGCAGCGGAAACGGAATCCGCAGCAGATGGACGATGGTCTTTGTCTCAAGGTAGCCCAGCAGCATGATCGACATGTTGGCAAGCAGCATCGCCACGAAAACGGTCCAGACGAGCTCGCGACTGGTCATGAACAGCGCTGGCCCCGGGTCGAGGCCGTGCATCTGGAACGCGGCCAGCATCATGGCGGTGAGTGCCCCGCCGGGGATGCCCAGGGCGAGAAGGGGCACCATGGCAGCCCCCGTGGCGGCATTGTTGGCCACCTCGGGGGCAACCACGCCCTCAAGCGTGCCGGTGCCGAACTTCTTGGGGTTTCGAGACCAGCGAACGGCCTCGTTGTAACCGAGAAAGGCCGCCAGCGTCGCGCCGATGCCGGGCAGAATCCCGGAGAAGAACCCGATGATGATCGACCGGAACACCGCAAGCTTCAGTGCCCAGAATTCCGCAAAGCTGGGGAAATCGATACCGATCTTCGGCGGGACACGGATGCCTTCGGCAATGTGCTGTCCCTGCTTGAGCACCTCCGAGACGGCGAACACTCCGAGAATGATGGCGACGAACTCGATGCCGCCCATCAGGTAGGTGCTACCCATGTTGAATCGCGGCACATTTCCCGCCGGCGAGGTGCCGATCGTGGCCAGCAGCAGGCCCAGGCAGACGGACAGCCAGCCGTGGGAAAGGGTCTGCGCGCCAACTGCGCCGGCCACGGTGAGTCCGAATACGACCAGTGCGAAGATCTCGGGCGGACCGAAGGCCCTCACCGCCCAGCCGGCAATGCTCTCGGTGGCGAGCATCATGACCAGGGCCGATACGGTGCCACCCAGTGCAGAGGCCGTCACCGCCGCACCAATCGCCTTGCCCGACTGACCGTTCAGGGTCATCGGGTAGCCGTCGAAGCAGGCCGGCGCGTTGTTGGGCGAGCCCGGGATATTGAACAGGATCGCGGTGATGGCCCCGCCGTAGACACTCGAGACGTAAAGCACCGCGAAAGTCATGACCGCCTGAGTGGTGGACATTCCGGCGGTGAACGGTAGCAGGATGGCGGCCAGAGTCACTCCGCTGATGCCCGGAATCGAGCCAAACACAATGCCGCCAATGAGGGCGAAGACGAAGAGACCGAGCGTGGCGGGGTCAAGGAGCACGCCGCTCAGGCCGGTGATCAAGTCGGACATGCCGGTCTCCTAACTCACGAGTTCGGCGAACCACGTATTGAATTCGTAGAAACCGGGCCAGTACCCGGTGGGCAGTGGCACGAACAGGAGGGTCGTGAAGAAGAGCAGGAGGGCTGCGTAGACCGCCAGCGCGATCCCGACCACCTTCGCCGGCTGGCGAATGCCGTAGATATGGACCAACAGCCCGATGAAGAAGGGCGTCGTGACGAAATAGCCCATGCGCGGCAGAAGGTAGAGGTACACCAGCGGGACGACGAGCATCGCCCCGGTTCTCGCCGTCGCCCGCCAGTCCCTGACCCGAGGGGTGGCCGGGGACGCTGCCGCCTCGCGCCCCCGGCGCTGTTGCCAGGCCATGAGCCGCCCGAGGAACTGCACGGCGGCACCCAGCACCAGAGCGACGATTACCGCGCGCGGCCAGATCGCCGCACCCCAGCGGAAGATCATGTCCTGGCCGGCGAATTCATAGGTCTGGATCCAGGCGAAGGCGGCGATGCCGAGCCACACCGCCGCCTCGCTGGATATCTTCAGCAACTCACGCGTGGAAGCACTCACCGGGAGTCCTCCGCTAGTCGATGATGCCCAGATCTCTGAAGGTCGTGCGGTAGGTCTCGAGCATCTGCGAGGCGAACTCCGTGCCTTCCTCGGAGCCGTAGAAACGGCTGTTCAGATGCGTATAGGTGCGCTCGAGATAGTCCTGCCACCCCTCGGAATCGGCCGCCTGGCGGCAGACCGCTTCGAGATAGTCCCGGCGCTCTTCCGGGACTTCGGGGCTCGCCCAGAGCGCGCGGAACTTCAGGGTCGGATTGAATTCGAGTCCCACGTCGCGCAGGTCGGGTATGTGGCTGAACGCGTCGGGCGCTTCCTCGACAATCGACAGGACCGGCGTGAGCTGGCCTTCCTCAACGTAAGGCCGGCCCTCGCCGGGCTGGTCGTAGTAAAGGGCCACGTGCTGGCCGAGAATCGCGCTGACACGCTCCCCCGGGTCGCCGAAGGGCACCACCTCGAGGTCGATGCCGCTGCCCTCCGAGATGAGGGTGACCATGCTGTGCTCGTGCGAGCCCTGACCACTGCTCGCGGCGACCCTGAGCGTCTCGCCGGTCTCTTGGGCGTACTCGACCAGGGACTCCCAGTCGTCGAAGCGATCGTCCTCGGCGTTGATGAACAGCTGGCTGAAGTCCTGCTGAGGGATGCAGATCGGCACGATGTTCTCGCCGATGACGAGGTTGTGCTTGCCTGCTGCCTGGCCTGTGACGACGGCGTCATGGTGCTGCAACAGCGTGTAGCCGTCCGTCGGCGCGACCAGGAAGTCGGGGATGGCTGCCAGTCCCCCCGCGCCGGACTTGTTCGTGTAGCGGAAGTCCACGCCCATGATGCGGGCCATTTCGGCACCGAGCGCCCGCATCATCTGATCGGAGCCGCCCCCCGTGCCGAAGGGAATCATCACGGTGATGTCGCGGCTCGGATAGCCGTCGGGTTTTTCGGGTGCCTCTGTTGTCTGTGCATCGGCCACGCCGAGGCCAGACAGGCTCAGAAGGCACACCGCGAGCATGCCCCGCAAGGGGCTGGGGATGGATGCGTTCATCTCCTCTCCTCCGTATTGGCGCTCTGAATGGAGCAGGCCCCAGGCCGGCGCCGCGCCTTTCTGTACCGCGGGCGGTCGACGGGTCCCGGGGCGAGGGCGCTTGCCATCGGCAATGCGCCCCTACGCATCAACGTAGCCCCATTTGGGCTTGAGTCAACATACAGTCGACAGTATGTTCCGTAGTGTCGGCATAGATGGAGCCCTGTTCCGATGAACGAAGCTCAACTTGGTCCCATCCCCAAACGGTCTCTGCGCGATGACGCCTACCACGGCTTGCGGCGGGCCATCGTGTCGGGGGCGTTGCAGCCTGGGGCGCAGCTGACCGAGCCACAGTTGGCAAGGCAGTTCCAGATCAGCCGCAGCCCCATCCGCGAGGCGCTGCATCGGCTAGAACAGGAAGGTTTCGTGGTGCGGCGGCCCAACGGGCGAATCTTTGTCGCCCCGCTCGATGCGCAGGAGCTGGAGCAGCTGTACGCCGTTCGCGCAGTGAACGAGGGCCTCGCGGCGAGCCTCGCTGCCCCGTCCATCACTGATGACGACCTGGCTGCGATGGAGCATCACGTTGAGGAGATGCGGCGCCTGGCGGCCGAAGGCGATGTCGATGGTTCGCTGCAGGCGGGCCAGGCGTTCCACGACGTCATTCTCGAGCGCAGCGGAAACGCCCCCCTGGTCGAGATCGTGCGCGGCCTCAGGCTGCGTATCAGCCGCTTTCGAACGATGATCGCCGCCGGGCGTGACCAGGGGAGTCGCGCGGCAGAACACCGCGAGATCCTGGAGGCCCTGCGATCGGGGAATCCGGTGCACGCTCGCTGCGCAACCGAGCGCCACATCCACCAGTCGGCGGCCAGCGTGCTGAACCGACTGGGCGACGCCAGCGGTATCGCTGCGGAGGACCGGGCGGCAGGTGCGGATCAGGGGTAATGGCCGCCCCGACGGAGAGAGGCCGAGGCGCACCGTGTCCGGCTCGAGTCCGCGGCGGTGTCCGGACGTGCGCGAAGCGCGGCACTGCGGCGGGGCCGGGAGTCGCGGGATCGGGGGGCGGCTTACCGGATCTGTGGTGCGCCCTAGGTCAACGGCGGGCCTGCAGAGTTGCGCCCCCCGTGACCGTGGGCTACTTTCCCCAAAGGGATTATGAATAATGTCAAAAGTCCAGGGAAGGCTGAATCGGCAGGTCAGTCCCGGCCAGCCGTCCCCGTCAGCGCCCGAGCGGGTGCAGCGGGGTGGGTCCGATCCCATCGCCACCGTTGACACGGCGGCATCCTAGTTGCTGAGGAGAGAGATCATCATGAATAACAAGCGAACGGTGGCGAGCGCGCTCGGGGCGCTCGTGGCAGGTGTGAGCATTGCGCTCGCCCTGCCGGCAGGTGCGCAGTCTCTGAGCCTGAGAATCTCGGGCGAGAACCCTTCCAGTGGATTGGACCTGCAGATGGCGCAGCGATTCGCCGACAACCTGGAGGAAGCGCTTGGCGACGATTTCAGCTACGAGCTGTTCCACACCGAGGCGCTGGGTGACGAAACCGTCCACCTGCAGATGATCCGGACCGGGCAGATCGACGTCTACCCGATGGGTTCGGACGCGGTTTCCCTGGACTCCAAGTGGGCGATGTTCGACATGCCCTTCCTGTTCGACAGCCGGGAAACCGTGGCCCGCCTGCTCGACGGCGAGGTGGGCGAGATGCTGCGCGAGTCCATGCGCGAGAGTGAGAACCTGCACGTACTCGCCTTCGGTGAGCTCGGCTTCCGCCAGATCACCAACAACGTGCGGCCCATCGTCGTGCCGGAGGATCTGGAGGGCATCCGCATCCGCGTGCCGGGCAGTGAGGGCCGGGTGCTGACGTTCCGCACGTTCGGCGCCCAGCCAGTGTCGATGAACTTCGGCGAGCTCTACCTGGCGCTGCAGCAGGGAACGGTGGACGCTCAGGAGAACCCGCTGCTCACCATCAAGACGCGCTCGCTGTTCGAGGTCCAGGACTACCTCTCCCTTTCCAACCACGTCTACACGCCAGTGACGTTCGTCATGAACGGCGATACCTGGGACGGGCTGAGCCCTGAGCACAAGGAGGCCGTAACCCGGGCCGCCCAGGAGGCCGCGGAGTATACGCGGCGACTGGGTACCGAGGCGGACGCGGAGTTGCTCGACGAGCTTGGCCAGAGCATGGAGGTCAACGAGATCGACCTCGCGGCGTTCGAGGAAGCCTCCGAGCCCATCTGGGATGCGCTGGCGGAGCTCGCGGGCCGTGATTTCACGGCGCGCGTCCTCGAGCTGCGCTCGCAGTAGGCGCCGTCGCTGATCCCTGCGGCATCCGCCGCGGTGGGCCGGGCACGCCCGGCCCACCGCGCCAACATGGCTGCTCCGGGCACGGAGCGGCCCACCCGAGAAGCATTGCCGCAGCGGGACGCCACCCGGCGGAAGCGGAGCTTCTGCAGCGCCGTCGCCGCGGGGGTGTGCCACCCCGGCAACCGGAGAAGGTTACCCTGTGAAGATCTCAGACGTTCGTGCCAGCGTGCATCGCTTCGAGACACGGCTGCCGCTCATCCACAACCGCCCAGCGGGCGACCCCATGCGCGTCTGTTGCGAAGTGGAGACCGATGAGGGGCACATCGGTGTCGGCATGTCGGCCCGCTTCCTCTGCCACGGCGTGGCGGCCTGCGTGAACCACCACCTGCGGCCGGCGCTGGTCGGCATGGATCCCCGTAATCTCGAGGCGATCCACGCACGGCTGCAGCCGATCGTCTCCGAGCGCGGCCAGGCCAGCGGTATCAACCTCGCGGCCCTGTCCTGCGTGGACCTTGGGCTTTGGGACCTCATCGGCAAGGCGGCGGGACGCAGCGTGGCCCAGCTCCTCGGCGGCCACCGCGACCACGCCGATGTCTACGTCACCTTCGGCTTCGGTGCCTACGACCGCGACCAGCTGGTGGCGGTGGCGCGGGACCTCATCGCGCGCGGGCACAGCCGCTTGAAGATGCTGGTCGGGGTCGCCCCGGGTGGTATCCGGGAGGACGCCGAGCGTGTACGCCACTTGCGCGAGGCGCTGGGCGAGGACGTTCTGATCGCCATCGACGCCAACGAGAGCCTCGGCCTCGAGGACGCCCTGCAACTCGCCCGCATGCTCGAGGACTGCGGCATCGCCTGGTTCGAGGACCCGCTTCATCGCAATGATCCGAGAGATATGCGCCTGCTGCGCCAGCGCACCAGCATTCCCCTCTCGGCCGGACAGATGGACGGGCACTCCGAGCGGTTCCGGCATTTCCTCGAGCACGACGCCATCGACATCTTCATGCCCAACAGCCTGTTCAACGGCGGCATGACGGAGACGCGGCGGGTGGCGCATCTCGCCCAGATCTACAATCGCCCGCTGTCCGACGCCGGCGGCGGCGGGATCTACTGCCTGCACCACGTCGCGGGTTTCCGCAACGGCACGCTGGCGGAGGTCCACCTCGGTGTCGAGCAGGTGGAGCGGCAGGTCTTCGAGCATGCCCCGGAGGCGGTGAACGGGCGCATGCACGTTCCCGACGCACCGGGCTTTGGGGTCACTGTCGACCGGGACGCCCTGAAGGACTCGCTGGTCCGCGGCGATGACTGACGCCGTGCGCAGGTGCCCGGGACGCGTTGGCGTACACGGGTGCGCTGGCGCGCCCTTGAACAATTCCGGAGGGGACAGGCGATGAGTGAGGAGAGCCGCACCGAAGCCGCCACGGGTAAGGACGACGATATCGTCCGCCAGATGGAGGAGGCCACCCGGCCGCCGGAGCTGATGGACCCGGATCCCGGCGCCTCGCCCCTGGACCGGCTGATCAACCGGATAGTGGAGGCCGTCGGCGTGACCATCCTCGTCGCCACGGTGGCGCTCGTCTTCGTCAACGCCACGACGCGTTACACGGTGGGGTTCACGTTCATCTGGGTGGAGGAGATCGTGATCGGCACGCTGCCGTGGCTCGGCATGTGCGGCATGTTCCTCGCCATCCGGCGGCGGCAGGTCATCCGCATCGAGTTCTTCATGGACCTCTTCCCGTCCCGCTGGCGCCAGGCGCTGAACCTGTTCGCCTACCTGGTGGCGGCGGCCGGGTTCACGTATCTCGCGCTGGTGTCCGTCAACTACGTGGGCCTGTTCGGCGGCGACCGCACCATCTACCTGAAGCTCGAGCGCGGCTGGTTCCTCTCGGCGATGCTGATCGGCCCGGCCGTCGCGGCGCTCGCCTACCTGGAGCATTTCGTTAAGGGCCTGCTCGCGGCGCGCGCCACGGGCGGCGACGCCTGATCCCGAACCCCCGCCAAACGGAAACCGCCCATGACCAGTGCCCTGATCGCCATCGCCTCGCTGCTCGGGCTGCTTATCCTCGGCGTGCCCATGGTGGCGGCGCTGTTGGTGGCCGTCGCCCTGAACTTCTACCTCGGCGGCCAGTGGGGGATGATGCTGCCGCAGACCATGGTCTCCGGCGTCAGCCAGTTCACGTTGCTGGCCCTGCCGCTGTTCGTGCTGGCGGGGGTGATCATGAACGCCGGCGGCATCTCCGGGCGGCTGTTCGAGTTCGCCCGCGCCCTGGTCGGCTGGATGCGCGGCGGCCTCGCCCAGGTGAACGTGCTGACGAGCATGTTCTTCGGCGGCATGATCGGCTCCTCCACTGCGGATCTCGCCGGCTCCAGCTCGATCCTGATTCCGGCGATGAAGCGCGAGGGCTACCCGGGCGACGTGGCCGCCGCGGTGAGCGCCTCCTCCTGCGGCATCGGGCCGCTCATCCCACCGTCCTCGCCCATGATCCTCTATTCCGCGATCACCGGGACCTCCCTCGGAGCGCTGTTCCTGGCCGGGCTCATACCCGGCATCCTGCTCGGCCTCACCTTCATGGTGCTGGTGATGTTCCTGGCGTGGCGCCGAGGCTGGCGCCGGCACGGCAGCCTGTCCGGGTGGGACATCCTGCGCAGCGGGCGGCGGGCATCGCTTGCGTTCGGCATGCCGGCGATCATCGTCGGCGGCCTCGCCTTCGGCGTGTTCACCCCCTCGGAGGCCGGCGCCTTCGCCGTGGTGTACGCGATCCTGGTGTCGGTCTTCGCCTACCGCACCCTGCACCTGCGCGAGCTCTACCGGGTGTTCGTCGTGGGCTTGCAGCTCACCGGCGAGTTGCTGATCATCGTCAGCCTGTCCTTCGCGCTCGGCGCCAGCCTCTCCAGCGCCCACGTGCCGCAGATCCTGGCCTCGGTGATCGACGTGCTCACCATCGGGGACGGCATGTTCGCCCGGCTGCTGGTGCTGGTGATCCTGGCCGTGCTTGCGGGCATGTTCCTGGACCCGCTGATCCCGGTGCTGGTACCCGTGATCCTGCCGACGCTGCTGTTCTACGACGCCGATCTCCTGCACTTCGGGGTGCTTATGGTGATGTCGGTCGTGATCGGCCAGCTCACGCCGCCCCTCGCCATCGCGCTCATCATCACCGGGCGCATAGCGGGCGTCGACCAGATGCGCATATTCGTGACGAATCTGCCGTTCCTGCTTACGCTGGTCGCCTTCACCCTGGTGCTGATGGCCTTCCCGGGCATTGCCACCTGGCTGCCCAGCATCACCCAATGACCCCGCCACTCCGGAGAACCCCAGACGTATGAGCCAGTCTTCGACCTACGCCGCCAACGACGGCGCCGCCTACGAGGGATTCATTGGCCGCTGGAGCCGCCGGGTGGCGGAGCGCATCAGCGGCGCGGCAGAGCCGCTGCCCGCGGGGCCGCTGCTCGACGTCGGCTGCGGCACCGGCAGCATGGCGCTGGCGCTTGCCGAGCGCTACCCGGAGCGGGACGTGATCGGCGTCGACGTGGCCGAGGACTACCTGCGTTTCGCCCGCGAGCGTGCCGATGCAGGCAACGTGCAGTTCATGCGCCAGAACGCCTGTACCCTCGATCTGGAGAGCGACCGCTTCGCGGCGTCCTTCGCGCTCATCGTGCTCAACTTCGTGGCGGAGCCGGAGGCCGCCGTGGCGGAGATGCGCCGTGTCACGAAGCCGGGGGGCACGGTGGTGGCCTCGGCCTGGGATTTCCGTGGCGGGCTGGTGTACCAGCGGCTGCTCTGGGACAGCGCCGCCGGCATCGACCCGGAGGCGGCTGCCCTGCGGGACCGGATCTTCTCATCACCGCTGGCGCTGCCCGACGGCATGCCGCGCCTGCTGGAGGGGGCCGGTCTGGAGTCGGTGCAGCGCTCATGGGTCACGATTCGCATGGACTTTCTGAATTTCGACGACTACTGGCAGCCGCTGCTGGGTGGCCAGGGCCCGGTGGGCGGGTATGTTGCGGGTCTGGAACCAGCGCTCCGCGAGCGAGTGTGCGCCGCAGTGCGCTCCGCCTACCTGAGCGGCGACGAGGACGGCCCGCGCTCGCTTACGGCCACCGCCTGGGTGGTCACCGGGCGCGTGCCCCCCGGCTGAGCGCGCCTGGCTGGGACGGCGACGGACAACAGATGGGAGTGGAAACAACGCCATGAACCTGCATCAGCGCATCGGCATCGACGCCAAGAAGGACCTACCCGTGGAGGAGGCCATCGTCTGGGCTGCCGAGCACGACGTCCATTTCCTCGATGTGGAGGTGGACCTCGCGCCGAACGCCCTCGAGACCATCGCCGAGCGCGCTCCACGCATCCGCGAGCTCTCCGCGCGGCACGGGGTGAACCTTGGCCTGCACACCGTCTCCGGAGTGAACATCGCCGAGGTGTCGCCGTTCGTGCGCGACGCCGCCGACCAGTACCTCCGCACCTATGCCGACATGGCGGTGGACACCGGGGCGCAGTGGGTCGTCGTGCACGCCGGCTACCACTTCACCGGCGACTATGCGCTGCGCCGGGAGGCGGCGCTGGAGCGCCTGGGGCGAGCGGCCGAGTACGCCGAGCGGGTGGGTACGCTGCTGCTGCTGGAGAACACCAACCGGGAGCCCGACGACGCGGAGGTGCACTACCTCGCAAGCAGCATCGAGGAGTGCCGCTACTATCTCGACAACCTCCGCTCGCCGGCGCTCGGGTTCTCCTTCACGGTGAACCACGCGCATCTCTTCCCGGAGGGCATCCGCGGTTTCGTGGAGGCGCTGGACCTCACCCGCTGCCGCGAGGTGCGCCTCGCCGACTGCCGTGGCACGGTGGAGGAGCACCTGCATCCGGGCGAGGGGACGATCGACTTCGGCGAGATGTTCCGCCTGGTGGAGGGGGCCGGCTTCACCGGCCACTACATGAATCAGTGGGGCACGCTCGAGGACATGCTGGAAGGGCGCCGCTACCTGGTCGAGCGGGCGCGCGAGGCAGGCATAACCTGAAAGCCCGTGGCGCTGCCGAGCCGGGCGTAGCCCGCCGCCGGCGGGCTACGGGCCCCGGCGCACTCAGTGGCTGCCGGAGTAGCGGTGCGTCCTGTCGACGCCGCCGTCCTGCTCCGTGTCGTTGACGAAGTTCGCCTCGCACACCGCTTCGAGCTTGTGCTGCAGGTGCTCGGCGAGCAGGCGGGAGAGGCGGTCCGCGTTCCGCGCGGTGAGCGCCTCCAGGATGCGCTCGTGCTCCTGCACGGCCGTGCTCCAGCGCTGGCGGGTGAGATTGGCCGTGTAGCGCGCGCGCTGCAGGCGCCCGGAGAGGCTGTCGTACAGGCGCCGCAGCTCCGGGTTGCGGGCCGCGTCGATGATGGCCTCGTGGATGCGCTGGTTGCAGCGGAAGTACTGCGGCAGCTCGCCGCTCTCGTAGTGGGCGCACATCTCCTGGTGCAGCGCGCGGATCCCGGCGAGCTCGTCGTCGCGGATGCGCTCGCAAGCGAGACGCCCGGCGAGCGACTCCAGCGCCGCCATGATCTCGAAGGCGTTCTCGATGTCGGCGCGGTCGAGGCGGGTCACGCATGCGCCGCGGTGGGGCGTGAGCTCCACCCAGCCCTCCGCGGCGAGCGCCTTCAGGGCCTCGCGCAGGGGTGTGCGGGAGACGCCGAACTGCTCGCAGAGATCGCGCTCGGGGATGCGCGTGCCGGGCAGCAGCACGCCCGCGTTGATCTGCTCGCGGATGCGGTCAGCGCAGGCCTCGTGCAGGGACGACTTGACGATTCTCATCGGCTCTCCTCGCTATCGTGTTAGCGGGCGCTGCCGCCCGGCCCGGGCCATGGCCAGGCATGAGGCGGCGTGCATCGCGTCCGCCAGCCGGGCGCCGTCGGTCAGCCCCCGCCCGCAGGCAGCCGCCGCAGCTGGTCCACGTGCTCGATGTCCCGGGTGACCGCGACCACCAGGTCGATCAGCGCCTCCAGGTCACGGGCGTCGAAGAGCTCGGCGGCCGAATGCGAGTACTTGCGCGCCAGGCCGATCACTGCTGCGGCGATCCGCCCGGAGGCCTGCTGTGCGGAGGTGGCGTCGGTGATGCCCGCGGTGTCCACGATCAGCTGATAGGGGAGGGACGCCCGCTCGGCGCTCGCACGGATGAGCTCGCGCAGCGGCCGGCTGGTGCTGAGCCCGATGGTCTCGCGCACCTTCAGCAGCGGACCCTTGCCGATTTCCCAGGGAAGATCGTCCGGGCGCAGGTCCGGCGTGCCGCCCGAGGGCACGGTGTCCACGGCGAGCACCACGTCCGGGTCCACGTGGCGCGCGGCCACCTCGGCCCCGCGCAGGCCGACCTCCTCCTCCACCGCGATCACGTATACCCGCTCGCAGGGTGCGGTGGCTTCAGCCAGGCGCTCGGCCGCCTCGAGCACCGCGAGCACGCCCATACGGTTGTCCACGGCCTTGCCGAGCCAGCGGTGCGGGTTGCCGGTGCGGGTGAGCGGGCCGACGAAGACGGCCGGCGTGCCCGGCTCGATGCCCCAGTCCGCGGCCTGGGCTGCGGACTCGGCGCCGACGTCGATATAGAGGTCACGCAGTGCCGGGAGTCGGTTCGCCTCCTCGCCGCTCAGCACGTGGCCGGGCTTGACGCCGATCACCCCCTCGAGGGCGCCCGCGGTGGTGAGCACGCGAACCCGCTGGCCGGGGAGAACCATGGCCGTGGGTTTGCCGAGCCGGGCGAAGCGCAGGTGCCCGCAGGGGAGCACGGAGGTCACCATGAACCCCACCTCGTCGGCGTGCGCCGTGATCATCACCCGCGGCGCGCTGGCGTCTCGCCCTGCCTGGTAGGCGTAGACGTTACCGCGGAGGTCGCTTTCCACCCGGTCGCAGCAGGCCGCGAGGCCCGCCCGGGCGGCCTCCAGCACCGGCTCCTCGAAGCCCACGGGGGCATCCAGGGCGGTCAGTGCCCGCAGGCGCTCAAGGAGCGGGCTAGCGCTCATGATCGGGTCTCCTGGCCGGTTGCATGCTGCTCGTGGGGCCGCGTGCGCTGCGCGCAGCGGGCATCCGCGATGCGCTGCGGGGATCGTGCTCGGCGGCGTGCATGGGGCGTCTCCGTTGGCGCCGCCTGCCGGAGCAGGGTACCCGCTTCCGCGGGCCGGGCAAATCGCGCTGCCCACGCGCCCCAGCCTTGCCACCACTTCCTTAGCACAGACCGTTCGCGGGCGCGACGTGTGCGATCTGCCTGCACCGATTGCAGGTCACGCAGCCGCGGCGGTTGTATGCGGCGCACGATTCGCCGATGCTGATACCGGGTGGGGGCTCGAGGCAGGTGGTTGCGGACAGCGCATCGAGTCCGGGTCGCCGCCACCAGAGTAAGCCACGGCCGGGTTACGGCGTGTAGTACCGCCTTGAGATTTGTACCGGGGTTCCGATGGAAGCGCGCCTGCGCCTGCTTTTCCTGAACGTGGGGCACGCCTACGATCACTGGTTCATGCTGATATTCGCGACCGCCGTGATCGCCATGGAGCGGGAGTTCGGGCTCGCCTATGGCGAGCTGATGACGCTGGCGACCCCGGCATTCCTGATCTTCGGTTTCGGTGCCATTCCCGCGGGCTGGCTCGGCGATCGCTGGAGCCGCGAGGGAATGATGGTGGTGTTCTTTCTCGGCATCGGGGCCGCCTGCCTGCTCATGGGGTTTGCGGACGGGCCGGTGGCGATGGCCACCGCGCTGTTTGTCGTCGGCGTGTTCGCGGCGATCTACCATCCTGTGGGCATCGCCATGGTTGCAGAGAGCGGTCCCCGCACATCGCTCGGCCGCCGGCTGGGGATCAATGGCGTCTGGGGCAACATGGGCGTGGCCGGCGCGGCGCTGGTCTCCGCCGCGCTCGTTGACACCGCCGGCTGGAGGGCGGCTTTCGTGCTGCCCGGGGTGCTGTCCCTGCTCACCGGCCTGGCCTATATCGCGTTCCTGTGGCGGCACGGCGGCGCGCCCCGCGCCCGCATCCACACCGCGGCCAGCGAACGGATGCGGCCTGGCTGGCCGCGGGTGCTCGCGGTGGTTGCGGTGGCGACGATCATGGTCTCCCTGCAGTTCAACGCGACCACGGTGGCCATGCCGAAGGTCCTCGAGGAGCGTCTCGTTGCCGTCATTACCAGCACGGCCGGTATCGGCCTTGTCGCGACCGTCATCTACGCCACGGCGGCGTTCGCGCAGATTGCCGTCGGCATGGCGCTGGACCGTTTCCCGGTGCGTCCGCTGCTGATGGCCATCGCCGCGGGTCAGGTGCTCGCCATGAGCGTTGCGGCGTTAAGCCACGGCTGGCCCATGGTGTTCGCTGGCGGGCTGGTGATGGTCCTGGTGTTCGCCCAGGTGCCCATCGGCTCGACCCTGGTCGCGCGCTACGTGCCGCAGCACATCCGGGCACGGGTCTATGGGCTGCAGTTCCTCCTGGTACTGGGCGTCGGTGGGATCGCGGTGCCGCTCGTGGGCGCGCTTCACGGTCTGGGCGGGTTTTTCGCCATGTTCGTCGCCCTGGCGGTGACCGGCGCGGTCACTGCGCTGGCCGGCGCGGCCATGCCGAGGCCCGGCGAGGAGGTGGCCGCCCCGGCATAGACTGGCGCCGCGTGTTCCTGCGACCCCGGCACACGCCTTACGGTAACCCGGACAGCGCCAGCCATGACGCAGCAACAGGTTGGCTCCCGCCGCAGGCGGAAGCCAACATCCAACAGCCAACCGCAATCGCCGCGGACACCCAAGACGACGCCCATGCCCCACACCATGCCAGCCGACCCGGTCACCGACCTCCTGACCTTCATCGACAGCTCCCCGTCCCCCTGGCACGCCGGCGCCAACCTCGCCGCGCGGCTCGGGGATGCCGGCTTCGCGGAGCGCCGCGAGACGGACAGCTGGGACATCCGGCCCGGCGGCCGCTACCTCGTCCGCCGGGACGAATCCTCCCTGATCGCCGTCGCGGTGGGGCAGCGGCCGAGCGAAGGCCCGATCCGCATCGTGGGCGCCCATACCGACTCCCCCGGCCTCCGCGTCAAGCCGGGCAGGGCGCGGGAGGGGGACGGCATGCAGCGCCTTGGGGTCGAGGTCTACGGCGGCCCCATCCTGGCCACGTTCGCCGATCGGGATCTGACACTGGCCGGGCGGGTGATCCTGCGCGGGGCGGACGGCACCGACGCCAGCCGGCTGTTCCATCACCCGACCCCCATCTGTCGGATCCCGAACCTCGCCATCCACATGAACCGCACGGTCAACGACGAGGGCCTGAAGCTCTCCCCCCACGATCATCTACCGCTGCAGTTCGGCGACGAAGCGCCGGGCATGGACGCCCTGCGGGCCTGGCTCGGCGAGGCGCTCGGGGTGGCCCCGGAGCGCGTCCGCGCCTGGGAGCTCGGTGCCGTCGACACCCAGGCGCCGACCCGCTACGGCCGCCGCCAGGAGTTCATCGCCGCGCCCCGGCTCGATAACCTCGCCTCGTGCCACGCGGGGCTGGAGGCCATGCGGCACGCGCAGCCCGACTCGGGCCTGGCGATCCTCGCGGTCTTCGACCACGAGGAGGTCGGCAGCGAGAGCTTCAAGGGCGCCGCCAGCAGCTTCCTGCCCGACGTCCTCGGCCGCATCGCGCGTGCGCTCGACATGCCGCTGGAGCGTCAGCTGCCCCGGTCCTGGCTGCTCAGCGCGGACATGACCCACGCCCGCAATCCAGCCTTCCCCTGGGCCTACGAGGAGGAGGACGCCCCGGCCGTGAACGCCGGCCCCGCCGTCAAGATCAACGCCAAGCAGCGCTACGCCTCGGATGCCGTCGGCAGTGCCTGGTTTGCCCGCCTCTGCGAGCAGGCCGGCGTGCCCTGCCAGCACTACGTGCATCGCGTGGACCTGCCCTGCGGCACCACCATCGGCCCGATGGCCGCCACCCGGCTCGGGGTGCGCACGGTGGACGTCGGCAACCCCATGTGGGCCATGCACAGCATCCGCGAGGCCGCCGGCGCCGAGGACCACGCGGCCATGATCGCCGTCCTGCGGACCTTCTACGACGAGCCCGGGGCCGCCGATGGCTGAAGCCAGCCCCGGCCCCGGCACCCGCGACCGCCTGCTGCGCCTGCTCGCTGACGGCGCCCCGCGCTCAGGGGAGCGCCTGGCGGAGGACCTCGGCATCAGCCGCGCCGCCGTGTGGAAGCAGGTGCATCAGCTGCAGGCGGCCGGCTATCCGGTCAGCGCCGAAGTCGGCCAGGGTTATCGCTGGGACCGGCCATGGCCGCTGCACGAGGCCGACGCGCTGCGTGCCGGGCTCGGGGAGAGCTGGGCCGGCATCCCGCTGACCGTGCTGCCCGAGGTGGACAGCACCAACCGCTGGCTGCGGGCGCGCGGGAGCGGCGGCCCGGAGATGGTCATCGCCGAGCGCCAGACCGGCGGTCGCGGCCGGCTCGACCGCGGCTGGGCCTCGCCCCCGGGCGGCATCTACCTGTCCGTGGCCTGGTCCTTCGAGGCGCTCGAGTCCGGGCCCGCCGGCCTGGGGCTGCTGGTCTCCCTGCATCTGGCCGAGACGCTTCGCGCCCTCGGCGCCACCCGCGTGGGCGTCAAGTGGCCCAACGACGTCATGCACGAGGGCGCCAAGCTCGCCGGCATCCTCTGCGAGCTGTCCGGGGACCCCATGGGCCGTTGCACGGTGGTGGTGGGCACGGGCATCAACTGGCGCGCCGATCTCGTCGGCCCCCTGGAGCCGGGGCGCGAGGCTGCCGGCGTGGCGGATATCCTCCCGGCACCGCCGCCGCGCCCCGGGCTCGCCGGCCAGCTCGCCGCCGCCGTGCTCGAGGCCTGCCAGGCCTATCCCGATGGCTTCGCCCCCGCCCTGCGCGAACGCTGGCCGGCCCTCGACACACTCGCCGGCCGCCGCATCACCCTCCAGCTCGCCAACCGCATCGTCACCGGCGAGGTCCAGGGCGTCGACGAGACCGGCGCCCTGATTCTGCGCACCGCCCAGGGCCTGGAGCGCCACCTGAGCGGCGACACGAGAGTGCTGCCATCATGATGCCCTGCGACACGCGAGCGGCGCCGCCATGGGAGACCCGGCCGGGGGAGCTCCCACATGCCAAACTCCGCCAGGAGAAGCCCGATTGCAGCCTGCAGGCGGCGCGCCCTCGCGCCGAATCCCCTCTACCCCGGCGGCACGCCGTCACCTCACCCAGCCTCCCAAAACCTGCGCCGCGCTGACACCATAGGCCTTACACCGCGCCACCCCGCGAGCGTCCCGAGCCCGAAACCCCATGACCACCCTCGTCATCGACATCGGCAACAGCCGCATCAAGTGGGCCATCGCCGACCGCGGCCACCTGCTGGCGCCGGGCGAGGCCTGCCCGCATTCGGCCATCGACGCCCTCCACGGCCACTGGGCCCGGCTGCCGCCGCCGACGGCCGTGCGCTACGTCACCACTGCGCCCGGCCCCATCAGCGCCCGGGTCACCGAGCTGAGCCAGACCCTGTGGGGCATCACCCCGCGCCGCGTCCGCACCCCGAAGGAGGGCGCCGGCATCCGCATCGCCTATCCAGACCCCGGCCAGCTCGGCACCGACCGCTGGCTCGCCATGGCCGGCGCCGCCGCCCGAGGCCTCCTGCCCGCCTGCATCGTCGACTGCGGCAGCGCCATCACCGTGGACGCCGTGAACCCCCACGGCCATCACCTCGGCGGCGTCATCCTCGCCGGCCTCGCGACCCAGCAGCTGGGCCTCGCGCAACGCACCCCGGGCCTCCCGCCCATCGACGTCGAGGGCGAGCTCACCCACCTCGCCACCGATACCCGCACCGGCCTGCGCAGCGGCCTCGTCCTCGGCACCGCCGCCAGTGTCGAAGGTCTTTACAACCGCCTGCAGGCGGCCACGGAACTCGATCTGCGGCTCGTGCTCACCGGCGGCGACGCCGAGACCCTGCGCCCCCACCTCCCCGCAAGCCTCCACGCCCCCGACCTGGTCCTGGAAGGCCTGGCCCACGGTGCCGTCTCAACGTAGGGCGTGCACCTCCGGTTGCGACATCCCGGCTCCGTGTCACCCGTTACCCGGTCTTCGTGCCGCCCGTTGCACGCGGCTGCGCCGCGCACAACCTACACTGGCATTAACGCCGAGCGGTGCCCGCGTACATACTGATGGCCTCGAGTCGATCCGTGAGTGCGGTGAGCTTGGGGGATCAAGCGCGTGCGTCGCATCCGGAGTACGAGGTCACCCAGTCCGACGGCCGCATCCGGCGGTGGGCCGGGTGCCGGAACTGCAGGGCCGGTGGCTGCGCGTCGTGCGGCTCCCTGACGGCGAGACCGTTCACAACGCGTTCCTCGACCGGAGATTCCGGCCATGAACATCAAGTACTTCCAGGAAACGGACACGCTGTACATCGAGTTCCGGAAAGCGGAGGTTATCGAGACCCGCGACCTGGACGAGAACACACTGCTCGACGTCGATGCCGATGGGAACATTTGCGCCATCACGGTCGAACACGCGAGCGACCGGGCGGACATCCCGCATTGCTCGTTCGAGCAGATCGCGGCTTGAGGCCGTGCCTCAGGTAGCGTGACGTAGGCGCGCACCTGCCGCGGATGCGTGCAGTACGCTGCGCGGATCACGCCGCCCGTTCCCGGCTTGCCTGCCGCCGCTATGCCTCACAGCTCCGGCGCAGCCTCCGCCCCCCGCTCGCGCACCTGCGCCTCGTAAGCAGCCGCGAGCTCGGCCTCGAACGCCCGCGTGCCCTGCATCAGTGCGCTCTGATGGAAAACCACCACGTCCAGGCCGCTGGCGACCAGCTCGGAGCCCGGCACCGGGAGGATTTCGGCGCGCACGGTGAGCCCGCAGCCGCCATTCCAGCTGTGACGGGTGGCGAAGTAGGGCTTCGGGCCGTTGAGGCAGTTGCGGCGGAAGCCCGCGGCCTGCTCCCGGGGGACGGCGCGGTTGCGGGGGTCGTAGACCCAGCTCAGTGTGGTGGATCCCCGGCGCGGCGAGGTGTTGTACATGCCGGACTCGGTCTCCTGGAAGTGCGGGGCGCCGTACTTTTCGCTCAGGGCCTCGACCAGTGAGGCCACGCTCGGGGAGGCCTCGGCGGGGAAGCGGGTGCGCCGCCAGATGGCGTGGGCGCGCTCGGCCTCCGGCATGCCCGTGAACAGCACCACGATCTCCTCGGTGAGGTCGCGCCGGGGCGTGAAACGCCCGCCATCGTCGCAGTCGGCGGCCTGCGTCGTGCAGGGCTCGCCGTTGGTGGCGCGCAGCAGCTGCCGCGTCGACAGGCCGTAGTTCTGGCGCACGTTCCACAGCGCCGCGGTCTCCAGATGGGGCGTCGAGCCCCGGCAGAGGATGCGGTCACGCACCTCGACGAAGCCCATCCCCGGGCGCAGGCCGAGGATGTCGTCCACCGGCGCGCCCTCGGCCCGCGGCGGGAGCACAGCCGGCGGCGGGCACTCGGCGGGCATTGGCCAGCGCTCCGCGGGCGCCTCCGGCGCCGGCTCCGCCTCCGCCGCCTCCGGCGGCGGCGCGTCGCCCTCGCGGGTGAAAAGCAGTGGCACGGGCAGCCCCCAGTCCTGCGGGGTGAACGCGAGGTGGCGCCCGCTCGGCGTGAAGGACATGGTCTCGCTCGCGCCGGTGGCGTCCGTGAGGGTGACGCTGATGCCCGCACCGACGCGCTCCCAGGTGCCGCCCGCCGATTCGCGCTCCGCGCCCATGATCATCTCCACGCCCGCGGCGCCGTCAGGCTGAAGGATGATCGTCTGGCGGATGTCACCGAGCAGGCTGGCAACGAAGGCGGCCTGCGCCTGCAGCTCCATGCTCGCGTTCTCGTCGACCGCGGCCTCCAGCCTTTGCACCGTGGCTTCCCCGTCCAGCGTCCAGACCCCGGCCAGCGGCTCGCTGGCACTCGCCTGGACCGCCCAGAGCAGCAGCCCGGCGAGGCCCCAAACGCCCATCCCATGCACGCGCATCACTCCCTCCCCGGCGGCGTCCCAGGCGCCGCCCCCTTCCCGTGTCACGTAGTCTGGGATGCTCTATAGCCGCAATCGGGTGTCCCGACCTGCCCGCGGGCGACCATTCGGCGGCGGACCCCGGAGGGGCCGACCAGCGGTGCGGTGGGGCGGGTAACCCCGGTGCCACTAGCGCCGGCTGGGAGCCCCCACCCCAACCCTCCCCCACGCCTGCCGGCGCGGGGGAGGGGGGCGAGCGAGAGAGAGCAAGTCGGGCGCCGGTCGGTACCCGCCGCACGCGGACGCCGACATCCCGATCCGCCAAGGCAAAGCCCTTACAGAATGCCCCCCGTAGGAGCGGCCCCCGACCGCGAAACGCCGCAAAGCGGCGTACACCAGGCGCCACCCTCCAGGCCGTACCCGCGGTCGCAGATCCCGCGCCGCCTCCAGCCGCGTAGATCGGCAAGCGCGAAGCGCTCGCCGCCAGGCCGCCAGGTGAATCGCCACTGAAAGGCGCGTAACGCCGCCACCGAGTGCCTGCCTCTGGCGGGTCCAGTGACCATGGTATTATGACCAGAGTCACAAACACCCTGGGCACTCCGATGCAAATCTCCAAATCCCGCTTCAAGGCCCACGCGCTGGAGATCCTGCGCCAGATCGAGGCCGACGACGGCGAGGTCATCATTACCGACCATGGCCGTCCGAGCCACGTGATCCGCAAATACAAGGCGGCACCCGCCGAAGACGCGCTATCGCGGCTACACGGTACGGTGCTCCGCTATGACGACCCCTGCGAGCCCGTCGGCGAGGAGGACTGGGAGGCCGCCAGGTGATCGTGCTGGACACGCACACGCTGATCTGGTGGGTCACCGGCGGCGACGCGCTCTCGCCGGCGGCGAGTGGGGCCATCGCGGATGCGGTTTCACGCGGCACCGGAGTGCAGGTGTCCGCCATCTGCGCGTGGGAGATCGCCATGCTCGTTAGCAAGGGACGGCTCGCCCTCAGCATGGACCTGGACGACTGGCTCGCGACCGTCGCCGCCATCCCCGACGTGCGGATCGTCCCGGTCACGGCGCAGGTCGCCGTTCAGTCAACCCGACTGCCAGGCGCGTTTCACGCCGATCCGGCAGACCGCATGATCGTCGCACTCGCCCGCGAGCAGAACGCCACGCTCGTCACCGCCGACCACCGTATCCAGGCGTACCCGCATGTGCGATGGCTATGGTGATGGCCGGCACCGGGGATGATGCCTCCAGACGTAGGTCGCGCACCTTCGTGTGCGACATCCGGACCCCGAAGCACCGCTCGACGATGTGCGCGGGATGTTGCACGCGCCTGCGCCGCGCACAACCCACTTCGACCATGTGCGTGAGCGTCCGGATCGTGCCATGGTCCGGGGCGAATGGATCGAACGCGCGCATCGTTGTCGGCGAGCGCTGCGCCCTTGCCGGCCTTGTCTCTGGTGCCGTCAGCTCCCCACCCAGTTCTCGAGGGGCAGGTTCGGCACCCGGGCAAACTCCCGGAGATTGTTGGTGATCAGCGTATAGCCAAGGGCCAGGGCGTGGGCCGCGATCAGCAGGTCCATAGAGCCGATGGGCTGACCCTCGCGCTCCAGGTGGGCGCGCAGGGGACCATACTGGCGCATGGCCGCCTCATCGAATGGCAGAATGTCCAGAGGCGCGAGGAACTTGTCCAGCGCCGCGCGGTTGCGCCTCGAGCCACTCTTCGCGACCCCAAACGTCAGTTCCGCGCCCGTGATGCTCGATATGCCGATCTCACCGATCGCATGGCCACGGAACCGCTCGAAGACCTCGGGCGGACGGCGGTTAATGATGTAGATGCAGGTGTTGGTGTCGAGCAGGAAGGCCACGGCCGCTACCAGGGCCAGTTGTCGCGATCTTGGAGCGGGGGCTGCTCACGCCCCATCTGGAAATCCGGCTCGAATTCCTCGAGCGCCTCCTGCATCACCTCCCACGGCGCGTCCACCGGCAGCAGCAGCACGCCGTTGCCAAAGCGCTTGGCGATGACCTCCGTGCCCTCGAAGCGGAGGCTCTTGGGAAGGCGCACCGCCTGGCTACGGCCCGAGGTGAAGATCTTTGCAGTGGTCGCCATGATCCACTCCGACCGATGGTGTATATCAATGGTACCCATCTCCCGAGTAGGTCGGCAAGCGCTCCGCGTTCGCCGACACGCCGGCAGGCGAATTCCTCCTACTCATTGGCGGCCCTCTCCCTGCGATGCTGGTCTCGCGCGGAGATCCCCGGTTCAGGGGGCCGCCTGACGGAGCGCTCGGGCGCGTGATATAAAAAAAGATATCAGAGTCAACCAATGATGTGTGGTAATGCATCAATAGTTTGAGGCGGCAGTGATTGATATCCTTTCATATATAGGCAAGCCTCAGTGATTCACTTTGAGCTATCAATATGCCCTACCACACCGAACACCTGGCAGCGAGGCTGAAGGCCGCCCGAAAGCGCAAGGGCTTCAGCCAGCGCGCGCTCAGCGCAAGAACCGGCCTGCCCCAGGCCCAGATTTCGAAGATCGAGAGCGCGAAGGTCGACCTGCGGCTGTCCAGTCTGGTCGAGCTCGCCCGCGCGCTCGAGCTCGAGCTCATGCTCGTGCCACGAAAAGCCATGCCGGCCGTACAGGCCGTCATTCGCAGCACCGAAGGCGAGTCGCCGGGGCGCGACAGTGCCGGAGTGCGCCCCGCCTACACGCTGGAGGACGACGACGATGGCTGAGGTCTCCGTCCTGGACGTCCTTCTCCATGGAGAGCCCGTTGGGACGCTCACCCATGTTGGCCAGGATCGCGTCCTCTTTGCGTTCAACGAGCGCTATATCAACGACCCTCAGCGTCCGGTCCTGGGGCTCGGCTTCAAGGATGAGCTCGGCAATCTGATCACCGACTTCCGGACGACGCAGACGCGTCTGCTGCCGTTCTTCTCGAACCTGCTCCCGGAAGGCCACATGCGCACCTATCTCGCCGAAAGGGCAGGTGTGAAGCCACAGCGGGAATTCTTTCTCCTCTGGGCGCTGGGGCAGGACCTGCCGGGTGCCATCACCGTCCAGGCTGGCGAAGGCCAGGCCTGGCCTTCGGACAGGGACGAGGGCGCGCCTGACGATGAGCACCCCGGTGATCGGGAAGACGCCCTCCGCTTCTCGCTCGCCGGCGTCCAGCTCAAGTTTTCGGCGATCAATGAGCAACGCGGCGGGCTCACGATTCCCGCGCGGGGCGTCGGCGGGGACTGGATCATCAAGCTGCCCTCGCCCCAGTTCGAGCGCGTCCCGGAGAACGAGTACGCCATGATGACGCTGGCCCGGCAGGTCGGGATCGACGTGCCGCCGGTGGCGCTCGTCGACCTCGACGCCATTCGGCATCTGCCGCCCCGCATCGCCGAGTTCGAATGCCAGGCGCTGGCCGTCCGGCGATTCGACCGGCAGGAAGATGGCACACCCGTGCACATCGAGGACTTCGCCCAGGTCTTCGGCGTGTATCCCGAGGCCAAGTACAGCAGGGGATCCGCCCGTCACATCGCACGCGTGCTGGCCGCGGAAGGCGGCGACGCCGACCTTGCCGAGTTTATCCGGCGGCTGACTTTCAGCACGCTGATCGGCAACGGCGACATGCACCTGAAGAACTGGTCCCTGATCTACCCCGACCGCCGGCAAGCTGCGCTCGCGCCGGCCTATGACCTCGTCTCCACCGTGCCCTACATCCGCGGCGAGACGGCGGCGCTGAAGTACAGCCGCACGAAATCGTTTCAGCGCTTCACCGAAGACGAGCTGTCACACCTTGCCGCCAAAGCGATGCTCCCCGAGGCGCTGGTGCTCTCGACGGCCCGCGAGACCGTGGCGCGCTTCCATGAGCGCTGGCACGCCGAGAAGGCCCACCTGCCGCTCACCGCGACGATCGTCCGCGCTATCGACGCCCATCTCGAGACGTTGCCAATCGCCTGAACACCGCGACGTTTGCGGCGAATTCTGCGGAATAGCCATTGAGGAGGCCGCCGGCGACCAGACAGGCAGACCCACGGCAGATGTGCCCGCCATAGGTCGGCAAGCGCTCCGCGCTCGCCAACGCGCCGGCTGGCGAACCCCACTGACCGCGCTCCACGCGGCTGTCGGAGAGCGCTGCGCGCTTGTCGACTTACACCCGTCCCCGATGCCTTCATCCACCCACCCAGTTCTCGAGCGGCAGGTTCGGCACCCGGGCAAACTCCCTGAGATTGTTGGTGATCAGCGTATAGCCGAGGGCCAGGGTGTGGGCCGCGATCAGCAGGTCCATGGAGCCGATGGGCTGACCCTTGCGCTCCACGTGGGCGCGCCGGGACCATACTGGCGCATGGCCGCCTCGCCGAACGGAAAAATGTCCAGAAGTGCGAGGAACCTGTACAGCGCCGCGCGATTGCGCCTCGATCCACTCTTCGCGACCCCGAATGCCAGTTCCGCGCCCAGGGGCTTGCCACTCAGGAGAGCCTCGCCTTTCTCGAGCAGTTCGGTCTCGAGCAGGACATCGCCCGCACCTTCCGTTTCCGCACCGAGCGCACCGTCGAGGAGCGCATTGTCGACCCGGAGACGGGCGAGCCGCGCGTCGTACAGGGCCAGGCTCCCTTCGAGGTCAGCATTCCGCGGCTCGCCCTGGTGCAGCCACCGGCGGTACAACTGCGTGAGATGAACGTGGAGCTCGAGCTCGACGTCACCGAGACGCGGCGGGAGCCGCTTGCCGCCTCGCGTATCGCCCCCGGGGCGCTCGCCACGAGCCTGGCCGCCTCGCGCGCCTACCTTGGCCGCCGCTCCGCCTCCGGGCCCGGAAACATGAAAGTCAGCATGCGCATCACGAGCGAGCCCGCCGAGGGCCTTGCCCGGCTCGGTGACCTGCTGACCGACCTGCTGAGCGGCCGCGAGCCCGAAGCCGCGCCGGAGCCCTCACCCTCGCCGCAGCCCGAGCCGGACCCCGCTCCCGAGCCACCGGGCCCGGGGCCCCGCCCGCCCGTGTCGGGGGATGTCACCGTCATCCGCGGCATCGGCATTGCCCGCGGCCGTGAATTGCGGGCGCTTGGCATTGAGAGCGTCGCCGGCTTCCTGGAGGCCACGGAGACGCCGGAGGGCATTCGGGCGCTGGCCGGGCGCCTGAACGTCTCCGAGGAGCAGATCCGCACGTGGAGGAACGCGGCCGAGCGCCTCTAGCGGCCGCAGGAGGAACACTGCCATGGCCAACATCCCCGCCGAGCTCCGCGCCCTGCCGCTGGAGCACATCATCGGCTCGCCCATGGTCGCGGCCATCCAGGCCCAGGCCCTGGCGGCGAACAACACCGTGGACTTCATCAAGGAGGTGGGGCTGAAGCCCCGGGCGCTGGAGGACGGCGAGGCCGCCGGCGACTTCGACATCATCTCCGGGGAGAGCGGCGAGCCCGGGCTCGAGGCGCGCTACGTGGACTTCAAGTTCGACCGCGTGCTCGAGGAGCGCATCCCGCCCCCGGCGGATGCCCCCGAGGGCACGCCGGGCACCGTCCGCTACTCGGTGGTGCCGTCCAAGCTCACCGTGCCGCTGCTCGCGATGGTCCCGATCCCCTGTCTGCGGATCGATCCCCTGTCTGCGGATCGATCCCCTGTCTGCGGATCAACGACATGACCATCGATTTCGAGTTCCAGATCCGCGACGTGGAGACGCGGGAGTCCACCTCCGTGCGCAAGGTGAGCGCCGAGGCCAAGGCCAACTACTGGTTCTTCAAGGTCAAGGTGAAGGGCTCCTACAGCAACCGCACCACCAACAAGCGCCAGACCGATCGCCGCACCACGCTCAAGATCACCGTCAACGCCGTGCAGGACGAGATCCCCGAGGGGCTCGGCCGCGTGCTGGACATCCTGCACGAGTCGGTGAAGGTGGTACCCATCGGTGAGGCGCAGCCGGTGCCGGGCGTCAATCCGGGCACGGGCGTCACCCCGGCGTCGCCGTAACGCCAGGCCGCACCGGTCGCGGCGCGGCCGGGGCCGAGGAGGCAGGACGTGGCGGACCCGCAGACCGTCCCGCTCGCACAGCTCGTCGGCGCCGTGCTTGGCTCCCTCGCCGAGGCCCGGCGCCTGGGGGATCTCGAGACGGCGCGCCTGCGCGAGGAGTATCGCAAGAGCGAGGCGCTCGCCGAGCTCACCGTCCCCGCGTTCCAGATCGCCGATGTGGACATCGAGCTACGCTTTGCGGTCGCCGGCGCGCCGGACGGGCAGGGTGGCGACCCCCGTGGTGTCGCCGTCATCACCGATCCGAAGGCCCTGCGCGAGTTCCAGCCCCACCAGGTCTCCTCGATGAAGCTGCGCCTCGCCCCGCTGACCCTGCATGCAGGCAGCAACGACGAAACGTAGGGGAGGGCCCGGTGGTCACCCGAGCCGAGGTCATCAGTAACGCCCGCCGCTATACGCCGCCGCGCATGGCTGGCTGGCGCCCGACGGCGAATACGCACACCTTCAGCGCCGCCAACCCCGCGCACACCTTCCACAGCGGCTATCTCACTGGCGCCGAGCATGACGTCATGCCCTACGTCTTTGGTGGCGAGGACGGCTTCGACTCCGGCACGCAGTTTCTGATGTGCATCGCCAACGGCGAGTGCCCCGGGGGCTGGGATCGCCGCCACCCCCTGCCCGCCGGGGTCGCCGGGCGCACCACCGCCTACTGGTACCGCAACCCCCCGAACGGTCTTGGCTACGGTTTCCGCGTGCCGCGGAGCCTGGCGGGCATCGACTGCTCCGGCTACGTCCTCCGGGCCTGGGGGTTCGGCAGTCGGCGCATCAATGGCGTGGGCTACAGCACCCGCAACCTGCCCCGCCTGTGCGTGGAGGTGGACCGCGCCGCATTGCGCCCCGGGGACATCCTGAACCGCCCCGGTGTGCACGTTCGCGTCTTCCAGGCCCACCGGGGCGCGCGGGTGCGCATCCTCGAATCGCGCGGCGGCGGTTACCCGCGCGCCCGGCAGCCCGGGGACGGGCGCGGCCGGGTCATCGAGCGCGAGATCGACTGGGACGAGCGCTACACGCCCCTCTCGCCCTTCCCGCAGCTCGTCGACCAGCGACCCGCACCGGGCAGCTACCCGGTGGATGAGGGCCCGGACCGCATTCGCGTGCGCTTCACCGGCAGCGGCGAGCTCGCGATCACCGAGTTCGCCGTGGACCGCGCCTCGGTGCCCTACCGCGCCCCGCCGCGCTCGCCATTCGAGGTGGTCCATGAGCCGCCGCGCCCGCTCGCCGCGGGCCGCCACGAGGTGCGTGTCGGTGTCGTCAACCGCATCGTCGGTCACGACTTCGCGGACACCTTCACCTTTCGCTTCGATCTCGTGGAGCGGGGGCGCCATGACCCGTCGGCGCACTGTAAAGGAAACCGACACCGACGCGGCCGGGCCGGCGCCGCAGGGGGCAGGCGACAACGTCGAGACCGGCATCGAGGTGCTCCGTCACATGGAGCAGGCCCTCCACCAAGCGGGCTTTGCCGAGCACATCGAGACCTACCGTCGCATGACGGCACTGCTGCGCCGCGAGCGCTGGTGCTGCCTTGGCAGCGGAGAGCCCACCGATCAGCGGCGGTTCCAGCAGCTCGCCGCCGCGGCACGGCGTATCCACGCGATTCTTGCGCCCTACACTGAGATGATGGCCGCGCTCGGCCTCGAGCCGGCGGCCGAGGACGGCGGCGGCGATGCGCCGGCGGTGGCGGAGGACACCGCAAGCCGGGTGCAGGAGCCGCGGGATCGTGTTCGTGAGGCCCTTGCCGCCCTGGACGCGCCGGCGACGGCAGCCCGGATCCAGCGCAGTACCGGGCTTGCCACGCACCAGATCCGCCGGGCTCTGCAGAGCCTCCGGGCCGAGGGCGAGGTCACCACGACGCTCCGTGCCGGTCGCCGGCTCTATGCGGTGAAGACCTCCCGCTCGCGGGCGGGGTGAGCCTTTCGGCTCGGCCTTTGGCCACGTGAATGGTCGGGGCACGCGCCTAGAGTGGATCGCGTGGCGAGGCCGGGCGGTTAAGTGGGCTCCACTGCGGGGCTTGGGTCTGACCCGTTGCCCGCCCCCGTCGCCCTCTCTATCATCACGGGCAAAGCTGGCGTAGCTCAGTTGGTAGAGCAGTCGATTTGTAATCGACCGGTCGCAGGTTCGACTCCTGTCGCCAGCTCCAGTCACCGCTTGCTCAGGCCATGCCTGTCATTCCCGCCAGACGCCCGCGACATACGCCAGTCTGTCAGCTTTACAATTCGCTTACCGCTACGCGGGGTCCCCGCAGGCGGTGCTCATAACACGCTGTTTTTTGTTCATTGGCATTGGTTTTGCGTCTAACCGGCTCGCGTTGCTCTGCCTCGTACGGGTGGACGCGGACGCCATCGCTCGCAGAGATCGTAGAGTAAGGAGGCGCAATGGATTATCGACGCAAGTTCCCCATCACGGCCCGAGCACTCGCCGGAGTGCTTGCCATGCTTCCCCTGGCCGCGCCGGCGGTCGTGACCCTGAATGTGGACACCGCGCCGAACGCGTATGGCTCTCCCGACTGGACGCCCTGGTGGGACGCCGCGAAGAGCGACGCGGCGGCCGGCTCCTTCGTCGATATGCGCAGCGGCGCCTACGCGGGTACGCATCGTATGACGCCCTACGAAGAGATCGTCTACAGCACGGGCGATCTCGGGCAGCGCCTGCACTGGATTTACTGGCTGCCTGGCGAGAGCACGACCTCCCTGGACGGTCGCTTCCAGGTCAAGTGGGCGTTCGACTGGAACGGGGTGGACTATACGTACGATTGGAGTGGGGGTAGCTACCTCCTGGACGATCCGGCGGCGGGTTGGACGCAGCCTTCGAGCTGGGAGGATTACGACGCCGACGGTGACGGCACTGACGATGGCGTCATCGGGACCTTTGGGTTCGCGTTCTGGGCGACGGACAACGAGGCGGCCCCGCTGGATACCGACGGCAATGCCTATAATGAAACCGACCAGGCCGACATTGACGCGCTTGCGGGCGATGTGCGCGAGTTCCAGACGTATGCGGTGGGGCAGACGCGATACCGTGCGGGCCTGGATGCGGACTGGCAGGCCGGGGCCAGCATCGAGGTGCAAGTGGTGCCGGCCCCGGCCCCGCTAATGCTCGTGTCAGCCGGCTTGCTCGGGCTGGGGCTGGCGGGACGGCGGAGCGCTGCCGGTACTAGGGGCGCGTAGCGCTCTGCGACGAAGCGTCCGATCCGGCAGCCCGGGGGCGCCCGTGGCTGCCGACCTGTAAGCTTTCTTGACATGCGCAGTGCGGGCGGCATCAACGCTTGACTTCCGGGCCGGGTCTGCACACCGTCGGCGTGATGCGAAATCGCCGCGGGGAACACCGATCCCATGCCTGGGGCCCGCAGGATCCTGGTATTTGCAGAAGCCGTCACCCTGGCGCATGCCGCGCGGCCCTTCGTTGTGGCCAGCGAGCTTGCGGCTCGCGGGCATGATGTCCACCTGGCCTGGGCGCCCGCCTACAAGCAGCTGTTTCCGGCCCCCACCTTTCGCACGCATTCGCTCGATTCGGTTTCGCCCGCCGACTTCCGTGCGGCGCTCGCGGCCGGGCGCAGGCTCTACGACCTGTCGACCCTCCGTCGCTATGCGGCAAAGGACCGTCAGCTCATCCGCGCGATCGAGCCGGACGTCATCATCGGCGACTTCCGCCTGTCGCTTTCGGCGAGCGCGCGAGTCGAGGGGGTGCCCTACATCGCGCTCTCGAACGCCTACTGGAGCCCGTATGCAGAGCAGGCGTATCCGGTGCCGGACCTGCCGCTGACACGAGTGGTGGGGCTCGCCGCGTCGCAGTGGCTGTTCGACCGGATACGCCCGCAGGTGTTCGCCCACCACGCGCGCCCGCTCAATCGCCTGCGCGCCGAGCTCGGGCTGCCGGCGCTGCCGGCGGACCTGCGATACGCGTATACCGATGCCGACCACACCCTGTATGCGGATATCCCCGGGCTCACGTCGCTGCGCGATGCGCCTCACCACCACGAAGTCATCGGCCCCATCCCGTGGTCGCCGCGGATATCGCTGCCCGGATGGTGGGATGAGCTCCCGGATGATCGCCCTGTGGTCTACGTGAATCTGGGTAGCTCCGGAAATACAGCCGTGCTTGGCCCGGTTCTTCAGGCCCTTGCAACGCTTCCTGTTACCGGCGTAGTGGCCACTGCCGGTGCTGCCCCGCCTGGCCCGGTCCCATCGAACTGCTTTGTGGCGGACTACCTTCCCGGCGACCAGGCTGCGGCGGTAGGTACGGTGGTTGTCTGCAACGGCGGCAGTCCCGGTGTACAACAGGCGCTGCTGGCAGCGCGACCCGTGCTTGGACTGGCCGGCAACATGGACCAGCTCCTGAACATGCAGGCGGCGGCCAGCGCTGGTGCTGGAATCTTGCGGAGGGCGGGGAGGATGACAGTCGCCGGGGTCGGGGAGGCGTTGCGCTCGCTGCTCGCCGCGCAGTCGTTCAACCATGCGGCGGCCCGTCTGCAGGAACGCGCACGTGCCACGCCCGGCGCGCAACGTGTCATCGCGCTTGCCGAAACCCTGTCTTGAGGGTTTCGTGTCGGTTGGGTGGCTCCCGTTCTGGTTGGGGGTGTGGCGAGGGCGGCTCCCGCCAGAACCTGGGAGTTCAGGCAATCAGACGGTTACTGACTGTGGTTGTCGAGATCCTTTACAGGGCGGACCGTATGTACACGATTCGCCCTGGCAGTTGTGTCACAACCATTTGTAGTTTAAGCGGTTTTCTAAGTTGGCTTGCGTTTTGCAGGGACTATTGCGACAGATGCTTACGTGCCCCAACGGGGGTATGGACGGCCAGCATATCTACAACGCCCTACGGGAGGCACTACGGATGAGAACGAAGGCAGCATTACTGACAGCTTCTACGTCGCTCGCGCTGGTTCTAAGCATGGCCGGGCCCGCCTCGGCCGGAGTCTACGGTGGCTCGGCGCTGGATGTGAGCAACCTGACCCTAAGGTTCTTTGACGACAACAACACTCAGATAACGAACCTCAACCCTGAGTACACCTTTAACGTCGAGGATTCCGCTACCCTCAACGGCGCAACGGACGCCAACGCAGGTACATGCGGCAGCCTTACTGGCGGCTGCACCGGCTCCCCGCGGCTCGGGGTTCCCGCTGCCAATGCGCCTGGCAGCAGCATAGCGCGTGCGGACACGGACTACAGTCTCCTCGGCCCAACCGGTACGGAGACCTATGCGAACTCCAATGCGGAGGTCACGACCGCTCAGCTAGAGGGGGATGCCTCGACGCGAACTCAGCAGGTCTCGGAGAATGAGCTTTCCGGGAGTGGCACCGCTCAGGCATCCACCAACATTCAGTCGAACACGACGTTTGAGCTGCAGTTCACGCTACTGCAGCCGGGGCCGGCCAGCCTCGAGCTCAGATTTGATGCGAACCCCGAGATGCAGGCGGTGGTAGATCTTCTGACGGGCTTCACCGCTGGGCTGGCTCAGGCCAATATGACGGCGGACTTCACGCTCCGGCGGACAGACGGTGGCGGTGAATTCGTCAATTGGGCGCCTAATGGTGTGGCGGGCGACGCGATCTGCGTCAACGTGACTTGTAGCAACGAGCTCGATCCTGAATCCCTGAATGAAACCCTTGGGGCGGGTCCCGGCAATAGCAGTAACAGCCACAGCCTGGGTACCATTGCTAGTGCATTCGCGCTGGACATCGACGGACTCACTGCTGGCGACTACAGTCTGACGCTGGCCGCTCTCACCAGCGTGAACGCCACCCAGGTGCCGGAGCCAGGCTCTCTGCTGCTGCTTGGTGCTGGTCTGGCGGGGCTTGGCGTGATGGCCCGGCGGCGTCGGTATGACTCGAAACTCGCCGCCTGATCGCGAGACTTGAGACTCGGGCGGCGTGCCGCTGCCCGTGGCTACAAAGGCGGGGGTGCCGTGGGCATCCCCGTCTTTGTAATTTCTACACAGGGTTGTCGCCTGCGGCCATTGTGACGGTCACGGCGGACACTTGGCCCGGCTGATGTCGCGATCGATGCGGAGTACCGCGACGCCCACCAGCAGAAAGTGCACGGTGAAATAGAATGTGGTCAAGCGGCCCGGAAATCCCTGCGCTTGGGGCAGGATTGCAGCCGCCAGCGTGAGAAGTGGCACCATCACCCGCATCGCACTGTTGCCCCGATGGAAGGCGTAGTAAAGGGTGGTGCCGTAGTTTGCATGAAGGCGAGCCCACGCGCGTCGCCCCGTGTGGAAGAAATACACGAGCGGCGCGAGCCAGAGCAGGTCCGCCAGCACCGGCCACGTTTCGGCCAATAGTGTGTGCCCCAGGTAACCGAAGGCGATGGCGTGGGCCAGTATGTGCGCGCGCACTGCGCTCCCGGCATCGCCATCCCTATGTGGCGTCATTTCAGTCGTACGCAGGTAGGCGTGCGCCAGCAGCGCGACGACGGAAAGCGCGCTGAGGGTCACGGACAAGCGAAACAGCGGCGCGGGGCCGTTGAACGAGCGCAGGCCAACAGCCACTAGGACCGGCAAGCTAGCAACGACGGTGACCGGTGTCCGCAGCGTGCGTCTCATGGCGCCACCTCAACGCACTAGGGGTATGTCGAAGGCTTGTGTGTACGCTGCGAAGCGGTTGTCCACGTCTGCTGGGGAGAGCGCAAAGTCCTCGGGCGTATAGCGGTGCGCGGAACGGTGATCGTGCGCACTGGTGATCAGCGACTGCATGCGGCTGACAGCGTCCGCCGAGAGGTGGAGATCGAAGTGCCGATAGATCGTCTCGACGGTGTCCATTGGCTTCCGAACGAGGTCGTCGTAGTACAGATCCAGGATCAGATCCTCGGGATGTTCGGGCCGCTTCTCTAGGTAGTCATTGATATCCGTGGACAGCCGGTTCAGGACCTGCGTTCCGAGCGTTTGCGGATCAACCGGGCTTGAGTGAATGCCTCGGAACACGGCGTTCAGGCTCGCCCAGGAGGCAACGGATTGCAGCGGATCGCGGTGCAAGTGGACAAAGCATGCGCCCGGATAATTCGCAGCCAGCGCGTCGATGGCGCTCAAGTGGTCAGGCGACTTCAGCAGCCAGCGCTCCCCGGGATATGTCCACTGCAGCGTCTGCAGGATGCGCCGGTGATGGCGGTACGTTTCGGCATGAGATGCGGTGTCCAACCAGGCTGAATACGATGGCACCTCGAACATTCCCGCAAGGGCCTGGGTCGTAAATCCCTGCATGAGAAGCGGCGTGCACTCCTCGGGCCCATCCAGGTGGAAGGTATGGACGTCCTTCAGCCCGGGAGCAAGGTAGTGCTGAAAGCGCATCAGACGCCGACCCTTGCGTCGCCTGGGATCCTCCAAATAGGTGCGCTGGCGTGGGGGCGGAACCTGCGAAACCGTCGCCTCCCAGTTGCTAAGAAAACGGTGGGCAGGATCCTGGGCGAGCAGGTTGAATAGAAAAGAGGTGCCCGAGCGGGGAAGTCCCAGGATGATGACCGGCCGGGTGATCCTCTCGTCAAGGATCTCCGGCTGTTGCTCCCAGAGCCGTCGCAAGCGTTCCCTTTGTGTCAGCAATTCCGAGAACAGTGTCTCTGCGTAGAATCGGCCGAACGCGTGCAGAGGGGCACCATCCGGTTCATTCATTGCGTCGACGAGTCTGGCGAGGGGCTTCACATGCTGCTCGCCCTCGTCAACTCGTCCGCCGGAATTCCGGCGGGCGCGATCAACGATCCGCTCCAGAGACACACGCGTGGAGCGATAACGTGCGGGCGCGAACCGCACCGCATGATTCCAAAGCCTGACCAAGCCACACTGGAACGGCACCGACAGTCTCCAAGGCGAAGCGCTTCACATATTCGCTATCGAAGCATGCATTTGCGCTATCTGCCGTGAATGCATTCGCAGGCGTCTTGGCATGCGGTCCCGATGTGATCACGTGCCACCACCCTTATGGCGGTGCTCCAATGCCGGTCAGAGCGCGTACTAACAAGGCGCCTCAGTCCGAGCCACGCAGTGTGGCCAGGAGTTGCCGGGCCTCTCGCCCGGTCTCGTCGTCCTCGGTCTCTCCATCAACCACCATCTGCAGAAGTGTCTCTGCCTCCGCTTCGCGCCCCTGCGCCATAAGCACCCGCGCCAGATTCATCTGAATGCCCCGATCGTCGGGTGCCAATTCGCGCGCCTCACTGAGGCGCCGATGAGCTGCATCGAGCTGGCCGTCACGCAGCAGCAGTTCGCCCAGCGTATCGAGGATTTCAGGATCCTGTGGGACGAGCTCGTAGGCACGTCGCGCAAGCTCCAAAGCTCGTTTCGGTGCCACCTCGCGGCTGAGCCACGCAAGATTGTTGAGTGCCGCCACATGATCCGGGTGGTGAGTCACTACGCGGTCGTACGTTTCCCGGGCTTTGGCGGGCTGGTCCAATGACAGATAGGCGCCCGCGAGGTGCATGAGCACGGTCGCATCCGTGGGGTTTTCCTCCAACCATGCGCTCATACGAGAGATGGCGGCATCGTGCTTGCCCTGCGCCCAGAGCGCCTGGACAAGAGTAATGAACACATCTGTAGTGGGCGCGTCCTCCAAGGCTTGCGACGAATATGCTTCGGCGTCGGCATAATCTCCGGTGCCCAGGGCGAACCAACCCTGTAGTGCAGTGACCTCAGGCCGGTCGCCGAACCGACTCGCAAGCTCGTCGAGCCTGCGACGTGCCTCGTCCATCTGGCCGTCGCGGACCAGCAGCCTGACTTGGCCGATACGGGCTTCTACGAGATCTGGGTCAAGCTCTAGCGCCCGCCGCAGCTCGGCGCGAGAGCGGTCCAGGCGGCCTGTTCGCGCCAATGTCTCCGCATGAAGAAAGTGCGCCCTTGCCGACTCTGGTCGCAGCTCTGTCAAGCGCGCGAAGACCGGCTGCGCGGCAGACGGATCACCTGCAAGCAAGAACGCCTGACCTCGGAGTTCCAGCAATTCGGGTGCATCGCGCTCCTCTCCCGACGAGAGGTCAGCAGTAACGTCGAGCACCTTGTCAAGTTGCCGGTCGGCGAAGTAATCGGCGGCGAGTCGGCGCCGAACCTGCAGTGATTCCGGCGCGGTGGCGAGAGTGTTCTCGAGAACCGCGCGCGCCTCGTCTCGATTACCGCGCGCCGCTGCCACGTCGGAGACAAATAAGGCCATTTCACCGTTCCCGGGATCGAGCTCCAGCGCGTCCTTGGCGAGCGCACCAGCACGCTCCGCGTTTCCGAGCGCGCGCTCTACCTTGGCGAGACTGGAGAGTAGACCGACGTCTTCGGGTGCCAGCTCGAGAGCCTCGTTTAGGGACTCGCGAGCCGCGGGCCACTGGCCGTTTCTGAGCTGTACCGCCGCCAGGAGCTTCATCGGGTCGGCACGGTCCGGGTATCTCTCGCGCAGGCGCGTCGCCTGTCTCATCGCGTCTTCCATTCGTCCGTCGCGGAACGCGGCCGACGCGGCAAGGAAATCCGCGACGTAGAGAGATTGCTCGTCTCCGTCGGTGCGCACCGACTCAAGCAGGGAATCGTCCAGCGGAGCCCCGTCGAGAAGCCGGGCCATGAGGGCCAGATTTCTCGCCGCTGCCGAGTCCGGACGCTGGCTCATCAACCGCTCGGCGAAAGTCAGCGCCTCGGATGTGTCCCCTCGTAGCAACGCGATATTGCTGACCGTCCCCAGCAGCGCCGGCACGTCGGGATTCTCGGCGAGCGCATCTCGCAGGATAGTCTCCGCCGCCGCGAGTTCGGAGCGGCTCAAATGAATTCCCGTGAGCAGGCTGGCTCCCAGTAGAGATTGTGGGGCCGCCCGGTAAACCGTTCGGGCGGCGCGAAGCGCCTGCTCCGAGTTTCCTAAGCGGTGATGCGTCGCGGCCAAGTAGATCTGCGTAGGCAGGAAGTCGGGCGCATCCTCTGCGCTCTGCTGAAGTGCAGCCAAGGCGTCATCGAAATTCTCGGCGCGGAATTCCGCGACTCCACGGACGTAGCCTACATATGGGTGATTCCCAAAACCTTCGCTACGAATGGTGGACAGATCCTCGCGGCCGGCCGCCTCATTGTCCGTAAGTATGTATGCCAACGCCCTCTTGGCGCGGTCGAGCGTCGGATAAGGACGTGCATCGATGGCGGTTGAGAACGCATCAATCGCGGCTTCCAGATTTTCCGTCTGCAACTCGAGATCCCCCAGCGTGGACCAGGCGTCCGCCAGAGCTGGCTCCCGATCGAGCAGTGGCTCCAGCCAGTCCCTGGCTTCTTCGGCGTTCCGCTGTAGACCGGCCATCATTGCCATGCCCACTCGCGCATCCGGCGCATCGGAGTCAAGTTCCAGGGCGTCTTGAAAGCTGGTTTCGGCGGCCGGCACGTCTCGCAGGTTAAGGGCAGCCTGACCGCGCAACCCTAGAATCTCAGCGCGTACGGCGTCGCCCAACCCGTCAGGCAACTCATCCGTCTCGTCCAGTGCGGCATCGTCTTTGCCTTGACGTACCAGAGCGCGCACAAGTATGGGCAGCCCCTTCTCCCCGGGTACTCCATCCTCCATTGCACGCCGGATCTCCTTCTCCGCGCGGGCGAAGTCGCCAAGCGCGAGGGATGTGCGGGCGAGCAAGTGACGTGCCTCGGTCAGGCTCGAGTCAGCCTGCAGGGCATTGAGGAGCGTGATATGCGCCTCGCGGGTCTCGCCATCTGCCATGTGTTGTTTGGCCTGGTCGAGGAGTTCAGGGGCATTGGCCCTCGGCTCACTGCATGCCGTGATCAGAGTCAGGGCAACGAGGACAACGAAAGGGGCGAGGCGATGCCGGAAACCGGTGTCCATGGCGGAAACACTCTCTGGCGATCATCGATCGCACGGCTGAATGGAATCATCGACGACGGGGCATCGGTCACAGACATGCCCCCTACGCAGTCAAGCACATTGTGGCCGCGCAGGTAAGACGCAGTCCGACCTTGTATGGTGTGCATGACGTACGATCCACTTCATTCGCGGTGGCGGGAGCCCCTATCGTGACGGCATTCGACTATGCCACGGCCTTCAGTCGCAATATCGGCTGGGTAACGCACGGCGAGCAGCAGCGTCTGCGGCGGTGCCGGGTCGCCATCGCGGGTCTCGGTGGCGTTGGCGGGTTTCATGCTCTCACCCTCGCGCGTCTGGGCGTCGGGCGCTTCTCGCTGGCGGATCCGGACCGCTTCGCCGTGGAGAATTTAAACCGGCAGGCCGGGGCCACGATGGCGTCCGCGGACAGGGGCAAGCTGGAGGTCGTTCGCGAGCAGGTGCTTGCGATCAATCCCGAGGCCGACGTACGCGGGTTGGCCGAGCCGGTCGGTGGGGGCAATATCGCCCGCTTCCTCGACGGCGTGGATCTCTACATCGACGGGCTGGACTTCTTTGCCGTGGAGGCCCGGCAGCTGGTGTTCGCCGCCTGCGCGGAGCGGGGCATCCCGGCCATCACGGCGGCGCCCCTCGGTATGGGCGTGGCCTTCCTCGCCTTTCTGCCGGGGCGGATGACGTTCGAGCGGTATTTCCGCCTTGAGGGCCGGCCGCGGGATGAGCAGCTGCTGCGTTTCCTGGTCGGCCTATCTCCGGCAATGCTGCAGACACGGTATCTGGTGGAGCCTGCCGCCGTCGATCTTGCCAACGAACGCGGGCCGTCGACGGTGATGGGCTGCGAGCTCTGTGCCGGTGTGGCGGGTACCGAGGCGCTGAAGATCCTGCTCGGGCGCGGAACGGTCCGCTCGGCGCCCTGGGGGCTGCACTTCGATGCCTACCGCCAGCGCTACGTAAAGACATGGCGCCCGGGCGGCAATGGGAATCCCCTGCAGCGACTCATACTAGGGCTGGCACGGCGGCGTTTCATGGCGGCGAGGGCAGGGCGATGACCGGCGATCAGCAGGCGGCGGATCGGCTGAGGGCGCTGCTCGAGCGTGCCCGCTGGGCCCCGAGTGGCGACAACGCCCAACCGTGGCGCTTTCGCATGCATGCGCCGGACGGTATCGAGATCCTCGCGGCCGACACCGCGGAGGAGGTGCTGTACGACTATCACGGCGGGGCCAGCCTGCTGGCCGTCGGCGCGCTGCTCGAGACGCTTCGCCTGGCGGCCCGGGCGTCGGGCCAGGACGCCAGGGTGGAAACCGTGCAGCGCGCGGGCCACGAGCTCTGCGTGCGCACCCGGATCTCGCCGACGGATGACCCCGAAGATCCGCTGCATGCGGCCATTGAGAGGCGTACCACGCACCGCCGGGCGCTCAGCCCGAAGCCCATTTCGGAGTCGGACCGTCGCACGCTCTCCGAGGCCCTGCCAAAGGGCTACGAGCTGATCTGGCGGCTGGGGTGGGGGCAGCGGGGGCGCATCGCGAGGCTGCTCTGGCGCAACGCCGGTATCCGCCTGACCACGCCGGAGGCGTTCCCCGTGCACCGGGACGCCATCGAATGGGGCGCGCGGGAGAGCCGGGACCGGATTCCGGCAGCGGCGGTCGGCATGGATCCACTCGGCCTCGCGCTGATGCGCTGGGCAATGCGGAGCTGGCGGCGGGTGGATGTACTTAACCGCTACTTCGGCGGTACGTGGCTGCCGCGCCTCCAGCTCGATCTGATACCGGCGCTCTTCTGTGGCGGGCACTTTCTGCTGCTCGCCCCTTCGTCACCGGTAACCATCGACGACCACCTCGCCGCCGGTGGGGCCGTGCAGCGACTGTGGCTGCAGGCGGCTGCAATGGGGATCCAGTTCCAGCCCGCCTACACGCCCATCGTGTTCCACCGTTACGTGCATAGCGGCGAGAGATTCACTCGTGCGGAGCGACCCTGGCGGCGCGCGCAGCGGCTCGCGGCGTTTCTGGAGGACGAGTTCGGCACCGAAACCTTGCCGCGCGCCGTGTTCATGGGTCGGATGGGCTACGGTCAGCCACCCCAGGCTCGCTCGATCCGCTGGCCACTGGCGGAGCTGCTCGTCGACTGAGCGCCCTTCGGGATCCTCAGGCTCCGACGTGGTTCACGCATTGGGCATGACGCGGTTTGCAGAAGCGCCAACGTTCGTCGCGTAGCGTCCAGGGTTCATTGGACGTGACCTTCCGGAGGGCGCATGAGCGCGTGCGAGGCGAAAGGAAGCGGCGAGCCGAGCCGGACCGCGGAGCCGTCGATGATCCGGAAGGCGTTTGACCGGCACTTTCGCATCGAACGCGCCCGCAACGGTTCCGTGCTCGATGAGGTCCAGCGCCTGCGCTATCAGGTCTACTGCGTCGAGCACGCGTTCGAGAATCCGGCCGAGCATCCAAATGGCCTCGAGCAGGATGACTGCGATGCCCGGTCCATTCATGCCCTGGTGCGCCACGTCGCCTCCGGCGAGTGCGCCGCGGTGGTGCGGCTGGTGCTCGCGGGTAAGCCGGCGCTGGACCCGTTTCCGATCGAGGCGCACTGCGCCGACGCGCTGTATCCGCAGGCGCAGCGGCGGATTGCCGAGCTCCCCCGTCCCCGCGTCGCGGAGATCTCTCGTCTTGCGGTGTCACGCAATTTCAAGCGTCGACTCGCCGAGGCGGAGACGGTCGGTGGCGTTAGCGATCAGGTCGTTTACGCCGATGCGCGGCCAGGAAGCGACGCACTGCACCAGCGCGGGTTTCCGCATATCACGGTCGGGCTGTTCGCCGCCATCGTGCAATTGAGCGTCGAGGCGGAGGTCACGCACTGGCTTGCCGTGATGGAGCCGACGTTGCTTCGGCTTTTGCGCCGGTTCGGCATCCGGTTCGAGCGCATCGGAGAAGATGTCGACTATCACGGTCGCCGCCGCCCGACACTGGGTGTGGCGGCGGACGTCGTGGACAGGATTCTTGCGGAACGGCCTGATATCTGGGATCTGGTGACGCAGGGCGGGCGCTATCTCCCGCCCCGGCCGTAAAAAGCAGGATCTACGCCAGAAGTCGTTGCGGCGAGTACGGAGCGTCGCGCAGTCGGGAGCAGAAATCGAGGCTCGGCCGCACATCCAGTTCGGCGAGACTCTCCAGCGCCTCCGGCACGCAGCTGGCAAAGGCGCGCCGTTCGCCCCGATGTCTTACAGGGTGGCCGACGGGGCGCATCGGTATCCCGAGCCCCCGGACGACCCGGGCGAGGCTGGGGGTAATCAGGAACAGCAGTTCCCCGATGCCAAACTGCTGGGCGCAAACGAGCACCGAGCCCAGAGTCGTCTTCAGCAGTTCCCAGCGCCCGTGTCCATGACTCGTCGGCGGTGTCAGCGCCGCCACCCGCGAGAGCTCGGCGACTGACCCCGGCGCGTGCTGACTGCAGAAGTCACCCGGCAGCGCGCCCATCTCCTCGATCGGCAGGCGCGAGGCCCCGCGGATCACCAGCCGCGCCGTACCCCGCCACCGCTCGTCATGTTCATCGCGAAAGATGAACGGCAGGGCGTGGCCGTCGTAGGCGTCTCTCTCCAGGCCGCGCTTGCGCAGCACCGCGTTGTCTTCAAAGCCCTTCCGCTCGCAATAGACCTGGTAGCGAATCCGATAGTGAATCTGGCGGCTTTCCCGGGTATCCGCGAGGTACCCGCTGAAGCCGCCACGTGGATGATCCGGTGCCGACTCTGCCTGCGCCACTGTCGAGCCTCCGTTGTAAAATTGCACGACACTCCGCTGGTCAGCACATCCTGTGCCACCGCCGGAACCCCGTGATTTCTCTAGGTGCGAGGTTACCGTTCGTCGGCCTTCCCGCCCATTTGCGTTGCCTGGCCCTGACGGACGGCCACGGTCACGCGTCACACTCCTCTGTGTGGGCTTTTGAAAACAGAGGGTTATTGGTTTCCCGTTGTTGCGTTCAGACTGTCGCCAATAGGCGACGACCCCTCTTGCGTGGCACCCGCGGCATCTGTAAAACATCCCAACAAGAAGGAAAACTGTGATGAACACCACGGACGGTCTGAGAACCAGCGCACAGAAAAATTTGGCTGCGCCCAGTTCTCACAGAGACGGATCAGCCGCCTGCTGGGCGGGGCTGATCAAGGAAGGTATCCGATGATTCGTCCGGGCACACTGGCGCGCCCCAACCGCAGACTGCTGCTGGTTCTGGGGCTGATCGAGCCGATCATCCTGGTCGGCGCCATCTACCTCGGCGCCCTGGGGCGTTTCGGGGCACTGCAGGCAGTCGGGGAGACGGACCTGCAGCCGCTGTGGCCGAAGGCACTTGTGTTCGCGGTCCTGGGGATGCTGGCGCTCGTTGTCAGCGGGCTTTACAACCCGCGCTTGCGCGATGGCTACCTCGGCGTGGCGCTTCGCGTCGTGCTGGGCATGGCGGGGGCCGGTGCCCTGATGATGCTCGCGTTCTACCTGGTTCCGGCGCTGTACCTCGGGCGTGGCGTGTTCGCCATCTCGCTGGCCTTTGCCACGGCCGGGCTGTTGCTCGAGCGCACCGTATGGCTGCGCCTGCAGCGTCAGGGCAACGGCCATCGGCGCGTGCTGGTCCTGGGCGCCGGGCGCCGTGCGGCGCACCTGTTGCGGTTTCGCCGCTCCACCGACTTCATCGGCGTGCGGTTCCTCGGGTTCGTGCCGAGCCCCGGCGACGCGCTCCACGTGCCTGAGGGTCGCTGCCTCGACCTCGAGGAGAGCCTGCCCGGCTTCTGTCGCCAGCACCATGTCGATCAGCTCGTGGTGGCCGTCGACGACCGGCGCAGCGCCCTGCCCATGGAGGCACTGATCGAGTGCCGCGTGCGTGGTGTCGAGGTGGTGGATCTGCCCACGTTCATCGAGCGTGAGCTTGGCATCCTCAAGCTGGATGCCATGGATCCGAGCTGGCTGGTGTTCTCGCCGGGATTCAACCGGCGGGTAGTGCATCTGATGCTGAAGCGCGGTTTCGATCTGGTCGCGGCCAGCACCCTGCTGCTGTTCGCCTCGCCGGTCATGCTCCTCGCGGCGGCGGCGATCTGGCTTGAGAGCGGCAGCCCGGTGCTCTTCCGCCAGACGCGCGTCGGCCAGGAGGGGATCCCCTTCGAGCTGCTCAAGTTCCGCAGCATGTGCCTTGACGCCGAGGCGGACGGCGTTGCGCGCTGGGCCTCGCGGGGGGACGCCCGGACGACGCGCGTGGGCCGGGTCCTGCGCCGCTATCGCATCGACGAGCTGCCCCAGGTGCTGAACGTGCTGGCGGGGCGCATGAGCTTTGTCGGGCCGCGCCCGGAACGGCCGGAGTTCGTGGGTGACCTGATTCGCAACATCCCGTACTACGCCGAGCGCCACCGCGTGAAACCGGGGCTAACTGGCTGGGCGCAGATTCGCTATCCCTACGGCGCCTCCGAGCGCGACGCCTTCGAGAAGCTGCAGTACGACCTGTACTACGCAAAGAACCACAACCTGCTAACGGACATCGGCATCCTGCTGCAGACCGCCGAGGTTGTGCTCTGGGGCAAGGGCGTGCGCTGAGCGCAGGAGAACCCGACCATGTACGAAAGCTACTACGGCTTCAGCGACGACCCGTTCCGGCTCACGCCGGACCGGCGCTTCTGTTTCCCGCACAAGACCTTCCGCAAGGCGAAGGCCTATCTCGAATACGGGATGCAGCGCGAGGAGGGGTTTGTGATGGTGACCGGTGCCCCGGGCACCGGCAAGACCACCCTGATCGAGGCCGTGCTGGCGGAGCTCGACAGCCAGCGCATACGCGTCGTGCGCCTGAATACGACGCGGCTCGCCGGTACCGAGCTCGTCCGCATGATCGCCTACGCACTGGATCTGCAGGCCGATCATCTGGACAAGGCCACGCTGCTGCGCCAGATCATCAGAACCCTGGACGCCGAGCACCGGAATGGCCGCAGCTGCCTGCTGGTGGTGGACGAGGCCCAGGGCCTGCCGGACGACGCCCTCGAGGAGCTGCGCTTCCTTACCAACCTCGAGAAGGACGGCCGGCCGCTGCTGCAGATCTTCCTCATCGGTCAGGACGGGCTGCGCGAGGTCATCGATCACCCCAAGCTCGAGCAGCTGCAGCAGCGCCTCATCGCCGCCTGCCATCTGCGCCCCATGGATGCGGAGGAGGCGCGGGCCTACATGGAGCACCGGCTCGCCCGGGTTGGCTGGGACGGTGATCCGCACTTCGAGCCCGAGCTCTACCCGGTGATCCGCGAGATCACCGGTGGCGTGCCCCGACGCATCAACCAGGTCTGCGCGCGGCTGCTGATGTACGGCTTCGTGGAGGACTGCCGCCATTTTGGCCCCGAGGCCCTCCAGGCAGTGCTTACGGATCTGGTCGAGGAGGGGCTGCTCGAGCGCCGGCAGGCTGCTGAGGCCCGTGCGCTGCTGGCGTCTCGCGCCGCGGCGGATGCTCCCGCTCCGGAGCCTAGTGATGCGGAGAGTGCCCCGCGCCCTCGTGGTGCCGCTGCGCCCGCAGCGGCCGATCGTGCCAGGGCATCAACGCCGCGTCCCCCTCAGCCTGAGGTCCGCGTGCAAACGCGGGGCGGAGCGGCGCAGGCCCCGCCCCCTGGCGGACAGAAGCATGGGGGCGCCGCTGTTGCGCCGGTCCGCCGGGGACGTCACCGCATGGGTATCGGCATCGGCGTTGGCGTGGCTGCGCTCGTGTTCATTGCCGTGAGCGTCTATTTCGGGCGTGACCTGCTCGGCCTGCAGAGCTTCTCGGATGTCCGGGACATGGTCTCCGCCCTCGGCGAGCGGGTGATTGGCGGCGGTGAGGTTGAGGCCGGTGCCGAGTACACCGGCGAGGTGCGCGTGCGCGACGGCAGCGTCTCGGTGCCGAGGCAATAGCGGCGGAATGCCATGGATGCACTGATCACCAGCGTCGGATTCGGCCTCGCCGCGGCCACGCAGCTCGCGCTCGCGGTGCTGCTGCTGCTCGCCTTGCGGCGCGTCAGCCGAGGGGCCTGGCTCGCGATCGCGGCCGCCGTCACTGCGGTGTGGGCGACGGCGCACGCCTTCGCCGCCACCGGGGGAGTTGATGGCGGCCCGGCGCTGGTGCTGGTGGAGTTCCTGCGCCCCCTGGCATGGCTGGTGCCGCTCACGCTGATTCTGCAGGCGGACGCCGGGGGGCGGAGCTGGCGCTGGCCGGCTCTGATGATCTGCACGGCAGTGGTGTTCCTGCTCGCCAGTGTGGCAAGTGGCGTGCTGTCCCCCATGGCGCTGGTGATCGGCCTGCTGCTGGCCACCCTCGCGGGGCTCGTGTTCATCGAGCGTATCTACCGGGCCAGTGACGGCGCGCAGCGCTGGTCACTCAAACACCTGTGCGTTGGCCTTGGTCTGCTGTTCGCTTTCGATTTCTACTACTTCTCCACGGCGCTGCTGTTCGGCGCGCCGGCCCCGGGTCTCGAGCTCGGCCGCGCGGCGGTGGCGGCCGTGGCAGCGCCGCTGGTCGCCGTCTCGGCCGCGCGCACCCGCAGGTGGTCTCTGGACATCGGCGTCTCGCGCCGGCTTGTGACCGATTCCTTCGTGATTACCGCAGCCGGGGTCTACCTGCTGGCCATGGCGGGCGCTGGCTACTATCTGCGGCTGGTGGGGGGGACGTGGGGGCCGCTGCTGCAGTCCGTGTTCCTAGCCGGTGCGGTGGCCCTGCTGCTGGTCGGGGTGTTCTCGAGCACCCTGCGTGCGCGGCTGCGCGTGCTCGTCTCCAAGCATTTCTTCTCCTACGGCTACGACTACCGTGAGGAGTGGCTGCGCTTCGTCAATACGCTCTCGGACAGCCACAGCAGCGAGTCCCTGCGCGTGCGCGCCCTGCGCGCGCTCGCCCAGATCGTCGATTCCGGGGGTGGCCTGCTCTTCAGCGGCAGCGACTCCGGCAACCAGCTGCTGGCCGCCACCTGGAACGTCGCCTTCCCCGGCACGGTTACGGAGCCCGCGTCCAGCCCGCTGCTCGCACTGCTGCGCGAGCGCGAGTGGATCCTCGACCTGGAGGAGATTCGGCGTGACCCCGCCCAGGCGCCGACGTTCGATCTCCCCGAGTGGCTCGGCAAGGTCCCGGACGCCTGGCTGGTGGTTCCGCTGCTCGAGCGGGACCGCCTGCGGGGCTTCGCGGTTCTGGCCAAGCCGCGGGCGCCGCGCCCCCTGAACTGGGAGGACCGCGACCTGCTGCGCACGGCGGGCCGCCAGGTGGCGAGCTACCTCGCCCTTGCCGACGCCGATGAGGCGCTCATGGACGCCCGCCAGTTCGACGCCTATCAACGCCTCTCGGCGTTCGTCGTGCACGATCTCAAGAACGTGAGCGCGCAGCTCTCGCTCATCACCCGCAACGCCCGCCGCCACCGGCAGAACCCCGAGTTCGTCGACGACGCCTTCCGCACCGTGGAGAGTGCGACCGCCAGGCTCGACCGCGTGCTGCAGGGGCTACGCAAGAGTGAGTCCGCTATCGAGGAGGTGACGGACGTCGACGTCCCGGGCGTGCTTGCGGCTACCGCCGAGGCCTGCGCGGACGAGACGCCGCGGCCGGCGGTCGAGGCCGCCGACCAGGGGCTGCGGGTCAGCTGCCCTCCGGGACGGCTGCAGACCATTCTCGAGCACCTGGTGCGCAACGCCCAGCAGGCAACGTCTGCCGAGGGTCAGGTGGTGCTGTCCGCCGTGGACGCGGACAAGCACTGCCGCATCGAGATTCGGGACACCGGGTGCGGGATGTCGCAGGAGTTCATTCGCGAGCAGCTGTTCCGCCCGTTCGTGACCAGCAAGGGCAACGCGGGCATGGGCATCGGCGTGTACGAGGCCCGGCAGTTCGTCGAGTCCCTCGGCGGGCTGCTGGATGTCTTCTCCCAGCCGGGAGAGGGGACGCGCTTCGTGCTGCGGCTGCCGCGAATGCAGGCCGATGCGCCGGAAGGGGTGGAGCCAGCGGAGGTGCAACGTGCCCAGAGCTAATCCGGCACTGCTGATCGTCGAGGACGATTCCGGGCTGCAGCAGCAGCTCAAGTGGTGCTTCAGCGATGACTACCAGGTCCTGCTCGCCGAGAATCGCGAGCGCGGGCTGGAGCTCGTGGATCTGCATGAGCCGCCCATCGTGCTGCTTGATCTCGGTCTGCCGCCGGACGCGGCGAACGCCTCCGAGGGGCTTCGTGCCCTTGAGCAGATCCTCGTCCGCGCCCCGGAAACCAAGGTCATCGTCATCACCGGCAACGAGGCCCGGGAGCATGCCCTGGAAGCGGTCGGCACCGGTGCCTACGACTACTACCAGAAGCCGGTGGATCCGGATCTGCTGCAGCTGATCGTCGAGCGCGCCTACAGGCTGCACGAATTGCAGATGGAGCGCCGGCGGCTGGTCCAGTCTCCCGAGAACCCGCTCGAGGGCGTCATTGCAACCTCGCCGCAGATGCTGCGCGCCTGCCGCCTCGTGGAGCGGGTTGCCTCCTCGGACGCCACCGTGCTGCTGCTGGGAGAAAGCGGTACGGGCAAGGAGCTGCTGGCTCAGGCCGTGCACCGCCTGAGCGGGCGGAAGAACAGGCGCATGGTGGCGATCAACTGCGCGTCCATCCCCGAGAACCTGCTCGAGAGCGAGCTGTTCGGCTTCGAGAAGGGCGCCTTCACCGGCGCCACGAGGCAGACCATCGGGAAGATCGAGTATGCAGACGGCGGCACCCTGTTCCTGGACGAGATCGGGGATCTGCCGCTTTCACTGCAGGCCAAGCTGTTGCGCTTTCTCCAGGAGCGGGTGATCGAGCGGCTCGGGGCGCGCGGCGAGATCCCGGTGGACGTGCGTGTCGTCTGCGCCACCAACCAGGATCTGCACGCAATGATGCGCGCGGGCGACTTCCGCGAGGATCTCTACTACCGGCTGAGCGAGATCAGCGTGGAAGTGCCGTCGCTGCGCGATCGGGACGGCGATGCCGCGCTGCTCGCCCACGCGTTCCTGCGCCGTTACGCCGAGCGCGACAAGCGGCCGCTGCGCGGCTTCAGCGCCGATGCGCTCGCCGCCATTCGCGGCTACTCCTGGCCCGGCAACGTGCGCGAACTGGAAAACGTGATCCGTCGCGCGGTGATCATGGCCGACGGGGCTGAAGTGACCGCCGCGGATCTCGGGCTCGACGTGGACATGGAGGAGGTCGAGCCGTTGAAGCTGCGGGAGGTTCGCGACCGCGCCGAGCGGCGCACGGTGTCGCGGGCACTCGGCCTCGCCAACGGCAACCTGGTCCGCGCCTCCGAGCTGCTCGGCGTGAGCCGGCCGACACTCTACTCCCTGCTGAACAAGTACGGGCTGCGCAATGCCCGCTGGGGGGAGCCCGACAGCCCCGTGGAGGCACGCCAGTGATGGCTCGCGCGCTTGCTCGACCGCTGTTGGTACTGACCGCCGCCGCGGCTTTCCTTCTCACGGGCTGCGACGCCTTCGAGAGCACGGCCGCAGAGGAACACCTGCAGGCGGCAAGAGAGTTCCTGGACGAGGGGGACGCCCGTTCGGCGGAGATCGAGCTCCGCAATGCCCTGCAGAAGAAAGGCGACCTTGCCGAGGCGCGGCTTGCGCTTGGGCAGTTGCGGCTCCGGGCGGGGGATTCGGCCTCCGCGGTCAAGGAGCTGCGCCGCGCCGTCTCCCTGGGCGTCGGCGAGGACCGTGCCGGCCTCGATCTCGCCGAGGCCCTGCTCCTCGAGGATCAGCCCGAAGAGGCACTGGCGCAATTGCAGGGCATGTCCATGCCCGAGGGCGAGGCGGCAGCGCGGCTGCAGGTACTCCGCGGCTACGCGCTGCGAGCCACGGGGGACGAGGCGCAAGGTTGCGCGGCCTTCGAGAGTGCCGTTGCCCGCGCACCGGAGCTGCCACGCGGCCATATCGGCCTGGCCGAGTGCGCCGCCGCCGATGGCCGCTACACCGCGGCCGCGGGGCGGCTGGTCACCGTGCTGGATCGTCATCCGGGCAATGTGCGCGCGTGGGAGCGGCTCGCCGAGGTGGAGCTTGCACGCGGCCGGGCGCGGGCTGCAGGGCGGGCCTATCGCAAGATACTCGAGCAGAGTGCCGGTCTGGCCAGCGCGCGTATCGGGCTCGCCCGAACGCTGCTGGCGCGGGACGCGCGGGAAGAGGCCGAACGCGAGCTCGACCGCGCGCTGCAGGCCAACGCCGAGAGTCCGGCGGCGCACTACCTGCTTGGCCTGCTGCGGCTGCGACAGGAACGGTTTGACGACGCCATCGCCAGCCTCCAGGCGGCGCTGAGTGCGGCACCCGAGCACACCGGTGCGTTGTTCTATCTCGGCGCTGCGCACTTCGCCGAGGGAAGCTACGAGCAGGCCAGTCGCTATCTGCAGCAGGTTGTCCGCCAGCGGCCGGCCCTGGATCGCGCCCGCACGCTTCTGCGCGCGAGCGAGGCGCGACTTGCCGGCCGGGACGAACGTGGCCCGGAGTCCATCTCATTCGCCGATCTGGAGGTCGAAGCTGAGCTGACCGATGACTCGGCAACGGAGCCGGGGGCGGTGGGCGATGCGGCAGACGGGGGCGCCGCCGCGGCCTCGAGGGTCGACGCGCAGGCTGGCGGCAGCTCGCCCGATGCCCTGCCCGGCACGGATGCGGATTCGGGCGTCGAGAGAATTGCGGGCAACGGCGAGCTGGGGGTGGCGCTGGCCGAGGCGGTGGAGCTTCTGCGCGGCGGGGCCCCGGCGGACGCGCGGGAGCGCCTCAAGGGCCTGCGCGAGCGCTACCCGGATGATGCACGCCTGCCGCTGATCGACGGCCTCAGTCATCTGTCGCAAGGCAACGAGGCGGCGGCCGAAGAGGCGCTGACGGAGGCGCTCGGTCTCGATCCGGAGCAGGTAACCGCCCATCAGGGCCTGGCGACCCTCGCCTTGCGGGCCGGCGACGTGGAGCGTGCCAGGGCTCACTACGACGCCGCCCTGGGTGCGGCACCGGGCAGCCTGCCCACCCAGCTTGCGTTATTCGAGCTGGCACGCCGAACGGGTGACGCCGATTCGGCCCGGCGTTGGGTGGAGCAGGCGAGGCAGGACAATCCGGATTCTCCAGTCGCTGCGGCGCTGTATGCCCTCGTGCTGGCAAGCGACGGCGAGCTGAACGAGGCGCTCGAGGTGACCGAGGCGGCGCTGGAGGACGCTCCCGCGGACGAGGCCCTGGGTCTCCTGCACGGCGACCTGCTGCTGCAGATGGAGCGCGAAAACGAGGCTGTCGTTGCCTATGAGCGTGCGCTCACCCGCAATCCGGAATCGGTTCGGGGCTATCTGAAGCTCGCCGGCGCATACTCGGTAATTGGCGACGGGCAGGCCGTCCGCGCCGCATTGCAGGCGGCCCTCGACGTCCAGCCGGAGAATCCCGCGATCATACTTGCCCTCGCCACTCAGGCGTCCCGTCAGGATCAGCATGAGCGGGCGCTTGAGCTCACTTCCCGCCTCCCCGACGGGACCGAAGGCATGACGGACAGCCTCGTGGTCACGCACGCCGAGATCCTCCTGCGAGCCGGGCGTGCCGACGAATCCGTTGCGGTGCTCGAGAAAGCCCTAACCGCTTTTCCCGACTCGCGGGCCGTACGCCTGGCGCTTTCGCAGGTGCAGTGGCAGCGGGGTGACCGCGCGGCGGCGCGCGAGACGCTGGAGCGATGGCTCGACGGTCAGCCGGCGGACGGTCCGGCCTGGCGTGTCCTCGGTGACCGTCGTCTGGCATCGGGAGACGAGAGGGGGGCCGAAGCGGCTTACCGGCGGGCGCTTGAGGCTGATCCGGATGACTGGCGGGCCCTGAACAATCTCGCCTCAACGATCGGGGAGCGTGCCCCGCAGGAGGCGCTCGAGTTCGCCCGCCGGGCCCACGAGCAGGCGCCGGAGAGCCCCTTCGTTCAGGATACGCTCGGCTGGCTCCTGGTCCGCGCGGATCGCCCGGAGCAAGGGCTAGAGCTGCTCGTGTCGGCCGCCGACCAGCTCCAGGCATTGCCCACCGTTCGCTATCACCTGGCGGAGGCTTTGGTCGCGAACCAGCAGCCGCAGGACGCACGCTCCGAGTTGACGTCCCTGCTCGCCGACGCAGGCGACTTCCCGGAGCGGGACGCGGCGGAAGCGCTTCTGGAGCAACTGCAGTAATGATCGGCCAACATAAATTTAGCCGTGTTACTGTGATAGCGTTCTCGTTATTGAAATCCGGAGCGAGTCTGTGATCCGTTTGGCAACAGAAGAATGAGGGATTCCGTCATGTCGAGGTCGTTTTCTGCGCGCTCCGTTGTAATGCTGCTTGCATTGCTCGTGCCGCTGCTGCTCGCCGGATGCGCCTATACCCCTTACCCCGAGGCACCCACCACGGTCGCCGCGGCGGAGGACGACCGCTACATCATCGGTCCCGGTGACTCGCTCGAGATCGTCGTGTGGGGTAATCCGGAGGTCTCCCGCGGCGTCACGGTGCCGCCGGATGGGGTGATCACCGTGCCCCTGGTGGAGGATCTGCCTGCCACCGGCAAGCGGGGTACGGAGCTCGCCCGGGAGATCGAGCAGGAGCTTGCGCAGTATATCCGCGAGCCGGTGGTCACCGTGATCGTCTCCGGCTTCGTCGGTCCGTTCGACCGTCAGGTGCGGGTCGTCGGCGAGGCGGCCAATCCCCAGGCGCTGCAGTACCGCGAGGGGCTGACCGCGCTCGACGTGATGATCGAGGTTGGCGGCCTGACCGATTTTGCCGCGGGCAACCGCGCGACCATCGTTCGTCGTGAGGATGGCGAGCGGCGCCAGTACAACGTGCGCCTGGAAGACCTGGTCAAGGACGGGGACGTGTCCGCCAACGTGCAGATGCTCCCCGGCGACATCCTCATCATCCCCGAGTCGCTGTTCTAGGACGGCGCTCCTGTGCACCCCGGTTACCGGGAGGTGGCCAGCCATGCATGAACTGGTGCAACTCGTTCTGGACCTCGCGCGCAACACGTGGCGGTTCAAGTGGATCGCCTTGCTGCTCGCCTGGCCCATCGCCCTGGGTGGCTGGGCGTGGGTGGCGCAGCAGCCGGACGAGTACCGCGCGTCCACCCGGGTATACGTGGATACGCGCTCGCTGCTGCAGCCGCTGATGAGCGGCCTGTCGATCATGCCGAACGTCAGCGAGCAGCTGGACATGGTGAACCGCACCCTGCTCAGCCGCCCCAACCTGGAGCAGGTCGCGCGGGACAGCGACCTCGATCTGCAGGCCAACACGGATGCGGAGCTCGAGCAGGTGGTCGCCGAGCTGGAGCGCCGCATCGACTTTCGGGGCAGCCCCCGGGACAACCTCTACACCATCGCGTACCGGGATCAGGATCCGCAGCGGGCCCGCTCGGTGGTGCAGTCGCTGCTCGATATCTTCGTGGAGACCAGCCTGGGTGGGGCTCGCAGCGATCTCGGCAGCTCGCGGGCGTTCATCGAGTCGCAGGTGGAGGCCTACGAGCAGCGCATCGACGAGCTCGATCAGCGCATCAGCGAGTTCGAGCGCGAGCACCACGGCCTGCTGCCCGGTTCCGGGCCCGACTACTACGCGCGGGTCAAGGAAAACGAGGCACGGCTCGAGGAGGCCCGCCTCGAGCTCGAGGAGGCCGTGGAGCGGCGTAACACGTTCCAGCAGCGGCTGCAGCAGATGGAGACCGAGAACGTCGAGCCGCCACCGGACGGTGCTCAGCAGCGTCTTGCCGACCTCGAGAGCCGCATCAACGAGATGGAGCGCAGCCTCGACCAGATGCTGCTCCGCTACACCGAGGAGCACCCGGACGTCATCGCGACGCGGCGGGTGCTGGGGGATCTGGAGCAGCGTCGCGACGAGTTGCTGGCGCAGGTCGGCGGCGGTGAGAGTGACGAGGAGCGCGATCAGTTCGCCTATCGCTCCCAGCTCGAGTTCGCCCTTGCCGAGGCGGAGAGCCGCGTTGCCTCGCTCCGGGCCCGGGTGCAGGAGTTCGAGCAGCGCCAGCAGCAGCTCGAGGACGCCGTGGCGCGCATTCCCCAGATCGAGGCCGAGTACAAGGAGCTCACGCGCAACTACGACATCGTCCAGCGCAATTACGACACGCTGCGAGAGCGCCGTGAGCTGGCGCGGCTCACCGGCGAGGTCCAGGTGGGTACGGACACGGTCGAGTTCCGCGTCGTGGATCCGCCGTTCGTGCCATCCAACCCGGTGTCGCCGGATCGCTTCGTGCTCTCGAGCGCGGTGCTTTTCCTGGCGCTTGGCGCTGGCGGCGGTGCGGCCTTCGGTCTCGGCCAGCTGCGCCCGGCCGTGGTCTCGCGGGCAGCGCTCGAGCGCCTCACCGAGCGCCCGTACCTCGGCGCCGTGTCGATCAACCCGACGCCCCAGCACCGGCGCCGCACGATTCTCAAGCTCGGCGGCTTCCTGCTCGCGGTGGCCGCGTTGCTGGGCGTCTATGCGGGCGTAGTCACGCTCCCGGTCCTTGGCTGAACGGCAGAAGGAACTCGCTATGAACACCATTGAGCGCGCCATGCGCAAGGCAGCCGGGGCCGAGCCCCTCCCGGAGTCCACGGAGCGGGAGGCGCCGCGACAGGAGGCTCCCGAGCCGCCGCCGCACTTCCGCGAGTCGAGTCCGGAGCCGGGCATACAGCCGGCGGTGGACCGCCCCGCGCATCCGCTCGATCCCGAGCGCATGCGGCGGCTGGGGTTGCTCACCCCGGACGAGGACCGTGGCCGGGTGGCCGAGGAGTTCCGGACGCTGAAGCGCCCGCTGATCCGGAATGCCTTCGGGCAGAACGGCCCGGCGATCCGCAACGGCAATCTGATCATGGTGACGAGCGCCCTGCCGCGGGAGGGCAAGACGTTCTGCACCATCAACCTCGCGCTCAGCATCACGCGGGAGATCGGGCGCACCGTGATGCTCGTGGACGCCGATGTGGCGCGACCGTCGATCCTTCATTACCTCGGCCTGCAGGGCGCGGAGCTGGGGCTGCTGGATGTCCTGGGCGGCCACGTGGGCAATCTCTCCGACGTGATCCTGCGCACCGATGTACCGAACCTCACGGTGGTGCCCGCAGGGCGCAATTACAGCCAGTCCACTGAGCTGCTGGCGAGCGACGCCATGGCGGCGCTTGGCCAGGAGATGGCGGAGCGCTATCCGGACCGCATCGTCCTGTTCGACTCGCCGCCCCTGCTCGCCACGACGGAGGCCAGCGTGCTGGCCACCCACATGGGGCAGATACTTGTGGTCGTGCAGGCCATGCGCACGGCCCAGAACGCGGTCAGCAGTGCGTTGGAGCAGATCGAGGGCTGCGACGTGGTGATGACCATGCTCAACCGGGTGACCCGCCTGCCGGGGCTCGATTATCAGTATGGATATGGCTACGGCTACGGGTCCTATGGCAGCTGAGCGCGCACTGGTCGGTCCCGGGACGGCAGCCGTGGCGGCGGCGCTTCTGGCGTCTCCAGCGCACGCGCTAGACTGGTCGTTTACGCCGACGCTCAGCGACAGTCTCACCTTCACCGACAACGTTGAACTCGCCCCCCCTGGTGAGGAGGACTGGGAGCTGATCAACGTGATCAGTCCTGGCTTCAACGTGACGGGGGATAGCGCGCGCACAACGGTCAATGCAAGCTACCGGCTGCGCGCACTGACCCACCTGCGCGAATCCGATCGCGACCGTCTCAATCACGTCTTCAGCGGCTCCCTCAATTCGGAGCTGATTGGGGAAAACCTCTTCATTGACGCTAGCGCGAGATATAGCCAGGAGGTGCTCTCTCTTTTCGGGCCGATCGGGTTGGACGATACTTCGGATACGGGCAATGTCGAAGACGTCGGAACCGTCAGCGTCAGCCCTTATCTCGTTAATCGATTCGGATCGTTCGCGGAGTCGACACTTCGCTATCGACATAGCCGCGTCTATCGCGATTTCAGCGAGGATAACTACTCCAACAGCGCGAGCTGGAACCTCGATAGCGGCTCGCGCTTCGGGCGGCTCTCATGGGGCCTGGATGCGCAGGCCCAGCGGGTAACCGGTGTGGATCGCGATCCGGCGACGTTTCGCAGTGCCTCCGCGAGCGTTGGCTACGAATTGACACGTAAGCTTCGCGTGACGGCGAGCGGTGGGTACGAGGACAACGATTACGAGTCGGACCGGGCTGACCTTTCCGGTGAGTTCTGGACGGTCGGGGCCACCTATGCGCCAAATCGCCGTACGAGCGTTAGCGCGACCTACGGGGAGCGGTATATCAGCGAGACGAAGAGTTTCAGCATCACGCATCGGCGGCGGTCGGCGCAGCTGAGTGCTAGCTATTCGGAATCAATAAGCTCTTCCGAGCTTTCTGTTTTTGAGGGCTTCGAGGAAGGTGACGGATTCGTTATCTGTCTGCCGGATGATCCATTCTGTGCACCGGGGCAGATTATTCGACGTACAATAATTCCTGTCTTCGAGCCGGTAAATGAGTTTTCGTATACGCGCCGTGGTACCGGAACGCTCACGATTTTCGGAACGCGCAATACGCTCACGTTCAATGCATTCCAAGTGCGCCGTGATTTTGAGGTCTCCGAAGAGGAAACCACGCAGACGGGCGGCTCTGTCTCATGGACCTGGAAGCTCGGTCCGGTTACTAGCTTCAACAGCACCGCCAGCTATTCACGGAACGAGAGTGAGCTGAGCGAGCGCGAAGACGATCTCTACTCGTTCACGGCCGGCTTCAACCGCAGCATTGGCCAGGACATTAATGCAAGTCTGCGTTACCGCCACGTGCGCCGGGACAGCAACGAGCCGGCGGGCGAATACCGCGAGAACGCCATCACGCTGACGGTCTCCGCCAGCTTCTAGGGCATGGAAGGGCACGGATCGGGATGAGCAAGCTTCTGCCACCTGTTCTCTGCGTCGTCGGCGCCCGCCCCAACTTCATGAAGATGGCGCCGATCCTGGAGGCGTTCGCCCGCGCCGAGCCGGCGATCCCCGCGACGCTCGTGCACACCGGCCAGCACTACGACGTGGCCATGAACGAGCAGCACTTCGCGGCGCTTGGCCTGCCGAAGCCGGACATCTCCCTGGAGGTGGGCTCCGGCAGCCACGCGAAGCAGACCGCGGCGGTGATGGAGCACTTCGAGCCGGTCCTGGACGAGGTGCAGCCGGCGGCGGTGCTCGTGGTCGGGGACGTCAACTCCACGCTCGCGTGCACCCTGGTGGCGAGCAAGAAGGGCGTGCCCGTGATTCACGTCGAGGCCGGCCTGCGCTCCTACGACCGCACCATGCCCGAGGAGATCAACCGCGTCCTTACCGATCAGATTGCCGACCTGCTGTTCACCACGGAGGCGAAAGCCGAGGACAACCTCGCCCGCGAAGGGGTGCCCGCCGAGCGCGTGCGCTTCGTCGGCAACGTCATGATCGACTCCGTCCACCGCAACCGGGAGAAGGCGGTAAGCGCCGCCCAGACTCTCGCGGCGCTGGACGTGGACCCGGCGAAGCCCTGGGGCCTTGTCACCCTGCACCGCCCGTCGAACGTGGACGACGCGGCAGTCCTCGCGAACATCGTTGGCACCCTTAACGAGGCCGCCGAGCGTTTGCCGCTTGTGTTCCCCGTGCATCCGCGGACCCGCGCGCGGATGTCGCACGTGGCTGCGCCGCGCACGACCTACGGCTCCGCGGGCACAGCGGCTCCTGTGGGAGCGGTCTCCGACCGCGAAAGCGCGCGCAGCGCGCTCCAGGAGCCCCCGGAGGGTACGGCGCCAGGCGCCGTTTCGCGGTCGGAAGCCGCTCCCACGGGAGCGACCAACCTCCACCTCCTGGACCCCGTCGACTACCTCACCATGCTCGGGCTGCTCCAGAGCGCCACCCTGGTGATCACCGACTCCGGCGGCCTCCAGGAGGAGACCACCGCCCTCGGCATCCCGTGCCTCACCGTGCGGGAGAACACCGAGCGCCCCATCACCATCGAGCAGGGCACCAACACCCTGGTCGGCACCGACCGCGCCACCATCCTCGCCGCGGTGGACAACATCCTCACCACCGGCGGCAAGCAGGGCCGCATCCCGGAGTATTGGGACGGCCAGACCGCCGAGCGCATCGCCACCGAGCTCAACCGCTGGCTCGGCAGGAGTGGCTGAGATGGAGCAGTGGCGTAGCAAACTCCCCGTGGGAGCGGTCTCCGCCCGCGAAGCCGCGCGCGGCGCAGTACAAGCCGGTAGGTCGTGCACGGCCGAAGGCCGTGTGCGACATCCCAGCCCGGCTAACCCAGTCAACGCCCTCACCCTCGACATCGAAGACTACTTCCAGGTCTCCGCCTTCGAGGGCATAGCACCGCGGGCGCATTGGGACGACTATCCGGGCCGGGTCGAGGCCAACACCCACCGCCTGCTCGACCTTATGGCCGAGCATGGCGTGCGCAGCACCTGCTTTACCCTCGGGTGGATCGCCGAGCGCTATCCCGCGCTCGTCCGGCGGATCGTCGAGGAAGGCCACGAGCTGGCCAGCCACGGCTACGACCACCGCCGGGTCCGCGACCTCGACGATGCAGCTTTCCGCGAGGACCTCATACGCGCCAAGGGCCTGCTGGAGGACGCCGGCGGCGCCCTCGTGCGCGGCTACCGTGCTCCCAGCTTCTCCATGGACGCGCGCACCCCCCGGGCCTGGGACGCGCTGGCCGCGACCGGGCATGCCTACAGCTCGAGCGTGTACCCGATCCGCCATGATCACTACGGCATGCCGGACTCGCCCCTCGGTCTGCACCGGCCGAATGGTGAGGGCAGCGCGCTGGAGATCCCCGTGGCTGCGCTGCCGGCCGCCGGGCGCACATGGCCCGCCGCCGGCGGTGGCTACTTCCGCCTGCTGCCCTACGGCGTCAGCCGCTGGAGCCTGCGCCGCATCAACGCCGAGGGCCGCAACGCGATCTTCTATCTACACCCGTGGGAGATCGACCCGGACCAGCCGCGCATGCCCGGCATCCCGGCGAGGACCCGCTTCCGCCACTACGTTGGCCTCCGCCGCACCGAAGGCCGCCTCCGGCGCCTGCTCCAGGACTTCGCCTGGGACCGCATCGACCGGATTTTTCCCGAGGTGATGGGATGAGCGAGTGGATGGAGCGCCACGCCGGTGAGTCCGAGCCGCCCGTGGGAGGCGAGTCCACTCGGCGACCCTCCGCGGCGGGCAGGAACCCTACTGAAGAGTCGCCGCTACAAGCGCCTCCCACAGCGGCGCCAGAGTCTCCTCCTGCCACTGTGGGAGGCGCGAGTCGCGGCGACTCTTCGCACGGCCTCCAGGTCACCACCCTGACCGAAAGCGACCACCCCCGCTGGGACGCCTTCGTCGACGCCTGCCCAACGGCCACCTTCTGCCACCGCGCCGGCTGGCAGACGGTCATCGAGCGCGCCTTCCGGCACCCCACCTGGTTCCTGATGGCCGAGGGCGAGCAGGGCATCGAGGGGGTGCTGCCGCTGGCCCGGGTGAGAAGCCGGCTGTTCGGCGACCAGCTCACCTCGCTGCCGTTCTGTGTCTACGGCGGCATCGCCGCGACCACGGACCGGGCGACCCAGGCGCTGGACCAGGCCGCCGTGGATCTTGCCGAGGACCTCGGCGTCGGCCACCTGGAGTACCGTCACCGCGACTTCGCCCTACACGACGACTGGCCCACGAAAGACCTCTACGTCACCTTCCGCGGCGCCATCCACGAGGACCCGGACGCCAACCTGAAGGCCATCCCCCGCAAGCAGCGGGCCATGGTGCGCAAGGGCATCGACGCGGGCCTTGAGTGGTCACTGGATGACGACAGCGCGCGCTTCTTCCCGGCTTACGCCGAGAGCGTGCGCAACCTGGGTACCCCGGTCTTCGCGAAGCGTTACTTCGACATCCTGCGTGACGTCTTCGGCGACGCCTGCGAGGTGCTCACAGTCACCCACCGCGGCCGGATCGTGGCGAGCGTGCTCAGCTTCTACTTCCGCGACGAGGTGTTCCCCTACTACGGCGGCGGCACCGGCGCGAGCCGGGGGCTCTACGCCAACGACTTCATGTACTGGTCGCTCATGGAGCGTGCGCGGCAGAGGGGCTGCAGGGTCTTCGACTACGGCCGCAGCAAGAAGGACACGGGCTCCTACCGCTTCAAGAAGCATTGGGGGTTCATCCCCGAGCCGCTGCACTACGAGTGCCGCTTGGTGCGCGAGCACGCGCTGCGCGACAACAGCCCCATGAACCCGCGCTACCAGCGCTTCATCCGCCTCTGGCAGCGCCTCCCGCTGCCGGTGGCGAATGCCATTGGCCCTCACATAGTCCGCAGCCTCGGGTGACCGGCATGAGCGACCTGCTGTTCCTATGCCACCGCATCCCCTACCCGCCGGACAAGGGCGAGAAGATCCGCGCCTGGAACCTCCTGCGCGGGCTGGCGGCACGGCACCGCGTCCATCTCGGGGCCTTCGTGGACGATGCCGTGGACTGGGCGGGACGCGAGGCCCTCGAGCAGATCTGCGCCGAAGTGCATCTGGTGTGGCTGAACCGCCGGCTGGGCAAGCTGCGCAGCCTTGCCGCGCTGCCCACCCGGCAGTCCCTGAGCGTCGCCTTCTATCGCGACCGTCGCATGCAGCGCTGGGTGGGCGCGAAGCTCGCGGAGGGCATGGACAACGTCTTCGTCTACTCGTCGACGATGGCGCAGTACATGCCGATTCGCGGCGAGGGCGCCGCTCCCACAGGCGTTGATCGGACCACCGGGGCACTGTCGCTACCTGTGGGAGGTGAGTCGGCTCAGCGACCCTTGGCGGCGGGCAGAGTGCCTGCCGAAGAGTCGCCGCTACAAGCGCCTCCCACAGGGAAGGAGGGCGTTCCGCTCGCTGTGGGAGGCGCGAGCCGCGGCGACTCTCCCACAGGTGCGCCCGAACTCTCTCCCAAAGCAGGAGCGAAGCCCCTCCCCGCCGTGGGAGGCACGAGCCGCGGCGATCTCCGCCCCCTCACCATCACGGACTTCGTCGACGTCGACTCCGAGAAATGGCGCCAATACGGCGAAGCTGGGGGCCTGATGGGCTGGCTCTACAGCCTGGAAGGGCGCCGCCTCGCCGCCTTCGAGCGCGAGCGCGCACACCGGGCGGACCATACGCTGCTGGTCACCGAATCCGAGCGGACTTGCTTCCTGCGGTCGGCGCCGGAGCTCGCGGGGCGGGTGCACGCCGTGCCGAACGGGGTCGACACCGAGTACTTCAGCCCGGAGAAGTGCGGGGAGAACCCCTTCGGCGGGACGCACACCCTGGTCTTCACCGGCGCCATGGACTATCGCCCCAACGTCGAGGCCGTCCTCTGGTTCGCCCGCGAGATCTTCCCGCGCATTCGCGAACGCGAGCCCGACACCGCGTTCTGCGTCGTTGGCCTGCGCCCCACGCCTGCCGTTGAGGCGCTCGCGCGGGAGGCGGGCATCAGTGTCACCGGCCGCGTGCCGGACGTCCGCCCCTACGTCGGCCACGCCGCCGCGGTGGTGGCGCCGCTCACCATCGCGCGGGGCATTCAGAACAAGGTGCTGGAGGCCATGGCGATGGCCAAGACCGTCGTCTGTACCCCGCAGGCGCTGGAGGGGATCGACGTGAGGCACGGCGAGCACCTGTTCGTCGCGAGCGACCCCAAGCCCTTCGTCGAGGCCGTGCTTGCCCTGATTCAGCGCCCCGAGCGAGCGGCCGAGCTGGGGGCGAACGCGATGCGCTATGTCCGCGAGCACCATAGCTGGGCCGCGTCGGTCGCCGCGGTGGAGGCGTTGCTGGCGAGGGGGAACGAGCCGGAGATTCGCGGCGAGGGTGCCGCTCCCAAAGGCTTCAATCGAGCCACTGAGGCCCTGAACCCGCCTGTGGGAGGCGCGCCCTCGCGTCGAAGCCCGGGATCCAGTAGGTCGTGCACCGCCGAAAGCGGTGTGCGACATCCCATGGCAGACGTGGAAACGTCGCACGCGGCGTCGCCGCGCACGACCTACGGTCGGGACGCTGCTTATCCCGTGGGAGCGGTCTCCGACCGCGAAATGGCGCGCAGCGACGTGCATCCCAGCGTCCCGGGCAGCGCGCGGGGCGCGCTATCGTGGTCGGAGACCGCTCCCACCGGGAAAGGGATTCGCGGCGAGGGCGCCGCTCCTACGGGCTTCGATCACGCCACCGAGGCCATGAATCCACCTGTGGGAGGCGCGCACTCGCGCCGAATGTCCGTTCGCTCCAGGGAGAGTCGCGGCAGAGCCGCCGCACCTGTCGGAGCGCAATTCTGCTGCGCGAATCCCCATCCGACACCATCCACCACCCGTCGGAGGTCCCGCTCATGAGCGCGAGCACCGATCACCTGCCTTCGGCTGCGGTCGGTGAGCAGCGGCCCTATTCCTGGCCGCTGGCGGGTGCGCTGGCGGTGGGGCTCATCGCGCTCACCCTGGCGCTGTTCTTCCCCACGGCCTGGTCCATGGTGGAGATCTGGACGCGCTCGGAGACCTTCGCCCACGGCTACATAATCGCGCCCATCAGCCTGTTCCTGATCTGGCGGCGGCGGGAGGTGCTGGCGCAGATCGCGCCGCGGCCCCAGCCGCTGGCGCTGGTCGTGCTGATCGGGGCGGGCTTCCTCTGGCTGCTGAGCGACCTCGCCGAGGTGGCTGTGACCCAGCAGCTCGCGCTGGTGAGCATGATCCCCGCCGTGGTCTGGCTGACGCTGGGCACCCGGGTGGTCTGGGCGCTGCTCTTCCCGCTCGCCTACCTGTTCTTCTCGGTGCCCATCGGCGAGTTCCTCATCCTGCCGCTGATGAAGCTGACGGCGGACGTCACCGTCTCCCTGGTGCGCCTGTCGGGCATTCCGGTGTTCCGGGAGGGGTTCTTCTTCAGCCTGCCGAGTGGCAACTGGTCCATCGTCGAGGGCTGCAGCGGCCTGCGCTACCTGATCGCCTCAGTGGCCCTCGGCACGCTTTACGCCTACATCACCTACCGCAGCGCCCTGCGGCGCAGCCTGTTCGTGGTGGCCTCGGTGATCGTTCCGATCATCGCCAACAGCCTGCGCGCCTACATGATCGTGATGATCGGCCACTTCAGCGGCATGGAATACGCCACCGGCGTCGATCACCTGATCTATGGCTGGGTGTTCTTCGGCGTGGTGATTCTGCTGATGTTCTGGGTCGGCGCCTACTGGGCGGAGGACACCCGTGGCCCGGCGCCCGGCAGCCTCGAGCCCGAGCCGCGTCGGCAGGGCCTTGCCACACCGTTCTCCGTGGCGGGTATCGGCGTGCTCGCCCTGGCCGCCTGGCCGGCGCTTGCGTACCAGCTCCAGGGCCCGCCCGCCAGCGCCTTCTCCCGCGCGGCGCTGCAGGCGCCGGTGGTGGCCGGATGGTCGCAGAGTGACGGCGGGCTCACTGAGTGGTCGCCCCGCTACCGCGGCATGGACCTCGAGCGCCACGCGAGCTACCAGGGGCCCGCCGGCGAGGCCGGCCTCTACCTGGCCTACTACCTGCCGCACGCGGAGCAGGGCGAGCTCATCAACAGCCAGAACGTCATGGTGGAGCAGAAGCATCCGCGCTGGCGCATGACCACGGTCAGTGTGCGTGGGGACGTCCCTGCCGCCCCCGGCGGGTCGGTCTACGAGGCGGACCTGCGCCTGGAGGGCCAGCGCGTGCTCGCCTGGTACTGGTACTGGATCGGCGGCGAGCACCTCACCGACCGGATCCAGGGCAAGGCGCTGGAGGCATTCGCGCCGCTCATGGGCCGCGAGCGCGGCACCGCCGGGGTCGTCGTCTACGCCCCTTACGGCACCGAGCGCGAGGAGGCCCGCGAGACCCTGCGCGCCTTCCTCGCCGACGCCCGCCCGGCGCTTGACGACACACTCACGTCCACCGTGCGAGGGGGGCAGTAGCCGTGCAGGACGATCGCCCCCTCATCGCGCACGTGGTCTACCGGCTCGACACCGGCGGCCTCGAGAACGGCGTGGTAAATCTGATTAACGCGAGCGACCCGGAGCGCTTCCGCCACGGCGTGATCTGCCTGACGGGCTACACCGACTTCCGAGCGCGCATCCGCCGCGCGGACGTGCCCGTGGCCGCCCTGGACAAGCGCGCGGGTAAGGACCCGGCCCATTACCTGCGCCTCGCGCGGGTGCTGCGCAGCTGGCGACCGGCGATCGTGCACACCCGTAACCTCGGCACCCTGGATGCCCAGCTCGTGGCCGCACTGAGCGGCGTGCGCGGGCGGGTGCACGGCGAGCATGGCTGGGAGAGCGGGGCGGATGCCACCAACCCGCGCAGCCGCCGCCTGCGCCGCGCGCTGCGCCCGCTGGTGCACCGCTACATCGCGCTCTCCAAGGAGATCGAGCGCTACCTGCGCACCGCCGTCGGCGTGCCGCCCTCGCGCATCCGTCGCATCTGCAACGGCGTGGACACCGAACGCTTCCGCCCGGCCGGGGCCGAGGCCGTGGCGTCGCGGGAGCGCTTCACCATCGGTACGGTCGGGCGGCTGGTCCCGGTCAAGGATCAGGTCACCCTTTTGCGCGCGTTTGCGCGTACTCTCGCGACCACCGGCGGCGTGGCCGAGGACGGCCGGCCGCTGGAGCTCGTGCTGGTGGGCGAGGGGCCGTTGCGCGAGGGCCTGGAAACCAAGGCCGCGGAGCTCGGCATCACCCATGCCTGCCGCTTCCTCGGCAGCCGCAGCGACCTCCCCGCCCTGTACCGGGAGATGGATCTCTTCGTGCTGCCCTCGGTGGCCGAGGGCATTTCCAATACGATCCTCGAGGCCATGGCGAGCGGCCTGCCGGTGGCGGCGAGCAACGTCGGTGGCAACCCGGAGCTGGTGGAAGACAACGTCAACGGCACCCTGGTGCGGGCGGGCTCCGACACCGCCCTTGCCGGCGTGCTCACCGCCTATGCGCGGGACGCCCGCCGGCGGCGGGCGCACGCCGAGGGCGGCCGGCGCCGCGCGCTGGAGCGCTTCAGCCTGGGCGGCATGGCCCGCCAGTACGAAGAGGCCTATGCGGAGCTGCTGGAAGCGCGCGGCCTGCGCGCCGCCGCCGCGCCGGCGGCCGGCGGCACGGCGGTCAAGGAGTAGGGCACATGTGTGGCATCGCCGGCATCTTCGATCCCCGCGGGCGGCAGGCCGCCGACGCCGCCGTGCTCGATCGCATGACCGACAGCCTCGCCCACCGCGGCCCGGATGACCGCGGCACGTGGATCGACGGCCCCGTCGGCCTCGGCCACCGGCGCCTTTCCATCATCGACCTCGCCGCCGGCCACCAGCCGCTGTTCAACGAGGACGGGCGCGTCGCCATCGTCTTCAACGGCGAGATCTACAACTTCCAGCCCCTGATGGAGGAACTGAAGGCCGCCGGCCACCAGTTCCGCACCCGCTCGGACACCGAGGTCATCGTCCACGCCTGGGAGCAGTGGGGCGAGGCCTGCGTCGAGCGCCTGCGGGGCATGTTCGCCTTCGCCATCTGGGACGGCCACCGCCAGGCGCTGTTCATCGCCCGCGACCGTATCGGCATCAAGCCGCTGTTCTACGCCGAGCTCCCCGACGGGCGCGTGCTCTTCGGCTCCGAGCTCAAGGCGCTGCTGGCGCACCCCGGGCTGCCCCGGGAGATTGAGCCGCGGGCGGTGGAGGAGTACTTCGCCTACGGCTACGTGCCCGAGCCGCGCACCATCTACCGGCATGCCCGCAAGCTCCCGCCCGGCCACACGCTGACCGTGCGCGCCGGCGAGGCAGTGGGCGCGCCGCGCCAGTACTGGGACCTGCGCTTTGCGCCGGAGGCGGGCCTCGATGCCGCCGCCACCGAAGAGCGCCTGCGGGAGCGCCTGGCCGAGGCCGTGGAGAGCCACCTGGTGGCGGACGTCCCGGTCGGCGCCTTTCTCTCCGGCGGCGTGGACTCGAGCGCGGTGGTGGCCACCATGGCGGGCCTCGTGGAGCAGCCGGTGCACACCACTTCCATCAGCTTCGGCGAATCCGCCTACGACGAGGCCCGCTACGCCGCGGAGGTGGCCGAGCGCTACGGCACCGACCACCACGTCCGCCGCCTGGAGCCGGACGACTTCCAGCTCCTGGACCGGCTCGCCGGCCTCTATGACGAGCCCTACGCCGACAGCTCCGCCATGCCCACCTTCCGGGTCAGCGAGCTGGCGCGCGAGGGTGTGAAGGTCGTCCTCTCCGGCGATGGCGGCGATGAGAACTTCGCCGGCTACCGCCGCTACCGCTGGCACCTGAACGAGGAGCGCGTCCGCCGCCTGCTGCCCCGCGCCCTGCGCGGGCCGGTCTTCGGCCTCGCCGGGCGTCTCTACCCGAAGGCGGACTGGGCGCCCAAGGTGCTGCGCGCCAAGGCCACCCTCGAAGCCCTGGCGCTGGACTCGGTGGAGGCGTACTTCCACAGCGTGTCAATCGTCGGCGAGCCGCTGGCGCGGCGGCTCTTCAACGACGCCTTCCGCCGCGAGCTGGACGGCTACCGGGCGGTGGAGGTCATGCAAGGGCATGCCGCCAACGGCCCCGATCACCCGTTATCGGCGGTGCAGTACCTGGACTTCAAGACCTACCTGCCGGGGGACATCCTCACCAAGGTGGACCGCGCCAGCATGGCCCACGGCCTCGAGGTGCGGGTGCCGCTGCTCGACCACGAGTTCGTCGAGTGGGCGGCCACGGTGCCGCCGGCGCTCAAGCTCCAGGGCCGGGACGGCAAGCATGTGCTGAAGCGCGCCATGCGCCCCATGCTCTCGGAGGGGCTGATGTACCGCCCCAAGATGGGCTTCGCCGTGCCTCTCGCGGAGTGGTTCCGCGGGCCGCTGCGCGGTGCCGTGCGCTCGTCTCTCCTCGGCGAGCGCCTGGCCGATGTCGGCTGGTTCGACACCGCTTTCCTGCGGCGCGTGGTGCGCGAGCACGAGGCCGGTCTGCGCGACTACAGCGCGCTCATCTGGAGCCTGCTCATGTTCGAGCGCGCCCTTGCGGGCGCGGACCGGTCCGCCGGGGCGGCAGCGGAACCGATGGCGATGGCGGGGGGACGATGAGCCGGCGCATCCTCCACGTGCTCGATCACTCGATCCCGCTGCACAGCGGCTACAGCTTCCGCACGCGCGCGATCCTCGACGAGCAGCGGGCGCTCGGCTGGGAGACCGAGCATGTCACGGGCCCCCGCCACTACGGTGCCGAGGCGCTGGAAGAAACCGTGGAAGGCCTGCGCTTCCACCGCACCCCGGAGCTGCGCGGCCCCGGGCACAGCACGCCGGTCCTGCGCGAGGCCTATCTGATCAATGCGCTGGCGGCGCGAGTCGCGCAGGTGGCAAAGGCCGTGCGCCCGGACGTCATCCACGCCCACTCGCCGCCGCTCAACGGCTTCGCCGCTCTGCGCGTCGCCCGCCGTCTCGGCCTGCCGCTGGTCTACGAGGTGCGTGCGTTCTGGGAGGACGCCGCCGTCGACCACGGCACCACCACCGAGGGCAGCCTGCGCTACCGCGCCACCCGGGCGCTGGAGAGCTACGTGCTGCGCCGGGCGGATGCCGTCACCTGCATCTGCGAGGGCCTGCGCGGGGAGATCGTCGGCCGTGGCGTGGACCCGGCTCGCGTAACGGTGATCCCCAACGCGGTGGATCCGTCCCGCTTCCGGCTCGCCGGGGAGCGCGATGCCGGCCTCGCCGACGAGCTTGGGCTTGGCGAGGGCCCGGTGCTCGGCTTCATCGGCTCGTTCTACGGCTACGAGGGTCTGCGGGTGGCCGTGGAGGCCATGGTGGAGATCCGCGCGCGCCATCCCGGCGCCCGGCTGCTACTGGTCGGCGGCGGTCCGCAGGAGGCGGCGCTGCGCGAGCAGGTGCGCGCCCTCGGCCTCGAGGGCGCGGTGGTCCTCACCGGCCGCGTCCCCCACGAGGCCGTGCAGCGGTACTACGACCTCATCGACATCCTCGTCTACCCGCGCCTGTCCATGCGCCTGACCGACCTCGTCACCCCATTGAAGCCCCTCGAGGCCATGGCCCAGGGGCGGCTCGTGCTCGCCTCCGACGTCGGCGGCCATCGCGAGCTCATCCGCGACGGCGAGAACGGCATCCTGTTCCCCGCGGGCGACCCGGAGGCCCTGGCCCAGCGGGCGCTGGAGCTCCTGGACGACCGCACCGCCTGGCCGGCGCTGCACGCCAACGGGCGGCGGTTCGTCGAGTCGGAGCGCAGCTGGCCGGCGAGCGTGGCGCGCTATGAGGGCGTTTACGACGGGCTGGGCACTGCCGCGGAGGCGAGGGCATGCAGCTGAGCCGCCTGCGCATCGGGCTCGTGGGGCCGTTGCCGCCGCCGGAGGGCGGCATGGCCAACCAGACACGGCAGCTCGGCGAGCTGCTCGCGGGGGAGGGTCATGCCGTCGAGCTGGTGGCGGTGAACGCGGACTACCGGCCGCGCTGGGTGGCGGGGCTGCGCGGCCTTCGGGCCCTGTTCCGGCTGATTCCGTACCTGGTGCACCTGTGGCGGATGGCCGGGCGCGCGGAGGTGGTGCATGTCATGGCGAACTCGGGCTGGTCCTGGCATCTTTTCGCCGCCCCGGCCGTATGGATAGCGCGGTTGCGGGGTGTCCCGACCGTGGTCAACTACCGCGGCGGCCAGGCACCGGAGTTTCTGGCCCGCTCCGCCTGGCTCGTGCGGCCCACGCTCCGGCGGGCGGGGGCCCTGGTCGTGCCCTCCGGCTTTCTGCGCGATGTATTCGGCGCGCACGGGCTGGTCGCGGAGGTGCTTCCGAACATCATCGATCGCGAGCGCTTTTGCGCCGCCGCCGGCCGTCGCGACGGCGGCCCAAGGCTGCTGGTGGCCCGCAACCTGGAACCGCTCTACGGTGTGGATACGGCTCTGCGGGCGTTCGCGTCCCTGCGCGAACGCTATCCGGATGCGCAGCTCATCGTCGCCGGCGGTGGGCCGAGTGCCGAGCGACTGCTTGCGCTCGCGGCCTCTCTCGGCGTTGCGCAGGCCGTCACCTTTACCGGCCGCGTAGGCGTGGAACGGATGGCAGCGCTCTACCGGGATGCTGACGTCCTGCTCAATCCGAGCCGTGCCGACAACATGCCGAACGCCTTGCTTGAGGCCATGGCAAGTGGGGTGCCGATTGTCAGCACGAATGTAGGCGGTGTCCCGTACATGGTCGAGCATGGACGTACCGCGCTCCTGGTCCCGGTAGACGATGCCTACGCGATGGCCAAGGCTGCGGAGCGCCTGCTGGAGGATGCGGTGTTGCACGCCCGGCTCCGCCGAGCCGGCCTGGAGGAAGCGAGTCGTTACGCATGGCCACAGGTCCGCGAGCGGCTGCTGGATGTGTACGAACGGGCTGCGCACGGTGGCCCATCGGCAACCGCGGTGTCCTCGGGATGAGCGTGCCGAACGTCGCGATACCCCCGGCTGCGGTGCGCCGTGCGCTCTATCCCCTGCACGAGCGCCTGCTACGCCGCCCCACCTTCGCCTATCTGGCGGAGTTGGAGGCGGGCCAGTGGCAGTCCCGCGCTGTCGTGGAGGCCCGGCAGGCGGAACGCCTCGGTGCGCTCCTGCGTGTCGCTCATGCCCACTGTCCCTGGCACCGCGAGCGTATGGACGCCGCCGGCCTGGAACCCGGCAGCGATGGCGAGCCGGTGAGCCTCGAGACGCTGCGCCGTCTGCCGCCCATGACCAAGGCGGATGCCCGCGCGGCGGGTGACGCTGCCGTCTGGCACGGCGTCCCCGGTGGGGCCCAGCGCTCCAACACCGGCGGCTCCAGCGGCGAGCCGCTGATCTTCCGCTTCGGCCGCCGCCGCCAGGCCTCGGACGCCGCCGGGCGCATGCGCGCGCGCCGCTGGTGGGGCGTGGAGGTCGGCGAGCGGGAGGTCTACCTCTGGGGCTCGCCGGTGGAGCTCGGCCGCACCGACCGCATCAAGACCCTGCGCGACCGGCTGTTCAACCAGCTGGTGCTGAACGCCTTCGACATGTCGCCGCAGACCATGGACGACTACATCGCAGCCATTCGCGCCTTCCGCCCGGCCTGCGTCTACGGCTATGCGAGCTCCATCGCGCTGCTCGCCGCCCATGCCCGGGAGCGCGGCACGGATCTGTGCCTGCCGGGGCTCAGGGTGGTGTGCACCACCGGCGAGCCGCTGTTTGCCCACCAGCGCGAGCTGATCGGCGAGGTCTTCGGGGTGCCGGTGGCCAACGAGTTCGGCAGCCGGGACATCGGCTTCACCGCCCACGAGTCCCCCGCCGGGCAGATGCTCCTGTGCTCCGAGAGCATCATCCTCGAGGTGCTGGACCCCCAGGGCGAGCCCGTCGCCCCCGGGGAGGTGGGCGAGGCGGTGATGACGGGGCTCTGCTCCGAGGCCCAGCCATTCCTGCGCTACCGCACCGGGGACATGGTCCGCGTCTCCGGCGCCGCCTGCCGCGAGGGCCGGGGCCTGCACGTCATCGACGAGGTGGTGGGCCGCAGCACGGACTTCGTGGTCCGTGCCGACGGCGCCGTGATGCACGCCCTTTCGGTGATCTACGTGCTGCGGGATCTGGAGGGCATCGCCGAGTTCCGCTTCATCCAGCATCGGGTCGACGAGGCCGAGATCCTGGTGGTGCCCGGCGCAGGTTGGGACGCCACCACCGCCGAGCAGGCCCGTAACGGCCTGCGCGCCCGGCTCGGGCGCGAGGTGCGGGTGCGCATATGCGAGGTGGACGCCATCCCGCCGGAGGCGTCGGGCAAGTACCGTTACGTGGTCAGCCACGTGCCGCTGCCGGGCGCGCTGCGGGTGGCCGCCGGCGGGGAGGGGCAGCCATGAGCGCCGCGGTCACCCGCCTGCTGGACCTGCCGCGCCGTTATCGGCCCTGGGTGCCGGCCCACCTGCGCCTCGTGCTGCGCGACATCGTGGCCCCGGGCCGCGCCGTGCCGGGCCGCCATGACGAGCATGCATTGGCCGCCATCCAGTGGCTCGAGCGCGCGCAGGACCGCCGCGAAGGCCAGCCGGACGCCGGTGGCGTCTCCGCGGGCTGGAGCTTCGAGGACGGCTGGCTGCCGAGCTACCCGGAGACCAGCGGCTACATCGTCGAAACCTTCCTCGCCGCTGCCCGGAGCCTGGAGCGCCCCTCCCTGGTGGACCGCGCCCAACGCATCCTCGACTGGGAGCTGGGCCTGCAGCTCCCGGACGGCGCCTTCCCCGGCCACTTCGGCGAGGCCGGCAGCCGGCCGGTGATCTTCAACACCGGGCAGATCATGCACGGGCTGATCGCCGGCTATGGCCAGCTCGGCCGACCGGAGTGCCTGGCCGCCGCCGTGCGCGCCGGACGCTGGATGCTCGCGCAACAGGATGCCGACGGCTGCTGGCGGCGCAGCGTGCACAACGGCATCCCGCACACCTACAACACCCGCGCCGCCTGGGCGCTGCTGCGCACGGGCCTGCTGGCCGACGAGCCAATGCTGGTGCGCGCCGCCCGCGCCAACCTGGACTGGGCGCTCACCCAGCAGGACGCCGACGGCTGGTTCCGGAACAACGCCTTCCGCGAGGGCGAGCCGCCGTTCACCCACACCATCGCCTACGCCGCCCGCGGGCTGCTGGAGTCGGGCCTACTGCTCGGGGAGTCGCGCTACGTGGTGGCGGCCGAGCGCACCGCGAGGGCGCTGGCCGGGCAGCAGCGCGCGGACGGATTCCTCGCCGGCGCCTTCGCCGCGGGCTGGGTCGGGGAGGGGCGGCGCTACTGCTGCCTCACCGGCCTCGCCCAGACGGCGCTTATCTGGCAGCGCCTGGCGCAGACGCCGACGGGCCATGATCTCGCCGAGCACGCGGAGCGGGCGATCGCGTATCTGAAACGCCAGCACCGCCGGCGCGGCGACGGTGCCCCGGACGACGGCGGCATCGCCGGCTCCGCACCCATCTGGGGCCGCTACTCGCGCTTCGAGTATCCCAACTGGGCGGCGAAGTTCTTCGCCGATGCGCTGCTGGTGGGTCTCTCCGGCGAGCCGGTGCCGGCGGCCGATCCCGTGGTCGCAGCGCAAGGGCGGGAGGTGGCCGATGCCTAGGCCGCGCATCATCGTGCTCTGCGGGCGCTCGCCGCGGCACCTGTACGTGGCGAACCGCCTCTGCGAGGCGGCGGACGTCCAGGCCATCGTCCACGAGACCGGCGGCTGGAGCGTGCGCAAGCTCCGGCGGCTGCTGAATCCGAAGACGTTCTGGCAGAAGGCCTGGCGCTGGCTGCGCGACCGCCGCCGCTACACCGGCGGCGGTGAGGCGCAATACTTCTTTGGCGACCGCCCGGCGGCGCTGGACCACCCCGAACGCGTCACCCTGGTGCCGACGGTGAATGACCCGGCCGTCGTCGAGCTGGTGGACCGCATTCAGCCGGACTATGTGGCCGTCTTCGGCACCACGCTCATCCGCGAGCCGCTGCTCGGCCGGGCGACGCTGCTGAATCTCCACGGCGGCCTCTCGCCGGACTACCGCGGCGCGGACTGCACCTTCTGGGCCCTGCACAACGGCGAGCCGGAGCAGGTGGGCTGCACCCTGCACTTCATCGATGCCGGCATCGACACCGGACGCCTCATCGCCCACGTCTGCCCCGCGGTGCATCCGGACGACGACGAGCTCAGGCTCTTCTGGCGCGCCGTGCGCGACAGCGCCGAGGTCTACGCCCGGATGCTCGAGCGGCTATCGGCGGGCGAGCCCATCGGCGAGCACCAGGCCCGTCGCGGCCGGCTGTACCGGGTGAGCGACCGCACCCTGCGCAGCGAGCGCGCCCTGGCCGAGCGCCTGCAGCGCGAGCCGCTGCCCGAGCTGCCGCCCCGAATCCGCTGGTTCGGCGGGCCCGCGGCCGCCCGCCGGGAGGCGCAGGCATGAGAGCGATCCTGCTCACAGCCATAGTATTCGCGATGCTGCCCATGATCCTGCGGCAGCCCTATTTCGGTGTGCTGGCGTGGTCGTGGATGAGCTACATGAACCCGCACCGCTTCGCGTGGGGGTTTGCTACGGACATGTCCTACGCGCTCATGATCGCTGTCTGCACGCTCATCGGCCTGATGCTGGCAAGGAACGAGCCGAAGCGGATCCCGTGGACGCGGGAGTCGCTTCTGCTGCTGATCTTCACGCTATGGATGTTCTTTACCACCACGCAGTCGCTCTACCCGTGGCTCGCCTGGGACCAGTGGGACAAGGTCTGGCGCATCCAGCTGATGACCTTCGTCACCATGATGCTCATCTACACGCCGCAGCGGATCCACCTGCTGATGTGGGTGATCACACTCTCGCTGGCGTTCTTCGGCATCAAGGGCGGCTGGTTCACGCTTTCGACTGGCGGCGCACATCGCGTTCTCGGCCCCGCAAACAGCTTCATCGCGGATCGGAACTCGATCGGCCTTGCGCTGATCATGACGATTCCGATGCTGCGGTACCTGCAACTTCAGGCGCAGCACAAATGGCTGAAGCTCGTGCTGACGGTATCGATTGCCCTCACGATGATTTCAATTATCGGCACGCACTCGCGCGGCGCGCTTGTGGGCGGCGTCGCCATGCTGGGCTTCTTTCTGCTGAAGAGCCGCGGCAAGGCGGGGGTGCTCCTGCTCGTCGTGCCGGTCGTCCTGGCCACCCCTTACTTCATGCCCGAGAAGTACTTCGACCGCATGGAGACCATCCAGAACTGGGAGGAAGACAACTCGGCCTCAGAGCGTGTGCGGGCGTGGGGGAATGCCGTTGATCTCGCCAACCACCGCTTCATCGGCGGAGGTTTCCGTGCGCTCGTCTACTGGGGCGGGCGCGACTCGCACAGCATATTCTTCGGCACGCTGGGCGAGCATGGCTGGCTCGGACTCGCCATGTTCATGCTCCTGCTGCTATTCACCTGGCGATCGGCGAGCTACATCATCCGGCACAGCCGACGGGATCCCGAGCTCTACTGGGCGCGGGACCTTGCCGCCATGCTGCAGGTAAGCCTGGTGGGCTATTGCGGCGCGGGAGCATTCCTCGGGCTGCAATACTTTGACCTCTACTACTCGATCATCGCCATTGTCGTAGTGACCAAGCTGATCGTTCAGCGCAAGGTGGCGGGGCAGGAGGCCCTCGCCCCCGCCTCCGATGCGTTGCCCCTGCCGGCACGTCTGGCGTCCATGACACGGGTTCTCGGAGGGCCTCTGCGGGCATGAGCGCGCTACTCGGATCGCTGCCACGCCAGCTTGGCCGGGGCAAGACGCCGGCCGGGATGACGGTCGGCCGCAAGGGTGTCCATGTGGCCCTTGGGGGGTGTCCGCGCCCGCACGGAGGCGCAGTCGGTGGCACGGCTGCAGTGACGCCCGCAGAGCTGGCGCGCCGGTTTCGCGACGAAACCACGGAGCTGCCGGGCCGCCTGGCTGGGCGTTTCGCGCTGGCGCTGCACGACACGGAGCGTGGCAATACGCTCCTCGCCTGCGACCGCATGGGCCAAGAGCCCATGTGCTACGCCGTCCTCGAGGACCGCATCGTCTTCGGCTCACGCGCAAACAGCGTCGCCGCCGAGGCGGGTCTCGATGGCGAGATCGGCCCCCAGGCCGTGCTCGACTACCTGCACTTTCACGTCGTCCCGGGCCCGGAGACGATCCACCCGGGCGTGCAGCGCCTGCTACCCGGCGAGTGTCTCACCGTCGATGGCAACGGAGGCGTGACGGTCCGCCGTTACTGGACGCCGGACTGGCGGCCGGGGGAGCAGGGCGGCGGGCGTGACGTCGCCGACAGCCTCCCCGAGGTGCTGCGCGAGGTGGTGGCCGACTGTCTTGCCGAGGGCGAGCCCCCTGCCGCCTTCCTCAGCGGCGGCACCGACAGTTCTACCATCGCGGGCCTGCTCGCCGAGCACCTGGGCGGGGAGGCGACAGCCTATTCGATCGGGTTCGCCGCCGAGGGCTACGACGAGATGGAGTATGCCCGGATCGTTGCCCGCCACTTTGGCCTGCGCCACCGCGAGTACTACGTCACCCCCGAGGACGTGGTGGACGCCGTGCCGCGCATGGCGACCCACTTCGAGCAGCCATTCGGCAATGCCTCCGCGGTGCCAGCCTACTTCTGCGCCGCCCAGGCCCGGGCCGACGGCTTCACCCGCATGTTGGCCGGCGACGGTGGCGACGAGCTCTACGGCGGCAACAGCCGCTACGCCAAGCAGCTCCTGCTCGGTGCCTACCAGGGCGTGCCTGCGCCGCTGCGCCGCGGGCTCGTCGACCCGCTGCTCGACAACGGTCTGGCCCGCGGGCTGCCCGGCATCGGCAAGCTCGCACGCTACGTCGCCCGCGCCAACGAGCCCCTGCCAGAGCGCCTGGAGGCGCACAACCTCCTGCGCCGCCTCGGCCCCGCACGCGTGCTGCACGAAGATGTCCTCGCCGCCGCCGACCCGGAGCACCCACTCGCCCTTCTGCGCGAGACCTGGCAGGGCGCGCAGGCCGAACACCTCCTGCACCGGCTGCTGACCCTGGATCTGCGCTTCGTGCTCGCGGACAGCGACCTGCCCAAGGTTCGCGGCGCCTGCGGGCTCGCCGGCGTGGGCGTTGCCTTCCCGATGCTCGACGAACGAGTGGCCGACCTTGCCACCCGCGTGCCGCCCTGGGACAAGGTCCACCGGGGGCGGCTGCGCATCGGCTTCAAGCGCTCGCTGCAGGGCTTCCTGCCTCCGGAGACGCTCGCCAAGCGCAAGCAGGGCTTCGGCCTGCCCTTCGGTATCTGGCTCGCCGAGCACCCTGGGCTGCGCGCACTCGCCGGCGACAGCCTCAGCACCCTCAAGGGCCGGCGCTTAGTGCGCCCGCAGCTCATCGATGAGCTGCTCACCGAGCGCCACGCCGAGCACGCCGCCTACTACGGCGTAATGATCTGGGTGCTGATGATGCTCGAGCAGTGGCTCGAGGCGCGGGAGGGGTATCGCGCGGCAGCACAAGCGCGTGCCGCGGAGGGGCAGGCATGAGCACAGCCTCCAGCCACATCCCGCAGTCGCCAATGGCAGCGGCCGCCACTGACGGGCCGGTGCTGCTCTTCGGTATGCCGCGCTCGGGCACGACTTGGGTCGGCAAGGTCTTCGACAGCCACCCGGACGTGCTTTACCTGCACGAGCCGGACAGCGGCCGGATCCTAAGGGATCTGCCGCTGCTCCCCGATGCGGACGACCCTATTCAGGGTGAATGGCTGCAGGGATTCGCGGAACGCCTGCCTGCGTGTCGTCTTGCCCGGGTCACGGGGAAGCTTCCGCAGTTCCCCAAGCGCTACCGCAGCCCTCTGGCCGAGCGCGCCCGCAGTCTCCTGATCGTCTCCGCGAAGGCCGCCGGCAAGGCGTCGGGACGGGACTTTCCGGTTCCGGCCCTGATGAGAGCCTCCGGCAGGCATGGCGTCAGGCTGGCCTGGAAGTCCATCGAATCGCTCGGGCGCCTCGGCCTTGCCGTGCGCAACATCCCGGGGGCGCGTGGCGTACACATCATCCGCCACCCCTGTGGATATGTGGACTCGGTGCTCCGCGGAGAACAGAGTGGACGGCTCGCTGGCGGCGTCGCCACCAGCGCCGATCGCGGCATTTTCGGGCAGCTGGCGGAGACGCCTCAGGCACGGCGCTATGGGCTTGACCTGGACTCGCTCATGGCGATGGAGCCCGAGGAGCGCCTTGCCTGGCGTTGGGCGCTGTTCAACGAGAAGGCCCTGGACGATACGGAGGGCAGCTCTGTCTGCCGCCTCGCCCGCTACGAGGACCTGTGTCGGGCGCCGCATGAGCGCTTCGCCGAGCTCTTCGCCTTCGCTGGCCTCTCCTGGGAGGCACAGACACGTAGCTTCATCCGCGAGAGTACCCGTGCCGACGACGGTGCCTACTTCGGCGTCCACCGCGACGCCGCCCGCGCCGCGGACGCCTGGCGGGAGCGCCTGCCGGCCGACGTGCAGGGCCGTGTCCAGGCCGCCGTTCGCGACACGCGGGCCGGAGCGCTGTATGGCCTCTGAGCTGCTGACTGCGCTCGGCGTGGTACTCGTGCTCATGCTCGCGAGCTGGGCGGCAATCGTCTGGCACTATCGCCACACCATCCGCCGCGCCTGGCGCGAGCCCGTGCTGCGCCACCCCGTGCTCGTCATCGAGAGCGACGACTGGTCCCCAGGCCCGCCGGAGCACGCCGAGCGCCTCCAGTGCATCGCCGCGCGCCTGGGTAGACGCCGCGACAGCACCGGCCGCCCGGCCGTGATGACCCTCGGACTCATCCTCACGGCCCCGGACGGCCGGGCCGCCCGCGAGCACCCGGACGCCGTTCCGACCATCGCCCTGGACGACCCAAGCGCCGAGCCCATCCTCAAGGCCATCCGTGGCGGCATCGCGCGACGCGTCTTCGCCCCCCAGCTCCATGGCCTGGCCCACTACTGGCCCGAAACCCTTCAGCAGGCGCTGAAGGCCGCCCCCCGTGGGAGCGGTCTCCGACCGCGAAGGCGCGCAGAGTGCGTTATGCAGGGCCCGAATCAGACAGCAGATGTCGCACACGGCTCCGCCGTGCTGACCGAAGAATCGCCGCGGGAACGCGCCTCCCACAGCGGAGAGGGTGCCGCGAACAGTGCCGGTGCCAGCGCCTGTGGGAGCGGCACCGCCGCCGCGAATTCCCTCCTTCACTGGCTCACGGCGGAGGACTACCCCCAAACCGAGGCCCTGCCCCCCCACCTCCAGACTCGCTGGGCCGACACCACGACCCTGCCCTCGCGGCCCCTGGCCAGAGCCGCCATCAAGGCCGCCGCGCAGGAGGAGGTGGCCACCTACGCCCGCATCCTCGGCACCCCGCCGAAGGTCGCCGTCCCCCCGACCTTCGTCTGGACGCGCGAGGTGGAAGAGACCTGGATCAACGCCGGCGTCGAGGCCATCATCACTCCCGACCGCCGCTACACCGCCCGTGACGCCAATGGCCAGCCGGCCGCGCCAGAAGGCCCCATCGGCAACGGCCAGCCGGCCGCCGGCAGCGCCCTGTACCTCGTGCGCGACATCTACTTCGAGCCCGGGCGCGGCCACACCGCGGACGCCGCACTCGCCGCCGTGCGCCGGCGCTTTACCCTCGGCCGCCCGGCGCTGCTCGAGACGCACCGCGCCAACTTCACCGGCGACGAGGCCACCTTCCAGCGCAGCCTCGCCGAGCTGGATCGGCTGCTGGACTGGGCGGGGGCGGCGCTGCCGGACGTGCGCTTCATGAGTTGCCAGGAACTCGCCGCGGCCTATCGCCGGAGGGATCCGACCCTGGTCGACCGCCACGCGGCCGCCCGCCTGCGCGTCACACTGCGCCGCCTGTCGGGGCACGGGCGCCTGCGCAAGCTTGCCTGGGCCACGGGCCTCGCCCTGCCGGCGATGGCTGCAGCGTGGCTCCTGCGGGTGCCGGAGACGACCATGGCCACGAACGAGGTGGAGGGCCGGGCATGAACGGCGGCCGCTACCTGGTGCTCACCGAGCTCTTCCTGCCCACCAAGGGCGGCACGGCGGTGTGGTTCGATGCCGTCTACCGGCGCCTGGGGGGCAAGGCGACTCACATCATCACCGCCGACGTACCGGGAGCCGCAGAATACGACCGCGGCCACCCCAACACGGTCCACCGCCTGCGCCTCGCGCGCCACGCCTGGCTGCGCCCGGCCTCGCTGCCGGTCTACGCAAGGCTCTTCGCGAAAGGCCTCGCCCTCGGCCTGCGGCATCCCTTCGATGCCGTACACGCCGGCCGCGTGCTCCCCGAGGGCTATGTCGCGCGCCTGCTTGCGCGCCTCCTGCGCCGGCCGCTCGTCATCTACGCCCACGGCGAGGAGATCACCGGCTGGCGCCACCCTCGCCGTCAGCGCGCCATGGCCGCCACCTACCGCGCCGCGGACATCGTCATCGCCAACAGCGACTTCACCCGGGACGCCCTCATCGAGCGCGGCGTGGACCCGGAGCGCATCGAGATCATCCACCCGGGCGTGGACCTCGAGCGCTTCCGCCCGGACTACCCCACCGCCGACCTCCGCAGGGGCCTCGCCATCGGCGAAGACCAGCCCCTGATCCTCTCCGTCGGCCGTCTCAACCTGCGCAAAGGCTTCGACCAGGTGATCCGCATGCTGCCGCAACTGGTGCGCCAGGGCCTGGACGTGCACTACGCCATCGCCGGCATCGGCGAGGCCGAACCGGACCTGAAGCGGCTGGCCGCGGAGCAGGGCGTTACGGACCGCGTGCATTTCCTCGGTCCCGTGCCGGCGGAGGACCTGCCCCGCTGGTACTGCGCCGCGGATGTCTTCGCCATGCCCAACCGCGAGATCGACGGCGACACGGAGGGCTTCGGCATGGTGTTTGTGGAGGCCGCGGCCTGCGGCACCCCGGCGCTCGCCGGTATCGCCGGTGGCACCGGCTCTGCCGTCGCCGACGGCGTCACCGGCCTGCGGGTGGACGGCACCGACACCCAGGCCATCGCCGAGGCGCTCAGCCGCCTCCTGGGCGACCGCGAGCTGGCGGCCCGCCTCGCCGCCAGTGCCCGCGAGCGCGCCTGCCGCGAGCTCGCCTGGGAGCGGGTGGCCGAGCGCACCGCCGCGCTGCACGCCGAGCCGGCCACGGAGGTGCAGGGATGATCGCGAAACTCCATAGCCTGCCCAAGCTCCTGGACCCGGAGATCCGCGCCAAGAACCTGCGCGAGGCCCGGCGTTGGGCGCGCGGGCGGTACTCCCAAGTTCATCAGGCTACCCGCGGATTCGGGTGGTATAGCAGCGGTCGGGGCTTAGGAAATCAGCGAGTTGCACGGGACTGTCCGCGGGGGCCGTGTTGTGCCAACTTTGGGTTTGCCGGGTCTAGCCAAGAGCGCTCATTGCAAGGCGAATGTCGCCGTTGTAGCGTTGCGCCATGTTTATCCGCTCCTCGCGCTCCCAAGGCCGCACCTACCTGCGACTGGTCGAGGGCTATCGCGACGCCCAGGGCCGGACACGGCATCGCCAGATCGCCCAGCTCGGACGGGCCGATCAGCTCACCGAGGACAAGGTCCAGAGCATCATCCGCGGGCTCAAGCGCCACACCGGCCTGCCGCTGGTCGACAGCGAGAGCGCGGAGTTCGAGCCGAGCCGCTCGTTGGGCGGCGCGTGGCTGCTCACCGAGATCTGGCGCGCGCTCGGTCTCGACGAGGGGCTCGTACGGGCGCTGCGCTCCTCCTACCGCCAGTTCGACCTCGAGGCGGTCATCCGCGCGATGGTGTTCAACCGGCTGCTGGATCCGCAGAGCAAGCTCGGGGTGCTGCGCTGGCTCGAGCGCGTGCATCTGCCCGGCGTCGATCAACGCCGTATCGACCACAATCAGCTGCTGCGCGCCATGGATGCGCTGATCGAGCACCGTGAGGCGGTCGAGGCGGTGGTCGCCGAGCAGATCCGCCCGCTGCTCGATCAGGACCTCACCGTGACCTTCTACGATGTGACCACGGTGCGCATCCACGGCGAGCACCGCCTCGAGGCCGATCTGCGCCAGCCCGGGATGAGCAAGGACACCGGCGGCATCGCGCGGCAGTTCGCGCTCGGGGTGGTGCAGACCGCCGAGGGGCTGCCCATCGCCCATGAGGTGTTCGAGGGCAACGTGGCCGAGAGCAGGACGCTCGCACCGATGATCACCCGGCTGCTGGAGCGCTTCCGCCTGCAGCGCGTGGTGGTGGTCGCCGACCGCGGGCTGCTGAGCCTCGACAACGTCGACACCCTGGAGGCGCTCGGCCGCGAACAGGGCCTGGCCGTGGACTACATCCTCGCGGTGCCCGGGCGGCGCTACGGCGAGTTCACCGAGCTGATGGCGCGCCTGCACCCCGAGCTCGCCCGCGAGGCTGAGGCCGAGGCCGGCGGCGGGGAGGCCGTCACCGAGACCACCTGGGCGGGGCGGCGGCTGGTGGTGGCGCACAATCCTGAGCGCGCCGCCGAGCAGAGCGCCCACCGGCGCCGGCGCATCGAGCGTGTTGATGAGCTTGGCCAGCGCCTCGCCCGGCGCCTGGACAACCAAGACGCCGGCAAGCCCGGGCGTGGGCGGCGCTCCTCGGATCGTAGCGCCTACCAGCGCTTCCACAAGGCGGTCGTCGAGCAGCGCCTCTCCGGGATCATCAAAGCGGACCTCACCGCCCCGGCGTTCCACTACGAGATCGACGAAGAGGCCTGGGCGGCGGCTGAGCGCCTCGATGGCAAGCTCCTGCTGGTCACCAGCCTCGAGGACCGCGAGGCCGGCGAGATCGTCGAGCGCTACCGCAGCCTCGCCGACATCGAGCGCGGCTTCCGGGCGCTGAAAGGCACCCTCGACATCGCGCCGGTGCATCACCGCCTGCCCGAGCGCATCCGCGCTCATGCGCTGATCTGCTTCCTGGCGCTGGTGGTCTACCGCGTGCTGCGCATGCGGCTGCGGGCCAATCCCCCGGCAGACGTACACAGCGTCGAGAGGCTGCTGGAGAGACTGGAGACGGTGCAGCTGCACCATCTCACCCTGGATGGCGAGTCGATCCAGGGGATCTCCATGGATGCCGCCCAGCGTGATCTGTTCAAGAGCCTGGAGGTGACGCCGCCGCGCCGCGATATCGCCGTGTAGTTGTGCCAACTCGAAACTCCAGGCCCCTGGCATCAACTACTTATGGCCGCGGCTGATGAACTTGGGGGTACTGGTCCCTTGCCCGCCCGAGCATGCCCGACCCGATCTTCCTTGTAGGCTGCTCGCGCGCCGGCACCACGGTCACCTACGAGACGCTCGCCGCCGCCCCGGGGGTGCGCAGCGTCGGCTACGAGCTGCCGCAGCTCTGGCATCGCCTCCACGGCCCCGCCCATAACGGCTGGCACTCCGAGGCGGCGGGCCGTGCCGACGCCCGCCCGGAGCACCGCGAGGCGGCGCTGCGCTTCCTCTACGAGCGCCTGGGCGCGGGGCTCATTGTGGACAAGACCTGCATCAACGTGCTGCGCGTGCCCTACCTGCACGCGCTATTCCCGCAGGCGAGGTTCGTCTTCATCCACCGGGATGGCCGGGCGAACGTGAGCTCCCTGATGGACGGCTGGCGGGACGGGCGCTTCGCACTCGGCCAGTTCCTCGGCCCGCCGCCGGAGGAGGTGGCCATCGAGAATGGCGCCTTCCGTGAGTGGCATTTCTTCCTGCCGCCCGGCTGGCGGGATTACAACCATGCGAGCCTGGCCGAGGCCTGTGCCCACCAGTGGACCACGGCCAACCATCTGGCGCTCGAGGCGAGGGCGGGGATTCCCGAGGATCAGTGGGTGCGAATCCGCTACGAGGATCTGCTCGACCGCCCCGTGGCGCTGTTCCGCGAGGTCTTCGAGAAACTGGATCTGCCCTTCACCGACGAGCTGCAACAGCGCTGCGCCACGCTAGCCGAGCGCCCGACGAGCCTCGTCGCCGGCGCACCAAAACGGGACAAGTGGCGGGAGCACAACGGCGATGCCATCGAGCGCATACTGCCGATGATCTCCCCCTTGATGCAGGAGCTGGGCTATGACCCCGCAGCCTGATGCGCCGCTCGTGAGCGTGGTGGTGCCGGCGTACAACGCCGCGTGGTGCCTGGCGCGCGCCGTGGACAGCGTGCTCGCCCAGGACTATCGCCCCATCGAGGTGCTCGTGGTGGACGACGGCAGTACGGATGCAACCGCCGCCATCGCCGAGGGCTACGGCGACCCCGTGCGTCTCATCCGCAAGCCCAACGGCGGCCTCAGCTCCGCCCGCAACGCGGGCATTGCGGAGGCAAAAGGTGAGCTGATCGCCTTCCTCGACGCGGACGACTGGTGGCTGCCGGGCAAGCTCCAGGCCCAGGTCGAACTGATGCAGGCCCAGCCCGGGCTGGCCTTCTGCTCCACGGCTACCCGCGTGGTGGACGCCGAGGGCGACGACCGGGGAGTCTGGGGTTGCCCGGCGGTTACCCGATCCCCGCTGCACGCCATCTTCGAGCGCAACGCCGCCGTCGCCGGCAGTGGCTCCGCCGTCCTGGCCCGTCGCGAGGCGCTGAAACAGGCCGGCCCCTTCGATGAGGCCCTGCGTAGCCTCGAGGACGTGGACCAGTGGATGCGTCTGGCATCGGTGGGGGGCTATACCTGTCTGGAAGAGCCCCTTACCGTGATCGAGAAACGCGCCGATAGCATGAGCGGGAACCTGGACGTAATGCGCCAGGCGGCGCTGACAGTCCTGCGCAAGAACCGCCACCTGTTGCCAGAGAATGACCGCGGCCGCTTCTGGCAGGCCTGCTACGCCACGGTGCTCGCCGACTATGCCAAGTGGGAGACGAGGGCTGGCCGCCGCACCCGCGCCGCGATGCACCTGATCGAGGGAGGCCTCCGCGCCCCCGTAGCGCGCGGCCGCCTCTGCGCGAGCCTGCTGGTCGCAACGATTGTAGGAGCGGCGCCCCCGCCGCGAATCCCCAAACCCAGCCAGAACACGAGCCAATCGAACTGAAATGTCCGAAACCACGGAAAAGATGACAGCCGAGGAGGCAGCCGAGCCGGGAACCTCGGACTACGTCCGCATCTACCATGCGGACGATCGCAAGGGCCTGCTCCGCAGCCTGCAGCTCCTGATCCAGTACCGGGAGCTGATGCTTATCCTCGCCTGGAAAGAGATCAGTGTCCGCTACAAGCAGGCCTACCTCGGCCTGTTCTGGGCGGTCCTCAAGCCCGCGCTGATGACGGCCATCTTCACTATCGTGAAGAGCTTCGTTGGTATCGACACGGGCAATATCCCCTACCCGATCATGGCTTTCGCTGCGCTGCTGCCCTGGATCTTCTTCCAGGAGTCGGTCAATCAGGGCGTCAACAGCGTCGTCTCCAACGCCGCGCTGGTGCGCAAGATCTACTTTCCGCGCGAGATCTTCCCGATCACGGCGACGCTCACGAAGGTCGTGGAACTCGCGATCAGCTTTGTGCTGCTGGCAACGCTCATGGTGATCTACCAGATGCCGCCGACGGTGCACTTCCTCTGGGTGCCGCTCATCATCCTCTACACGATCATCGTGGCGCTCAGCGTCAGCACCCTCGGCGCGGCGCTCAACGTCTACTATCGGGACGTGCGCACGGCCCTGCCGCTCATCATCTCCATGCTGATGTACGTCTCGCCCATCATCTACCCGATGGACCTGGTGCAGCGTACGCTCCTCGAGAACCAGGCGGCCGGCGCGCTCTCCGGGACGCTCTACTTCCTCTACACCATGAACCCGCTCGCCGGCATCATCGATGGCTTCCAGGGGGCGCTGCTACGCGGCGAGGCGCCCGAGCTCGCGGTCCTCCTCCCCGGCATGCTGACGACGGCCGTGCTGCTGCCCATCAGCTATTACGTTTTCAAGCGCGCCGAGCAGCGCTTCGCGGATTTCATCTGAGCGCCGCGGGAACCGAAAGACAGGGATCGAACCATGAAGCCCATCATCGAAGTGAACGACGTCTCCAAGGAGTTCCAGCTCGGCTACATGGAGACGGTAAAGGACACCCTCATGAACGGCATCGCCCGCCTTCGGGGCGCCCCCGCTCAGGAGGGCCGGGCCACTCTCCGGGCGCTAGACCACGTCGACTTCCGCATCGAGCCGGGCGAGGTGGTGGGCCTGATTGGGACCAACGGCGCAGGCAAGAGCACCCTGCTCAAGATCCTGGCCGGCATCACCCCGCCCACCACGGGGGAGGTGATAGTGCGGGGCAGGACCGCACCGCTGATCGAGGTAGGCTCCGGTCTGCACCCGGAGCTGAACGCGATCGAGAATATCTACCTCAATGCGGCGACACTCGGTATGCCACGGGCCAAGGCTAAGGGCAAGGTCGCGGAGATCCTTGAGTTCGCCGAGCTGGAAAAGTTCGCCGCCACACCGCTCAAGCGCTACAGCTCTGGGATGAAGATCCGGCTGGGCTTTGCGATCGCAACGACGGTCGAATCCGAAATACTCATTGTCGACGAAGTTCTTGCGGTCGGCGATCTCGCATTTCAGCGTAAATGCTTCGACCGTATTGAGCAAATTATCAAGGATGACGGCCGAACGGTACTTATCGTCAGCCACAATATTCGCCAAGTGATGCGCCTCTGTAACCGCGCATTCCTCTTGCACAATGGAGAATGTATACAGGACGGGCCGCCGGAAGAAACCTGTAACTTGTACTACGAAAGGACTGCGGATCAAGTCAGCAGAAATCTAACGTTAGCACAAGACCGTCAAATCTGGGCTTCTGGGGAGATACAGGACGTCAAGGTGACCGTGCATGGATCCACGGTTGGCGGCAAGCCAGCGATCCCGACGGCCACACCCCTAGTGGTTGACGTAGATGCAGTCTGCCAGACTGGCGTTGATGCCATCGAGGTATTGGTCGGTACGCACACCACAGATTTTTTCTATCTGACAGAGAACTCCTCTTCCGTCGATGGATTTGCGCTGGATTTGTCTCCCGGCAAGAATACTATTCGGTGTGAAATCGAACAATTCCCCCTCAAGCCAGACGTCTATGCCGTGCGTGTTGCATTCGTGGATCGAAGAGGTCGGGTTATTTTTCGAGGCGATAATATGTGTAATTTCGTAGTTCTGCCAGATGCGCGGGAAGCCTGTCGACCGAGTCTTCGAACCTTCGACGTCAACGCTACGTGGCAGTGTCTCGATGTAACTGGTACGAAAAAATATGACGGTCTGCCGGCTAACTGATAGATGTACGGGCGACGTGGCGGGGGTGCCAATCGTCGCTTTGTGGCGTTTTGGACCCTGCGATGGCTATCTTATTTTAATTATTACGAGCCGGCAGATTTGCACGGCAAAAGTGTCGGGTGTGCGAACAGAGCTAGGGAAGGGGTGTAACTTCTGAATTGAAAGATACGTCAAGCAAGTATCAAAAAGCTTTGCATTCCGAAGCCATCCTCGGGGCGGGTAATCGAACTCGGGGGTCGTAGGTACCGGTCAAGGGGGGGGTGCGTGTGGCGAGCAAAGACACGCGAAGCGGCGCGATGGAGCTTGAAGGGTACGGTACCGATAAGATCCGTAATCATTACATGCCGTGGTACGATCGAGTTTTTAGCGAGTTCACGGGGCGGCCCGTGAAAGTGCTTGAACTTGGCGTTAAGGAAGGAGAATCATTGAAGCTATGGCGCGATTACTTCCCCCGAGGCAACATCTCGGGGATTGATGTAAAACTTCCTAACGGGGTTGACCTAGGTGATCGAGTTGAGTTGTTTTGCGGTAGTCAAGGGGACCGCGCGTTTTTGTCTCGGGTCGCCGATAAGGTCGCGCCAGACGGCTTCGACGTTATTATCGATGATGCGTCCCATCTTGGCGCATTGACTAGGATCTCGTTTTGGCATTTGTTCCAGAACCACCTGCGGGCCGGTGGCGTTTACGCTATCGAGGATTGGGGGACAGGATATTGGGAGGAATGGCCGGACGGGAGGCGACTCGATCTCGCGCAGTATGAGCATTGGCAATGGGCTGCCCAACCTCTGTGGATGAAGCTTTTGCACCGTCTAGGCTGGCCAACGAAACCCGTGTCGCCGAAGACGCCGATGCCCTGTCATAGTCATGGAATGGTCGGCTTCGTGAAGCAGCTTATAGACGAGCAGGGTGCGTCGGACGTGACAAAACGAAGACTGGGCGGGGTGCCGGAGCGAGAATCCATGTTCGATAGCGTGCTCGTCACGCCAAATATTGTATTCGTTATTAAGAGAGCTGATGTTGCGTAGGGTTCTTGGAAACATAGGGGCCGAGGATCCCGCTGGGGTGTATCGAGAGGGTGTCAATGCCGCACACATGGGGTGTTCCGTTGGGTGACGCACACGAATGGAAGGCGGGGCGAGCGGGCATGAGCGTGCTGTATCTATGCGATCGTCGGAGATGGGGGAGATTGCCTCGGGCCGCGGACCTGGCGGCAGGATTAGGTTGCGTGTCGGGGTAATGGGTAACGGCGCTATGACGGACTTCGATCCAGTCACCGTCAGCGTGGTGGTTCCCGCTTACAATGGTGAGGCATTTCTCGAAGAGGCGTTAACTAGCGCGGTTACGCAGACGGCGCCGCCTGCCGAGATCATCCTGGTTGATGATGGATCGATTGATGGCACGGCGAGAATAGCTAAAATGTTTGGGCCTTCTGTGCGTTATGTTGCTCAGGAAAATCGCGGTGTCGCCGCTGCTTATAATACTGGCCTGAAATTGGCGTCGGGCCAGTTTGTGGCGTTCTTGGAGCAGGACGACGTTTGGGAAAGGGAGAAGCTAGAGTGTCAGCTGAGGGCGTTTCAGGGCTGCGCCGCGATAGGGGTGGTATTTTGCCCTGTGGAGTTGCGTGTGGAAGGGGGGGCATCAAAAAGAGACGGGATCAACCTGCTTGATGGCCCTGGCGTGTATTCATTCTCGGACTTTTTTGCGCGTAACCGAATCCTGAGCTGCTCTACTGTCATGCTTCGGCGGAGCCTGGTGACTGAGCTAGGTGGGTTTAGGGAAGATATGCGATTGGCATTCGATTATGAAATGTGGCTCAGAATGACGTGCAAATATGAGGCGAGATGTGTCGGCGAGCCGTTGGTTCAATACCGAATTCACGCCGGGAACTTGTCCTGCGACGAAAATGAATTGGCAGCGGCGCTAGGGAGTTTAAAGGCGATTGATATTTGGGCGGAGGTGGCGGCGCGACGGAAGGATGTAGGCAAAAGGCGTGTGGCGCAGCGACGGAAAGGGTTGTATCTACGACTAGCCGGGGACTATGCGCAGTTGAGAGATAGGCGGCGGGAGCTAGAATTCCTGAAAATGGCGTTATCCATGGACCGATTTAACCCGAGAGAGTGGGGGCGGTACATATGGAGGCGGATTGATCCTTCGCTAAGGAATAAGGGGCGCTGGTATGTTAGGCGCGTAGGAGGGAGGCTGCGAGCGTGGGGCACGGGTGGAAAAGTGTGACATGGTTTAGGGGGTTGCAGTGACCGCGGAGTGGGAGGGCTGGTGTGCCGTTTCTTCGGTAGTGGAAGTGCGTCGGCCAGATGGGTAGTTTGGATACTGGGAACAACGGGGCGGGGCCGGCGATGGAGCAACTTTCTACAAAGGCTGCCGCGAGATGTGAGGTGGTGAGCAAGACGATTGAGGTGAACGAGCTGTTTGATCCGCTCGTGATGGAAACGGCTGCGAGGAAGCTAATCGAGGGGAGGCAAGGATTCCAGCGGTATGGCGGTGGTTGGGGGTTTGGCGGCGAGTTTATCGTTGACAGGTTCGCAAACCAGTCGAAGTGTATTTTTCTGCGGTGGCACGTAACGGAGGGGGAAAAGTTACACGTTCGATTGAGAGGCGTCGATGGAATGTGCACGCCGGCGGCGGGAGGGTGGGTGTTCCGCTCAAGTGGTGCAGGTGAATATGAGTACTGGATTCCAGTAGCGCCTGTAATTCACTGTCTTGATGGTGCTGGGCGAATCGTTGGGGAGGCAGTGGCCCGACTCGACACTTTATCAACAACGACGGTCGGAGTCGATGCCGTTTTGGAGGCGCCGATCGGCGGGATGTTTGATTTAACAATTTGGCGGATAGATCGCGCCTGCAGTGGGAGAACCAGCGAGTTAGAGGTCCTCGAATGCATCGAGATGCAAGGGTATTTTCTGTACGGCTCGCATTGCAGTTATCGGTCACCTGCGGATTTGTTCCGGCACATTGTGCATGGTCATTTCTATAACCGGCAGTTTGCCTGGCCCCACAATTGGCGCATCCCCGACGAGCTGGATGCGTACGCTCTGTACCAGATCTGCCGCGGGCTGGAGACGGCGACCGGGAAGGGGATTTACCGCTGCTTCCGAGAGCAGCTCGTCTACTCGATCATCGCACGGCAGCATGAGGACGGCGGCTGGTACCACGGCGAGTGGACGGCGGAGGTCGAGTGCCACACGCGGCTGCATGTGGGGGGTATGCATCTCCTCTGCGGTGCGTTGGAGGAGCGCGAGTGCCCCGTAGTCCGCCGCGCGCTAGAGAAGGCGGCCGAGTTCATTGCGGGGCTCACCGATGAGACGGCCATCGGCACATGGTTCCTGCACGACTCCCTCGAGCGCTCGCCGCAGAGTATGTTGCTCGGCCCGTTCCGGTGGCGGCCGAGCCGTGTGCTCGGCAAGAGCGAGTCGAACATGCTGGTGCTGAATACGCACCTGGACACGATCATCGCGCTCGAGCGATACGCGCGGGTGACGGGGGATGAACGCTATGCGGGCCGGCTGCGCTCGGCCCGTGGCGCAGCGGAGGCGCTGCTCCGTGCACAGCCCCTCGAAGCGGTCTACTGGCTGGCGTACCGGCTCATCGATCTGACGTGGAAGCCCCCGGCGGTCGCGCGCCGCCTGCCGCTGCCCTTGCGTGCGCTGAAGCGAATCACCTGGAGGTACCTCATGCCCCGCATGAACCAGTTGCGCACCCGTTTCCCGCGCCTGGTCATGCCGACGGGGTTCGTGGACCGTGCCATCGCCCTGAGCGGCGTGAGTGACCCCTACCAGACGGTGAACCTCTGGGATCTTGTCCGTTACGCCCGACTGTACCCGGTCGCGGACCTCAACCGCGTGATCAAAGATGCCGCCCGCTACACGCAGGAATCGGATCTGCGGGGGTACTGGGCGGCCTCGCGCAACAAGGGACACTCCCTCGGGTTCTGGATGGAGGCGCTCTGGCATCTCTGCCTCGACGATCCCGAGCCCCGCTATCGCGCCTGGCTCGCCGAGGCGGTGCTCCTGTGCGATGACACGGGCTACGGGCTCGCACCGGCGGTGCTTGGCGTGAACGCCGAAGCGATCCCGCCCGCCGAGCGGGTACCCACGCCGTCACCGGCCTCGGAAGGCTTGCGTGTGATCAATCTGAGCCGCGGATTCGACCTGGAGCTCATCGTGGTGAACGTGACGAAGGACGACATCCCCTTGGCGTGGGAAACGTCCCCAGGGGGAGACCTGACCTGGAATGGGGCTACCTGGGAAACCGTAGCCTACAGAGGCGGCGAGGTGCTGATCCCGGGGCGGAGCTGGGTACGGGGCCGTTCCGTGCAGGGCGGCGGACAACAGGTGGACGCATGACGGACTCATCGGCAGCGGCCAGGCGGGCCCGCGCCATCGCCTTCTATCTCCCGCAGTTTCATCCGATACCGGAGAACGATCGCTGGTGGGGCAAGGGGTTTACCGAGTGGACGAACGTCGCCCGCGCGAAGCCGCTTTTCCGTGGGCACTATCAGCCCCACATCCCTGCCGATCTGGGCTTCTATGACCTGCGTGTGCCCGAAACCCGCCAGGCGCAGGCGGATCTGGCCGCCGCTTATGGCATCGAGGGCTTCTGCTACTACCATTACTGGTTCGGTGGCCGGCGGATCCTCGAACGGCCGTTCGAGGAGGTGCTCACCTCGGGTAAGCCGGATTTTCCCTTTTGCTTGTGCTGGGCGAACCACAGCTGGAACAGCGCCTGGCAGGGCACGCCGGACCGAGTACTTATCGAGCAAGTGTATCCCGGCATGGACGACCACGCGGCGCACTTTGACTACCTCCTGCGTGCCTTCGAGGATCCGCGATACATCCGGGTTGATGGCAGGCCGCTGTTTCTCATTTACAAGCCGGATGACATCCCCGATCTCGAGAGGGTGGTCAGCTACTGGCGGTATCGGGCCCGCGCGGCGGGGCTTGGGGGGCTGCATCTCGTCGGCATCTCGCACCGGTCCGAGCGCTGGGACCCGCGCGAGCGGGGGCTTGACGCCTGCGCAATGCAGGCCCTGCCTGTCATCAACGGGCGCATCCCCCGCAGGCATCCTTTGACGAAGCTCAAAGCATGGCTGAAGGGGGCGGAAGCGAAACTCTCGATCTATGACTACGCGCGCGTGCTGGGCAGTTTGCTGCGGCAGCGTTCGGTCGATTTCGATGACTACCCGATTGCCCTTCCGAACTGGGACAACACACCGCGCAGTGGATGGCGCGGGCTCGTGCTGCAAGGCTCTACGCCTGAGCTCTTCCGCCAGCACTTCCGGGACGCGGTGGCTCGGGTAGCTGATCGTGATCCGGAAAAGCGGTTGGTCTTCATCAAGGCTTGGAACGAGTGGGCCGAAGGTAATCACCTCGAGCCTGATCTTCGATACGGGCACGGCTATCTCGAAGCGATCCGTGCGGAGTTGGTGGCCGGCCGTGCCCTGGAAGCGCGTCATATGAAAGTGGATGCAGACCCATTGGCCACATCCTCCACGGGTAGCGTGTCCGCCGGGCCGTTGCGTCTATGGAAAGGCCCGCGGCGCGGGGCTCGGTGACGCGCGCTATGCGCGGCCTTATGAGCTCGCCGGGCGATGGGACCGTGCTGTGAGCGAGGCGAGCCACGCGGCAAGGGGGTCCGAGTTCCGGCCGGACATCCAAGGGCTCCGGGCCCTCGCGGTCTTGCTCGTGGTCGCGTACCACGCGGGTACGCCGTGGTTGCCAGGTGGCTATGTCGGCGTGGACCTGTTCTTCGTCATATCCGGCTATGTGATTTGTGGCGTGCTTGCTCGTGAGCTTCGGGGGCACCCCCTCGCAAATCCCCGATTGGACTTCGTGCGCTTCTATGCCCGACGCATGCGCCGCCTGTTGCCAGCGGCTCTGCTGGTCTTCACCGTGACGCTGGCCGCGGGCTGGTTCGTCAGCTCGCCGCTCCAGCTGCAATCCCACGCTACGTCCGCACTGGCCGCCATTCTGTACGTAGGGAACTTCCGCTTCGCGCTGGAGGCGACCGACTACCTGAACGAGACCTCGGCTACGGACCCATTTCTGCATACCTGGTCGCTCGCGGTCGAAGAGCAGTTCTACCTTGCCTGGCCGTTGCTGATCTTCGCCCTATTCCGCTTCGCGCCGCTGCGGCATCGGATGCTCTGGGTGGCTCTCGGAATGCTCCCGGCAATCGCCGTATCGCTCGCGTTGAGCGACTACCTTACGGCGTACAGCGGTCCCTGGGGCTTCTTCAGCCCCTGGACCCGTGCTTGGGAGTTCGGCCTCGGGGCGTTGGGGTACTGCGCTGCATCGATGCTGTCGGGCCGGCATCCTCATGTGGCGAGTGTACTCGCCGTATCGGGCCTCGCGGCGGTTTTGATGGCCGCAGTGAGCTTCGGGGAAGATACCCGTTTCCCGGGTACCGCCGCGTTGCTGCCCGCCGCCGGCACGCTTGCTCTCCTGGTGAGCCCCGCGATCGGGCGAGGAAGCTTCGTCGAAAGGATGTTCAGCGTTTGGCCACTCCGCTGGGTCGGTGACCTCTCCTACTCCTGGTATCTCTGGCACTGGCCGGTGTACGTGTACGCTGCCGCCTTGTTCGGTGGGTTGAACGCTGTGACGGCACTGGTCTGTGCGCTTCTCTCGCTGGGATTGGCGTGGGTCACGTTCCGCACAGTGGAGAACCCGATACGCGTGGGGCGAGTCGCGCCGCTGCGGGCTTCGAGATCGGTCTCTGCGGGCCTGTGCCTGACTGCTGCCGTGGGGGTCATCTGCTTCGGGGTCGAGAGGATCGCCTCCGCCGAGCTCGCTTCCGAGGATCAGCGCCAGTACGCACACGCGAGTCGAGACAGCTCGCCTGTCTACGAATACGGTTGCCACCTCGGCTATCACGAAACGCGGCAGCCGCAGTGCCTGTTCGGCGCGCCGGAAGGGACGAAAACGTTCGTGCTGTTCGGGGATTCTCACGCGGCGCACTGGTTTCCGGCGTTAGAGCGCCTTGCCAACGTCCGGGGCTGGCGGTTGTATTCCTGGACGAAGTCCGGCTGTCCTTCGTTCGAGGTCGACACCTTCGCGACCCACCTGGAGCGGCCGTACCATGAATGCTCCGCGTGGCGACAGGCGGCTTTTCAGCGCATCCTTGAGCTCAGGCCGGATGTGGTGATTCTCAGTAATGCCTCTGGCTACCTTCGGGAGCGCGGGCCAGCGCGTGTGACACGCGATGAATGGGAGAGTGGAATCGAGAATGCCATCGGTCGGCTGGCCGGTGCTGGCCTGAACGTCGTGGTTCTCGATGAGGTGCCGCGGCCCGGTCGAGACATCCCGGAATGCCTCTCCCGCGCCACATGGTTCGGTTCGGAGACGCCAGGCGACACCTGCGCCTTCCGGGCTGACCGCGCGGCGAGTGAGCGGCTGACTGCGGAGTTGGTTGAGCGGCGCGGCGATGCCACGTTGATCGATACTGGGCAGCTCGTGTGTCCGGGCGTGCGTTGCGAGGTCATCCGCGATGGCGTTGTCGTCTTCCAGGACGCCAGTCACCTAACCGCCACCTTCAGTCGCAGGCTGGCGCGAAGGCTCGGAGCAATGCTCGCGGAGAGTGTCCCTGACCTTCGCGACCCGGCTCGCCGCCAGTCCGGAGACGCCTAAGGGCGGTTGCCGCGCTCCAGGCCAAACTGAGATAGGGTGAGAAGATGGTCGCGCCCAGAGTCTCAGCAGCGCTTCTCCGAAGGCAGGGGGCCGGATACGGTCCGCTTGCGCTGATGTACCATGCGGTCGAGCGGATGAGGGGGACTCCGCGCTGGCGCTGGTCGGTGTCGCTCGAGCGCTTCCGGCAACATCTGGATCTGTTGCAGGAGGCGGGTTACCGGACGCTCCGCGTCGCGGACCTTGACGGATCAGTCGACCAGTGCGGGCCGTGTGTGCTCATCACCTTCGACGACGGTTACGCGGACAATTATGCCGCCTTTCAGGAGCTGTCCCGGCGCGGGATGGTGGGCACTTGGTTCGTCGTTACCCGCGCGATCGGCGGGCATGCGGACTGGCTGGAGGATCAGGGGGAACGGCGGGCACTGCTGACTGCTGAACAGCTGCGCGAGATGGCCGCAGCCGGCATGGAAGTGGGCGCGCACGGCAGGCGTCATCTCCGACTAGCCGCGCTCCCGCCGGAAGAGCTCCGCTCCGAGGTGCGCGGCTCGCGCGAGGATCTCGAGAACCTGCTGAGCCGGCCTGTCACGAGCTTCGCGTACCCTTACGGGAGCCACGACGATGCTGCGGTCGCGGCGGTGAGCGAGGCGGGCTACACAGCGGCCTGTACCGTGCGCCCGGGCTGGATCCGCCCGGACGGGCGCCAACCGCTGGCGCTGCCGCGGCTGGAGATCGGACCTGGGGTCGGGAGCGGCGAACTCGCCCGCATGCTGACACTGGGCACCTCGGATGGCTCGTGGTTGGCGCTCGGACGCTACTTCGGCCGCCGCCTGACCGCCCGCTTCACGGGCCGGTGAGGGCCGGCGGAATGGGTGCGATCGGTGTTATCGGACGCTGGACGAGCAATGCGCGCTGAAGGCGGTGGCCCCGCCGTTTCCGTCATCACGCCCTGCTTCAACGCGGTGGAGCGGATCGGTGCGAGCGTGCGGAGCGTGATGGAGCAGTCCTACCACGACTGGGAGCTGATCGTCGTGGACGACGGATCCGTCGACGGCTCGGCGGATGCGGTACGGCGCCTGGACTGCTCGCGGCTGCGCCTGATCGAGCAGGAGAACGCGGGACCCTCTGCCGCAAGGAATCACGGCTTGCTTGAAGCATGCGGCAGGTACATCGCATTTCTCGATGCCGACGATACCTGGCACGAGGACTTCCTCGCCACCATGGTCGCTGCCCTGGACCGAAACCACGAGGCGGTGCTGGCCTACTGCGGCTGGCAGAACCTCGGTGTCGTCGGGGGGCGGGGTGAGCCATTCGTCCCGCCGGAGTACGAGTCCCCTTCGAAGGCGGAGGTGCTGCTCGGCGGCTGCCGCTGGCCGATCCACGCTGCACTTACGCGCGCGGAGTGCATCGATCGTGCCGGGGGCTTCGATGAGACGCTTCGCGCTTCCGTGGACTATGATCTGTGGCTGCGCGTCGCCACTCAAGGGCCGATCGTGCGGGTCCCGAAGGTGCTAGCGTACTATTACCACCATGGCGGCGATCAGGTCACCAAGAACAGGCTGCGTGTCGCCATGAGCCACTGGACGGCGCAGCGGAAGTTCATCGAGGCGCACCCGGAGGTGGCCGAGCAGATCGGGCCCGGGCGGGTGCGCGAGCTGCTTGTCGGGGAGCTGCTGCTGCGGGGCTACCGATCCTACTGGGCGCGCGATCTGGATTCCGCGCGGGCCCTGTTCCGAGCGGTGATGCGACACGGCTACGGCCGCCCGCGCGACTGGGTCTATATGATCCCCAGCCTGCTGCCTCGCCGGATGCACGGGGCGCTACTGAACCTGAGGGACAGGGGGCGTTCGCAATGACCCCGACGCTCAGTGTCGCGTTCTGCACCTATAACCGGGCGAGCCAGCTCCCCGGGCTCGTGGACGCGCTGCGCCGGCAGCAGTGCCCCGTCCCCTTCGAGATTCTGGCTGTCGACAACAACAGCTCCGACGAGACGCCACATCTGCTGCAGGACCTCGCGCGGCGGGACGGGGCGCCGCTGCGCTACGTCCGGGAGGCCCGGCAGGGCATCCCCTTCGCACGCAACCGGGCGATCGCCGAATCGTTGCGTGCGGGTACCGAGTTCCTACTCTTCATCGATGATGACGAGCTGCCTGCGCCCGGTCTGCTGAGCGCCGCGGCCGACGCCCTGGGCCGGGAGGGGGCGGAGTGTGTCGGCGGGCGCATCCGCGTCGTACTCCCCGACGGCCGCCGTCCTCGCTGGTTGACCGAGGATATGATGGGGTTCCTGGGGGCTCTGGATCATGGCGATGGCGCCCTATGGGTCCGGGATCTCGATACGCCGTTGTGGAGCGGGAATATCGGCTATCGCACTGCAATTTTCGCAGAGGACGAAAATCTGCGATTCGATGTGCGCTACAACCGCCGCGGTGCTGGGGTCGGCGGTGGTTCGGACGCAATCATGTTTCGCGAGCTAGTGGGAAGGGGGGCGGCCATCCGTTACCGGCCGGATATGGAAGTATGCCATTACGTGGAGCTAGATAAGATCTCCAGAAGCTACTTCCTGCGGCTGCATTTCGCCGCGGGGCGAAAGTTCGGCGAATATCGAAGCCCGGAATATGAGAGAGCGTTTCTTGGAGTGCCGCCGTTCTTGATCCGCCAGGCGGCGGGGCACTGGCTTCGCGTCCTCGCCATGGCAGTACGCCGGGACGTCAATACGGTGCGGCAGGCGATGAACGGCTCGTACGCGCTGGGTACGATTCTCGGGCTCCACCGTCGCTACCGGCGCTACCCGAGCCGGGGTGCGGAACGCGGCAGCTCATGATCATCCGGAACCAGAACAAGCGAGACTGGGGTGCGCTCGATCAGCTATGAAAGAACGCTGCGCCGACCGCTCCGCTCGATGGCGGCTCGGCTGCTGCCTCCCGTGCCGGCAGGGTGTCGGCGCATCGTCGTCTCCGGCCTGCCCAGAAGCGGTACGTCGTGGATAGCCCGGGTGCTATCGTTATCGCCAGGGGTGTCCTATTACTTTGAGCCAGACCACCTGCTGGATGCCCGCTACCGGTACCGGTACCTGAGCCGCTCGGCGCACGATGGCGGGCTTGCGAAGCATCTCGAGGCCGCTTTTGCCGGGCAACTGGCCCATCATTATGTCATCGCGGAGCAGGGCTGGAAGGAACTCCTGGGACGAAGCCACTCGCATACGGTGCTCCTCAAATGGGTACACCTGGTACTCGCGCTGGACTGGGTGGCGCAGCAGCTGCCGGAGATCGTCGTCATACAGACCGTCCGGCATCCGGTGCCGCTCGCCCTCAGCTGGCAGGCCAGGGGATGGGAGTTCCGGTATGCACTGCGGCAGCTCACCCGGCAGGAGGACCTGATGAGGGGACCCCTCGAGCCGTTCCAGGATGTCCTGAACGGTGCTCGGACTTACTGGGAGCAGGTCGGGGCATTCTGGGGAGCGGTGACGTACCTGCAGTGGCGCTTCCACCGTAAAGGCTGGATTCTACGCGAGCATGAGTGGTATTGCCTGCACCCCCTGTCACGGTTCAAGGACGTAGCGGATTTGCTCGGCCTCGCCTGGAGCGATCAGATGACGGCCTTCCTGACCGATCCCGATCGGCCGGCTGGCCCGGGTTACGGCAGGCCGAGGAACCCGCGCTCGGAGATCCACAAGTGGGAGGGGACGCTCTCCCCGCGGGAGCTCGGAGAGCTGCGCGCGGTCGTCGCGCGTTTCGACCTCCCCTTCTACCGTGATCTCGATCCAGAGGCCCATTGGTCGGGCGGATGATTAAAGGAGAACGTATGCTGCACTCCCTGCGGCGTTGGCTCTACCAGTACGAGACGCTGCGCAAGAACAGGCGAACGCTGCAGGATGTCCGCGCCCATCTCGAGCAGGGATCAGACCTGCTGATCGTGCACCAGATGGGGCGGGCGGCCTCCATGACGGTGACGAGCACGCTGCGCGCAGCCGGCGTCCCAGGGCCGGTGCTGCACTCGCACTGGATGAACCCCGCCAGCGTTGCCCACCGGGAGGCTCACCTGCGTCGGCGTGGCCTCAAGCCTTCGCGCTTCCCGCTCAATGTCCGGATGAGCCAGCTGCTGAGTCGCGAGGCGGCGCAGCGGCTTGAGCGGCACCGCTGGCGGCTCGTGTCCGTTGTGCGTGATCCGATTGCCCGGAATGTGTCGGTGTTCTTCCTGAGCATCGATGACTTCCTGCCCGACTTTCACCGGCGCTACGCGGCCGGCGAGATTTCCCACGGCGAGATTCGCAGAGTCTTCCTGGAGCGCTTTCCCCATGATCAACCCCTTCGCTGGTTCGACGAGGAGGTCCGGGATGTATTCGGCATCGACGTGTTCGCCGCGCCCCCGCTGGACGAGAGCGGCTACGATGTGCTGCGCAACGAGGTTGCCGACCTCCTCGTTATCAAGGTCGAGCGGCTGGCGGACTGCTTTCGGGCGGCGTTCCGCGACTTCCTTGGCATCGAGGTACCGGAACTCGTGAACACCCACGTCACCGAGCGGGACGAGCGCTTCTACATGTACCGGGACTTTGTCCGGGACGTGCGCCTGCCGCGCGAGTATGTGGACCGTATGTACGAGTCTCGTTACGCCCGCCACTTCTATACGGACGCGGAGCGTGAGGCGTTCCGGCGGAAGTGGCTGGGCGAGCCGGCTGCCAGGGCGGTGGAAGCCGGCGCATGATCGGCCGAAGCGCAGCGGGGCCGGTGTGAGCGGCTATTGCGCACCTGGCTCCGCAGTCGGCAATCACCGTGAAGGTGGGGCGACGCGGCTCGATGTCCTCGTCTGTACCCACAATCGCGCGGCGCTGCTGCGCCGGGTGATCGAGAGCCTTAACGCTGCCAACCGCCCTTCGGATACAACTGTGCGGCTGGTGGTGGTAGCCAATGCCTGCTCGGATGGCACGGGCGAGTATCTTGCTGGCTACGATGCCGGGCAGGGCAGGCTGCCGCTGACTTGGTACGAGGAGCCGGTGCCCGGCAAGGCGCACGCCCTGAACGTCGTGCTGCCACGGCTGACCGGGGACCTCGTCGCGTTCGTGGACGACGACCACCGCGTGGATCCAGGGTATCTCTGCGCGGTGGCGCGCGGCTTCGCGGAGCACCCCGACGCGGCCATGCTCTGCGGTCGCATTCGCCCGGACTGGGACGGCAGCGAGCCCGTGTGGGTGCATGATCGCGGTGCTTACCGCATCTACCCGTTACCGGTGCCGAACTTCGACCTCGGTCCCGAGCCGCGGGAGGTGACGCGCGATGTCGCGGTGCCTGGCGGCGGCAACCTCGCTATCCGCCGCGCGCTCTTCGATCGGGTAGGACCCTTCCGACAGCATCTCGGTCCGATCGGCCACAACCTCGGCGGTGCGGAGGACATCGACTGGGTGATTCGCGCGCTGCAACTGGGTGTGCGTTTGCGCTACGAGCCGGCTATGACCCAGTACCACTACGTGGATGCCGAGCGTCTCACGCTCGGCTACCTGATGCGCAAGGCGTACCAGCGCTCGGCTTCCATGGTGCCCTACGGGCGGGGGCCCGGTCCGGGGCACGTGCCGCGCTACATGTACCGCAAGATCGCGAAGCACCTGGTTTGGAGCGTGCTGGCGCTGCGGCCACAGGCGCGGCGCTTCCACCTCGTGCGGCTTGCGGCCTCGCTCGGGGAGTGGAAGGGGTTTCGTCAGCCTGTTCCGGCGGGGCTGGATCAGGAGTCCGGGCAACCGGTGCATCGTGATGCGCCGTGAGCTGCCGATCACCCATTTGGAGAGGGGGAGATCCGGTGCGGGTAGCGGGGTGACCACTAATGCAGCCGACTGAGGCACTGCCCTGGGCGCCGACGCTGCTCGCGGCATTCGCCGCGGGCGCGCTTGTGACCGTGGTCGTGCTGCTTAAGTCCGTCAAGGACTTCAGCCAGACGGGCCCGCAGATCCGGGACGAGGTGCTGCGGCTCTACTTCGGCTACACGCTGCTCTCGGTGGCGCGGCTTGGCTGTTGGGCGCTCGCGCTCGCCACGCTGCTCGCGCTCCCCGGGAGCTATGTGTATCTATCGGCGACGGTGCTGCTGGGCGCGACGTTCTCGCCTGTCGCGGCCACGACATCCGCGCTCGCCGCCGTGCTCGCCATCACGGCCTACCAGCTGCTCCACATGCTGCTGCACTCGCCCGGGCTCATCGTCGCCTCCTCCAACTACAACCTGGCGCGGCTCTACGGCGTCTGGGAATGGCTCACGCCCCAGCGGCTCGCGGCCGTCCGATGGGGCGGCGTGGCTGTGGCCGCGGTGCTGGTGGCGTTTGCCTGCGCGCGGTTGGCCACTGCGGGTGCGGAGGGGGCGGCGGCACTTCTCGCGGCGCCGGCGGTGCTCGCGGCGCTCGCCGGCTGGCTGCTGCGGGACCGCGAGCCGCAGCCGGTGCCGGCGGCGGCCGGCAACCCGCAGCGTCCGAACGTACTCATGATCGGCTGTGACACCCTGCGCCCGGACCGCATCGGAGCCCATGGCTACGAGCGGGATACAACGCCTTTCCTCGACGGGGTCATCGCGCGCGGTACCAGTTTTCGCCGCTGCTACGTGCCGCTCGCGCGCACGGCGCCGAGCCTCGTCTCGCTCTTCACCGGCTGCTGGCCGCACCGGCACGGGGTGCGCTTCAACTACGTGGCGGATGACGAGCGCTGCACCGGCGTTCCGGCGCTGCCGCGGGAGCTCGCCCGCCTCGGCTACCGCACGGTGGCGGTGAGCGACTGGTGCGGCAGTGACCTCGGCAAGTTCGACCTCGGCTTCCAGGAACTCGACCTGCCCGCGGACCAGTGGAATCTCAAGTACCTCATCCGCCAGGGGCCGAAGGACATCCGGCTGTTCCTCTCGCTGTTTCTGCACAACCGCGTGGGCAAGCGGCTGTTGCCGGAACTCTACTATCTTGCGGGCGTGCCGCTCGGCGCACAGCTCGGCCGGGAGGCGCGGCGGCGGCTCGGGCGGCTTTCAAGGGAGGGGCAACCCTTCCTGCTCAATCTTTTCACCTCGCACACCCACCCGCCGTTCGCGAGCGACTATCCTTACTATCTGCGCTTCTCGAACCCGGGCTATCGGGGGGAGTCCAAGTTCGCCATGCGGCGGCTCACCGACCCCTTCGAGGTCATTCGCAGTCAGGCGGAGCCGAAGAAGGCCTTCGACCTCGACCAGATCAACGCCCTTTACGACGGCGCGGTGTGCAGCTTTGACGACGAGGTGCGACGCACGCTGGGGTATCTGGAGGCCTGCGGGCTGGCGGAGAACACCATTGTCGTGCTCTACGGCGACCACGGCATGGACCTCTTCGAGCACAATACTTGGGGCCAGGGAAACAGCATTATCGGGGATAGCAACCGCATCCCCCTCGTGATTGTGGACCCGCGCCGGCGGGGGCGGGGCGTGATCGATCCGGTGGTGCGCTCGGTGGACGTTTTCCCAACGCTGTTGGAGATGATTGGTGCTGCGCCGCCGGAGGCCGACGGGCATTCGCTCCTGCCCTGCATCGAGGGCCGCGTGGCGGATCTGGATCTTCCGGCCTTCGCCGAGACGGGGATGTGGCTGACGCGCATCCCCGGCATGCACCCGGAGCATCTCGACTACCCGTCCGTGCTGGAGCTCCTGGAGGTGCCGAACCCGGCCACGGGCACGCTTGCGGTGAAGGCCGGGTTCCGCGAGCGGGTCAACCAGGCGCGGGATCGCATGGTCGTCGCCGGCCGCTGGAAGCTCGTGTGCCTGCCACTGCGAACGGGGCCACGCCACGAGCTCTACGACCTAGTGTCGGATCCCCAGTGCCGGCACGACGTCGCGTCCGTGCATCCGGAGGTCGTTGAAGCGCTGACGCGGCTACTCCATGCGTGGGCCCTTGAGGCGAATGGTGCCGCCATGGAGTCTGCAGCACGGACGACGTGGCCCGAGGAGAGGCCCGGTCGGCGGGCGCCCCCATGACGCATGGAACGGCCGGCGATGTCGCCTAGCGGGCGGGGGAGGCGTTGACATGGCTGTTGCCGGAAGTCTGTCGATGCGGGCGTTCTGGGCGCTCGCCGCGGAGCGGGAAAGGGCGGGCCATCTGGGGCGGTTCCGGCAAGGGCTCGAGGCAGCGATCCTGTATGCGTGCCGCGGAGTCGGGCCCGGCTACTACCAGATGGCCGGGTTCTGGGAGAAGGGTGTGCCGTGGCGAGATAAGGCGGGCCACCTGAGCACGATGGCCTATCGCAAGGCGCTGCAACGGCTCAATCCCGTGAATCACCGCAAGATCTCGCAGAACAAGCTCATCGAGAAGGCGCTCCTACAGGCGCTGGCGATACCGACACCTCCGTACCTCGGCTTCTATCATCCCGCAGCAGGTAGGACCCCAGATGGAGCGCCCCTCCGGACGCCCGAGGCCCTTTCCGAGTATCTGAGCGAGCGCCTGAACGGGAAAAAGGTTTGCTTCAAGGCGGTCGAAGGGTGGGGCGGCTACACGTTCGAATCGGTCGCGGTGGCCCAGGACGGGGACGATATCCGCCTCCTCCGGGACCGCACCGGGGAGTACGCGACCGTTAGCGAGTTCTGTGATTCGGCCCTGCACACCGCACACGCACGGGGTTCGATACTGGAAACGTACCTTCAGCAGCACGATGCCTTCGCTGCGTTTAATCTTAGTAGCGTAAACACTCTCCGCATCTGGGCTCTCCAGGCTAAAGATTTAACGGTTACTCCCGTGCTCGCCTACCTCAGAATCGGGCGCCTCGGGGCCATAGTGGATAACCAGTCCAGTGGCGGTATTGTGGCCCCGGTTAACCTACAGACGGGCATCCTTGAGCCTGCCATGGATGGCACACCGCGGAGGCAAATCTACCCGATGCACCCTGATCACGCAGCGCCAATAGCTGACGTGAAGCTGCCATTCTTCGAGGAATCACTGTCGCTCGCGACCAGCTGCGTTGCCGCCTTTCCAGGCACTCGGTTCGCGGGCGTTGATGTGGCCGTGACTCCAGAGGGTCCGAGCGTAATAGAGCTGAACGTCTCGCCGGACCGAATAGGCGCTGCGTTCACTCGGGTGCCAACGAGGGCAATCGCTCGCAGCTGACATGCTTGAAACGAGTGGTGGCTAAGAAGGGGGAACTCCCTCTGTCCATGCTACGGATGCGATGGGCCCCTTCGTTTCTCATGTGTGCGTGATGGCGGCCGACTTTGATTGGGGTGAGCGCACGATGAACCACATGCCGATTGGAGGAGCGCGCGATACCTGGCGTAGGTTCAAGGCAGTTGAGCGAACATTGTCGGGTCGCCTCACCTTGTTGCGCGAATGTCTTCGGTTGCGGTACTCGCAGAGTCAGCTTGGCGCAGGAGAATTCTTTGGCTATCGACTATATGACGAATCAGCGGTCGCGAAGAAGAATAGAAGAACTTTTGCCAGTCGGTCACTGTCACGCCAAATTTGGGAAGGCCTTAATGAGCGTGAAGCTTGGGGGGTCGTAAGCGATAAGATATTGTTTAGCCTTTTGCTTCGATCATGTGGGTTTGCGCAACCGAGAGTGCTTGCCTTCTATGATCGGCAACGCCGTGCGGTGTCCGGGATCCCGGTCATTCGGGACCAGGACGATCTGATGAGTTTTCTGCGGACCAGCGAGAACTTCCCGGCGTTCGGGAAGCCCGTAGAAAGCCTCATGAGCCAGGGGGTGCTCGCGTTCAAGGCCTATGAGAGAGCGCGTGATCTACTCATCATGCAGGATGGGAGCGAGCGGACGCTGAAATCCCTGGCGGACGAGATTATGTCCTGGCGATCTTACATGTTTCAGGACTGCTTAAATCCAGCTGCGGAGACGCCATGGGTTAGCAGAGGCTCCCTGTCCACGCTAAGGCTTGTCGTACTGTTAACGAGTGAGGGAGCTCGTTTGTTTCGGGCGCGATGGAAGATTCCGGCTCAAGGGCACGCAGCAGATAATTTTTGGCGCGAGGGTAATTTTTTGGGTCTGCTTAATCGTGACACCGGTTGCGTTGAAAGCATCCTGGAGTCCACGAACACCGGCGCAAGAGAGGTCGGGCCCAATGAGTCGATCGCGAGACTCCTCCTTGGGTCCCCGCCAGAGAGTTACTCTGAAGCCGTGGCGCTCTGCCTCGCGGCATCAGGCATTTTCCCTCGGTTGAGATATCAGGCATGGGACGTCGCACTGACCCGGGAAGGGCCGTTGCTCCTGGAGCTTAATCACGATGGCAATATAGAGCTTCTGCAGGTTGGCGCAGGCGTCGGCATTTTGGATGAGGAGTTTTGTCGGCTGTTGCGGGAGCGTGGCGTGCGGTTCCGTCATCGAAGGTGGTTGGCACGTTTAGGACAGCGTCTGCGTTGGGAAGGTAATTGGCTAGGGATATAGGTATGAAGGCAGGCTGATTCAACGAATAGGTGGTAGCGGTGAGGAGGGCTGATATTATGATTTGGAGGAACACGCGCGGATGGAGGTCGGAAGCTCCTTGGTAGCGTCGTCTGAATACTGGGAGGACGCATGGGAACTTCGCTGCTCCTTCGATATGGCTCGATCCCGGTACGCCTTTATCGTCTCGTGCATCGCCCAGGGGAACAGGTGACGGCGCATGCCGAGCAACGGTGGCACGCCGCCTCGCCAGTCACCGGCACGGAGCAGTGCGGCGAGCGGCGGGAGGTGTCGGGCCCGGTGGACGCCGGGCAGGCGGCCGACCGCACGGCCCGATGCTAACAGGGCGCGCTGTCTGGCGCGGTCCCATTGTGCATTGCATGTCGGCGGGATGCGCGCCTGCCTTAGCCAGGCGCTGCGATGGCGTGCTAGCCAGTCTGCATAGAGCCTGCGGCCAGAAGCGGAGAGGAATGCCGGGCTGGTCGTGAGCCACTGGGCAGTGTAACTCTTTCGGGTGCCGAAGAGTTCTCGGGGCAAGCCCGCTTCCTCGGCGATCCGCCGGCAGATCGGTCGATTGTAGTCGCCCCCGACGTCCCATGGCCGCATTTCTGGCGAGTTGGATATCGCCTTGATGGCTGGCGCCGAGCGGGCAGCGAAGTAGGCCGGTGGGCAGTGCAGAAACCCGGCATGGAGCCGGTACTCGGTCATCGACATGCCGGCCACGTCCGTTCGCGTGATCTCGCCGCGGGTGTGCGGGGTATCGCGATCCCACATCGGATCCCCGTAGTGCCCGGTAAAGAGCACACTCCCCGCAAGGCTTTCGCTAAAGGCAGCGATCTGTACGTCAGAGCCGATCGCGTTGGCGGCGAGAAACGCGGCCTCGGGAAGCTCCAGATGTCGCCAGTCGGTATTGCGGGCCGTAGTCGCCTCCATGCCGAGCAGCCGGCTGAGCTGCTGGCCATCATCTCGACCGTTGGGTGTGCGCAGGGACAGAGCGCGTGTTACGCCGAGGTCCCGTAGCAGTGCGGATACGCACGTCGAATCGTAACCCGTCGAGATCGTGGACAGCGGCGTGAGTGCGTGTAGGCGAGCCGGCGAGCCGGCGTTCTCGAGAATCGCGGCGAGACTTCCACTGAGGAAGTCCCGGTAGGCTACGAAGCAGGCGAACGTGCGCCCTGCCCCGGGCTTCTCCACGGCGTGCAGTTCGGTTCCGTCCCAGTGCAGGTTGTCGAAATAGTTCAGATAGATCTGGTCGCCCGCCACGGGTAACTTCCGCTCATACCTCCGAATCCCGCGGATAATCGTGTTGAACCGATGGGGGTAGTGCGGCCAGGTGATGATCGGCCGTAACCCCGTGGCGTGAAGGAGACAGACGAGGGAGTTGGATACCAGCCAGCGCCCTCGACACCGTACCCACTGGAGTCGATCCACGGTGTTGCCCGCTGCGACGAGCGCAACGTGTCCTCGTCGGAGCCGGACGCCCGTGCCCGCTACCAGATCGGTGCGGTCGAAGTCGCCCTCGGCGAATGGGCCGGGCCAGGTCGCCTCGCAACACCAGTCGTCCTGGCACTCCACCCACGGGCCGTGATGGATCGTGACGGTCCTGCAGCCTGTGCGGAACTCGGCGAGCCATGCGAGCCGTGGCCAGTGCGGCCGGGCTTCGTAACGAATCCGGAACATCCCGCCCCCTCGCCCGTAACATTTCCGAAACGCCCCCAAGGTCAAGGATCACCGCGCCGCGGCCGGCCGTCAACGGTTGGTGCAGGCCGCTTTGACGATATGGACGCTCGGTGTTGGGTGCTCAGCCGGTTCCGCGTGCGTCGCGGGAATACTTTCGCATCTGCTGCTCGATCGCCCAGGGAAAGACGTAGCGCCTGATGCCGAACAGTGCCGGCGCTCCGCCCCGCCAGTCGTCGAGCTGCAGGAGGTGGCGCACCGGTGGCAGCCGCCGGAGGGCCGGCTTGTGAATGCCCGGGAAACGGCCTGCGGCGCGGCTCAGCCGCACCAGCGTGCGCTGCCTCGATCGATCCCAGTGTGCGCTGCGAATGGGCGGGAGCCGCCCGCAGGCGAGCCACGCCCACTGGCGCTGTCGCAGCCAGGCGAGGTAGTCCTCCCGCGAGCAGTCAGTGAGGAAGGCGGGGGTGGTGACGAACCACTGCGCCGCAAAGCTCTTGCGGGTGCCGAACGCGTCCCGCGGAACGCCGGACTCCTCCACCACTCGCCGGCATATGGGACGGGTGTAGTCGCCGCCCACGTCCCACGGGTGAAGCTCGGGCGAGTTGGAGATGGCCCGGATGTCGGCAACGGCGCCGGCGCCGAAGAACGCGGGCGGGCACTGGATGAAGCCGACGCCCAGGCGGTACTCGGTGAGGGACAGGCCCGAGAGGTCACCGCGTACGAACTCGGGTGAGGTATACGGGGTGTCGCGGTCCCAGACTTTGTCGCCGTGATAGCCGGTGAACAGGAGCCGGCCCGGCAGGCACTCTTGAAGTGCGGCGAAGTACACCTCCTCGCCGATGGCGTTTGCAGCAAGGAAAGGGATCTCCGGGCGCTCGACACGGCGCCACGCGTCCGCCAGTGCGCTAACCGGCGCCAAGCCCATGCTGCGGCAGAGCTCGCTGCCGTCGTCGCGCCCGCTGCCGCGCCGAAAGCAGAGCGCCTCGCGAACACCGTGGGGCTTGAGAAGCGTGGTGATGAACGTGGAATCGTAGCCACTGGAGAGGGTGCTGAGCGGCTCGAATGGCCGGCGGCGCAAGCCGGAGCGGGCGTTGTCGAGGATCGCCCCGAGGCTCTCGCTCAGGAATCCGACATAGTGCGAGTAACTCCGGAACTCGCGCTGCGCGAAAGGTTTCTCCGCCCTTGAGAGCTCGGTCCCATTCCAGCGGAGATTGTCGAAGTACACGAGGTGCGCGCGCGCACCCTGCAGCGGTATCTCGCTCTCATACTTCCGGATGCCCCGGATGATGGTATTGAAGGTACGGGCGTACCCGGGCCATGCGGCAATCGGCCGAAGGCCTGCCCCATGCAGCAGACAGGCAAGCGAATTGGAGATCAGGAACCCCCCGCGGTGTTCCACCCACTGGAGCCGGTCGACGGTGTTGCCGGCGGAAATGAAGTAGACCTCAGCCCCACGCACCCGGACGCCGGAACCGGCCACGAGATCGGTATTGTCAAAATCCCCTTCGGAAAAAGTGCCCGGCCAGACGGCCTCGCAGCACCAGTCGTCGCCGCGCTCGACTCCCGGCCCGTGGAAGACGGTGACGACATCCGCCTTGGGCCGCAACTCTGCGAGCCAGGCGAGCCTCGGCCAGTGGGGTTGCTCTTCGAATCGAAGCCTCGGCATGCCGTGCTCCCGCGATGTCCGTCCGCGCCTTATGGGAGAAGGTCGGCGCCGACCCGCCCCGGGGTGGAAGTCTAGGTGTCCATACCGGAAAGATGGCCTGGCGCGAGCAGCCGCTCATCGGCGGCCGTCGAGGCCGGCGGCGCGAACTGCCGATCCGAGCCGCGGGCGAGCCGCTCGAGCCACCACTCGAGGGTGGTGAGTCGCCATATCAGGCCCATGTGGCCGGTGTGGTCGCTGGTGAGCGCCTCACGGATCATACGATCAAGGGCGCCCTGATCCAGGTGGTTACGGATGCGCGCCTGCGGGTTGTGAAGGTCGTGCAGGGCGTCGTTCCAGCGGGCGTCCTGCTGGCGCAACCGATGGAAGTCGCTGGTGAAGAATCCGGATTTGCGCGCGTGGACGATATCCGCTGGCAGATAGCGGGCCGCTACGTCCTTCAGCAGCGCCTTGTTTATCCCCCTGTGCCGGCGTTGGCGGAATGGCAGCCTGGCGGCGAACTCGGTGACCGTCGGGCGCGCAAACGGCAAAAGCCCCCGTACGCCGAGTGGCTCGGCAAGCGCGAAGAGCCGCCGGGCGTAGAAGGCATCGGCGGTGTAGGCCGCATGAGTGCTCGCCCAGTCCGCCAGGCTTGCGCTGCGAAAGCCTTCCGCGATCCGCCGCAGATCCGTCGGCTCCGCGTCCGGAACGAGCTCGCGTGACGCTGCCAGCCGCCAGGCCGCATTGACGTGGAGTACGAAGTCGTGGGGCGTTAGTTGATCGAAATCCCGTGCCACCTGCTCCAGTGCCCGGGCCTTGTCCGGTGCGAGCGCGCGGACGATCGCGAGCGTCGCACCATGCAGCGGTGCGGGGATGCGCTGCAGGCGCTGATAGTTCTGCACCGTGTACAGGAGCACCGGGCCGAAGAGCGCGTCCGCATAGTCCCCCGTGAGCAGAGTGTCGGCGCCTGCTGCCGCGATGGCCTGGTAGGTGAGCAGGTCATGCCCCGCCCCCGGATGGTAGGGAGGGGCGGGGTAAACCCGGGCGACCTGGCGCTGGGCGTCGAACACCTGCTCGGGCGCGAGCTCGATGAGCTCCTGGCGCATGCCGAAGCGCTGGGCGATACGGATGGCGGCGGGGGTCTCGTCGGTGCGCGCGCCGCGGAAGCGTACGGTGAACGCGGTGGCATTGCGGGCCTCCCGTGCCGCAAGCAGCCCGCACAGGAGACCTGAGTCCACTCCGCCGCTGAGCAGCAGGGCCGGGTGCCTGCCGTGGTCCGCGAGCGTAAGCGCCTCGGTGCGGAGGAGCGTATCGAGGCGCTCCGCGTTCTGCCCGCGCGGCCGTCGCACGGCGCGATAGCGGAAGGGGGGCGGGGGCTGTTCGCGGCTACCGCCACCCCGAGTCCAGATCCGCCGCTCCCCGGCCTGTGCCTGGCGGATGCGTCGAAGCAGGGTCTTGCCGCCAAATACGCCCCGATACCAGAGGGTTTCGAACAATGCCTCGCGGTCTACCTCCCGCTCGGAGTCCGGCAGGAACGCGAGCAGCGACCAGAAGTCGGTGGACACGGCGACGGTTTCGGGCGCCGCTTCCAGCCAGTAGAGCGCACCCCAGCCGATCGGGTCCACGGCAATGCGGAGGGTACGCGCATCCGCCTGGATGAGCACGAACTGCCCGGAGACGCGAGCATCGGGCGTCTCCGTCTCTAGTCGCTGCCAGAGGGCGTCAGGCGCGATGGGCGCATAGCCCTCGGCGCCATCACCTGCCTCGGCAAAGCCGGCGAGCAGGGTGAGGGTGGCCGGCGCGAGCTGTAGCGCCGCGCGGCGGGCCCGAGGCGGCGTGGTGGCTGCAGGTTCTGCCGGTAGCGCGCGGGCCACCGCCGCGAGCCCGTGCTCGCAGATGGCGAACGCGTGATTCAAGCCGCGAGCGGTTAGGAGTTCCCGGGTCCTCGGCCCCCACACGATGACGTGATTGTCCGCCATGGGAAGGGGGGGCGCCGCCTTAGCGGGCGCGTCGCTGTAGTCGTTCATGTTTTCCCGGTGCCCCCCGCCTGTTGGTTCCTGGTGCGGGTGAGCGCGACCCTGCTCTGCCTGCAATGGCTGCTTAGGTCCCGTGTCCACCTGCCGCCCAAGTAGGCCTGATGAGAACTCCGCGCGGCAACATGTGCGATCGGTTTGGGGCGGCTATGTGGCGGCGCCACCGCGACGCAGCGCGCCGACGAGGCCCCGGCGGAGGTCCTGTAGGCCGCTCATCTCAGCTTCGATGTCATCGAGGGTCAGGTTCTCGTCGTCGAGCAGGCGGCGCAGCTCGAGGCGACTGGTCCGCGCTGTGTTGAGCCCGGTGATGCAGGTGGTCGCCGAGGTGATGCCGAGCGCCTGGAGGGTGGGCCATAGGCTGCGCTCGTAAAGGCCGCCCGGATAGCAGAAGTGTTCCAGACGCTTCGGGATCCAGGCCGCGAGGGCAGCGCGGTTGTCCTCGATTTCCCGGGTCAGCGTCTGCCGATCGAAAGGGGCGAGATTATGGCGATGGCTGTGCAGCTGGATGTCGATGCCATCGGATGCGGCGGCCGCGACCTCCTCACCGCTGACCAGTCGGAACACGCCCTGCTCCTCCAGCGCGGGGACGTCGATGCCGAGGGCCTCGCCTAGGCGGCGGAGCAGGGCCTGGCGGCCCGGGGCGTCGTAGTGCTCGCGGCCGAACCGGATCACGCGGTCCGCTGCCTCATCCCGGGCCATCGCGCCTCGCAGGTCCGCCTCGCCCCGCAGGTACGGGTCCACTGCGGCAAGGTCCAGGCGATCCCGCTCGGCTCTCCAGAAGAGATATCGTGTTGTGACGTTGAACACCTGCGTCTGCTTAACCGCGTAGTAGCTGGTGACATAGAGCGTCGCCGGGAAACCCAGCTCGTGGAGGACCGGGAAGGCGTGGCGGTAGGTGCCCTTCCAGCCGTCGTCGAAGGTGAGCACGGTTGCGCCGCGGGGCAGTGTGCCGGCGCCGAGGCGCTCAAGGGCCTCCCCGAGCGGCAGTACGGGGTAGTCCGCTGCCTTCAGCCAGCGCATGCGCTCGGCGAAGGTGTCCGGGTGCATGAACAGGCCGCCGCGGAAGCGGTGCTCGTCGGCAAGGGCAATGCCATGGTAGCAGAGGATGCGCAGGCGCCTGCCGGTGAGTCGCCGGGCGAGGCGCATCAGGCCGCCTCGGCGCGTGGCGGCGAGTGCGGTCGCCTTGAGCTTTGCCTTCACGCTCCCCCCCCGGCGGACTCGGGATGGCGGCGGGCCCAATCGATAAGCGCGCGCCGCGGCCACACTACATAGTAGCTTGTCGGCTCATAGCGCCCATCCTCCATTAGGCGGCGGCGGGTGCGCGAGGTGGCGGTCGCATTCCGGCGCGCGCTTTCGGTGGGGCCGTAGCGGAAACTCATTGCCCCGTGGCGCTCGCGGAGTTCCCGCAGGTAGGCGAGATGGGGGCTGATACGGGCCACGGCCGGATCGTAGAACCACGCGGTGCCGAAGACGCCTTTCACTTCCGGGTGGCGTTTCAGCAGTGCCGCGATCCGATGGTAGGTGCGCTCCCATCCCGCCGGGGAGAATTCCTCGAGCCGCCGCGGATCCATGTGCAGGGTGAAGAAGGGCCGGAAGCCGCGGGTCACGAAGGCGAAGAAGGGGGCGCCCCGCAGCAGCTGCCGGGCGCCGCCGCGCCAGAGCAGGCTGCGGGGGATGCCCGCATCGCGCTCCACCAACTCGGCGCCGACCGGCAGGAGCTTGAGCCGGCAGAGGGCAAGGTCCTTGAGATAGAGGTCATCATCCGGGCTGAGGGGCTGCAGCGGCTCGCTCTCGAGGCGGCCGGAGATGCGCAGCGCCTCGCGGCGCAGCAGCGTCTGCACGCAGGGCGGCACGGCTGACCGCTCCGTCAGCGCCGGCAGCTGGGTTAGGGCCGTGGCGAGCAGGAGGCGCAGGTAGCGCGTCCCGCTTTCGGGGGCCCTGCCGGCTTCCGCCGCCTGCCACGCGCGTAAAAGGCGTTCCGGCGGCTGGTTGTAGCGGCGTTTGTAATCGCTCGCCAGCAGTACCTGGACCATCCCCTCCGGCGGGTGTTCGTTCAGCAGGGATGGGTCCAGCGCCTCACGGTCCCGGATGATTGCCGCATCACAGGCCGGCCAACCAGGACCTTCGTGCACGGGCTCCGGATCACTGGTCATCGTCGGCTCCCGCCTGCGGGATGAGTGCGTATCGCGGTGTGTGTGGCGACGTTCGACGAGACTATCATGCTGCACTGAAGGTGGCTGGACGTGCTGGATTGGGCGCCGGGACTGTCGATGACCGGATGCGCCGCGATCGCACCCTGGGAGCTAAATCCTCCGGGTGGCGGCCCGGCAGTGCTGGGCCAGCACATCTTCGAATCGGGCAACGAGGATCTCCGGCTGGATTTCTGGTCTGGCTGCGTGAGCTCTGGCGGCGCTGGAGAGCACGTCGTACCTCGCGTGGTCGTCCCAGAGCTTGGAGAGCGCACGCTCCCAGGCATCCAGGCCGGCGTCGGGGTCCAGCAGCATGCCACCGGGGCCGACAGCCTCCGGCAGCCCGCCCCGATTGCTCGCAAGAACCGGGGTGCCGCTGACCTGCGCTTCCGTTGCGACGCGACCCCATGCCTCCGGCCAGCGGCTCGGAGCAATGACAAGGCGAGCCCGGCGATACAGGGGGCGCATGTCCGATACCGAGTCATGCCAGGTGACATTGGGGAGCGACGCCGCCCGGTCACGATGGTGGTGCGTCTCTTCGCTGCTGCCCCAGGCCTCGACGATATGGAAGGGGATGTCCGGGCGGCGCTCTGCCAGTCCGAGGGTGATATCTATCCCCTTGAGCCTGCGCGGGTTGACGTGGAGCACCGAGTCACCCCCCTCGCACCCGGTGTAGCTCTCGGGGATCACCAACGGCGGAATCACCGTGCAGTCCTGATCGAGGGCCTCGCGAATCCGGCCGGCGGTGAATTCGGAGTTCGCCGTGTAGGCGACCTGCGGTGATTGCGGGAACGGCGCCCCCATCCGGTCGAACTCCACGGTGCTCACCTGAGCGATGGCGGGTACGCCGTTCTTGACGAAAGCGTGCACCACGGAGCCCGTGAAGCCGGCGTTGGCGACCGCTACGTCGGGGGCGAAGCGCCGGGCGACCTCCGAGACCCCCGCGACGGGTTGCCAGCCGCGGTAGACGGAGTAGTCCTGGGAGCGGTCCTCGGGGAACTTCGAACCGGTGAGTCGAGAGCGCAAGCGGTTCTTCAGCCACAGTCTGTCGCCGTGCGCGATCTGGCAGAGAACCGCGACTTCGTGACCGCGCGCTTTGAGCAGCCGGCAGAATTCATGAGTGGTCACGCGCGCGCCACCGAAGACCTGTGGCGGGTAGGGGGTCGTCATCCCGAAGAGAATTCTCACTGGCTTGCCCCCGAAAGGGTGACCTCTGCGCGGCGCCCGGCGCACAGTTGGCGCTTCTCTCGGTTCCGAGGATAGCGCTCGCTGGCCGACGCTTCATGCGCAATGCCCGATCCGAGTCCGCCGGGTGAGGGATGCGGGCGAGCTGGACATGGTTTGCGGTTTCGGCAAAACTGCGACCAAGTTGGCATTTTGCGGCGTCAAGTGACGGTGCCGGATCTGGGGCGGGGCCGGAGTCTCCGCCGAGGGGGCGAAGGTGCGCGCTGAAGAAACGCAAAACTCTCGCGCCGGGGCAGTGCGTCACGTCCTCTGGAGCGCGGGCTGGGACTCGACATTCCTCGTCGCAAAGGCGGTCCTCGTCGACTGCGCGACCATCCAGCCCTACTACCTCTTTACGACCTCGCGGCGAAGCGCCGGCCGGGAACTCTTCACCCTGCAACGGCTGAAGATGAGGATCCGTGCCATGGCGGCGGGTAGGGCCGGCCGCATCCTGCCGACCCGGGTCGTCGAGCATGATGCGTTGCCTGTCTCCGAAACTCGCGCGGCGCAGTACGCGTCGTTCCGAAAACTCGCCTACCTCGGCGAGCAGTATCTGCTGCTCGCGTGCATGGCCGATTACCTGTCCCTGGACCAGCTCGAGATCGGCGTGTACTGGGATGGACGAATAGGATCGTTCCTACGGGATGCCCGCGTCGGTCGGTATCCCGCTTGGGCCGCTGGCCGGACCCCCGAGCTGGAGGACGCATTGCGGCTCCTCGAGCCCTTCGAGTTTCCCCTGTTGGATCTCACGAAGCACGACATGGCCGAGCAGGCGGCGAGATATGGTTTCCTGCCGATTCTGCGTGAGACATGGTTCTGTCACCGCCCGCGCGGCGAGCGTCCCTGCGGTGAATGCAATCCGTGTCGCTATGCCATGGAGGAAGGCTTCGGGTGGCGCATCCCGTTGGGTAATCGCGTTCGGGGCCGGATTCGGCGCACGTTCTATCGCGCGCACCGGCTGATCAGCGACCCGGACTATGTCGTATCACTGTGGAGCCGGATGCACCGGAGTGGGCAATGACGACGAGGGAAGAGGGTGCGAGCCGCGTCACGACGCTCGCGGACGGCCTCTCATGCGACACCCTGCCGCTCTGGCGGCAATACCTGGAGATGGCGGTGCTCCGGGCTTGGCGCGGCGTGGGGCCTAGATACTTTCGGACGGCGGGATTCGCCAGCCGCGGGGTGCCCTGGCGCGTCAAGCGCGACCACTTCGGCAGCCGGGAGTACACTCGGTGGATCAACCGCATGAATCCACCAGCGTACCGGAAGATCTCCCAGAACAAGCTGGTGGAAAAGGCGGTGCTGAGGGCTATGTGCCTGCCGACGCCGCGCCTGATTGGTCTGCTGGATCCTTGGACGGGCATCACTCCGGACGGTGATCCGCTCACGAGCGCAGAAGACCTCGGTGCGACATTGCGCAGGTCTCCTGCAGCCAGGATCTGCTTCAAGACGCTGCAGGGCTGGGGCGGGAACGGGTTCGTCGCGGCGAGGGTGATTCGCGGGGAGGGCGATTGCCGCCTTGCCGATCTGCACGGTGACCGCCCGCTTGCTACGGATGTCTTCCTGAAAGAGGTCGGGTTCGCCGAAGGCTCACCTCGCATGGTCGAGGAATACATCGACCAGGCGCCCCATCTCGCGGCTTTGAACCCGACGAGCGTGAACACGCTGCGGATATGGGCCCTGCGCGCGGGGGATTATTGTGAGCCGCGAATCCTGGGCGCATATCTTCGCGTCGGGCGGACGGGGAGCATCGTCGATAACCGCGAACGTGGCGGGCTGGTGGCGCCGGTGCAGCTTTCGCATGGTGTGCTCGGGGCGGCCAGTGATGGGCAAGGCGCGTGGGTCGGTATCACGCATCACCCCGACAGCGGCGAGCGGATCGCCGGGATGCCTTTACCGGAAATCGACGATTGCCTTGCACTCGCCGGGCGCGCGCTCTGCGCGTTTCCAGGTATCCGCTTTGCGGGCGTGGACGTTGCCGTCACGCGCAGTGGTCCCACTGTCGTGGAGTTGAACGTGAATCCCGCGAAGAACGGTGCGGCGATTCTTGGGGTGACGCGCACGGCGCTGCGACGAGCCTTTGAGGCGTCGAAGGAATCATCGATCAGGGCCTAAAGCGTTCGAGCCCGCCGTTAGCGCCGGCACGGGCGAGCCCGCCTCGCCAATGACCCCTGTCAGAAGATTTTGCATCCGCGCCGTGGCTGTAAGCCGGGCGATACACGTTCGCGTCCAATGCAATGGTTTTTCGGGCGAAAGTCATCCCGGCTCGATTCTTGCCCACAAGCCCGTGAACGACGCAGAGGGTTACGGGGAGCAAGCCAGTGGATATGAGAAGAACCGTCACTTGTGCCATCGCAGCGGCGTTGGCCAGCACGCTTGGCGTGGCCAAGGCCAACCTGATCGATAACGGGACGTTCGATTCTGGGCTGGACGGCTGGGTTATCGGCGAGTCGACGGATACCGGCGTGCAGCCGGGCGATGGCACGGCTCTCGTCGGCCGGTTCGGACCCGATGGCGAGGCCATTTTCTACCAGGACTTCATCATTCCCGCCGCGAAGAAGCGCCTGCTCATCGACTTCGACTATGCGTGGGGGTACGAGCGCCCGTCGAATCCGGATTTCTTCTTTGCAAGCCTCATCCTCGACGGCATGACTGAAGAGCTGCTGAGCGAGAGCAGCGACGAGGGCTTGTTCGGTACCAGCGTGGGGTTCTCCGGCGTGTTCGGGCTCCCTGCCATCACCACCGGGCCGACGACGGCGCGCATCCAGTTCGTCACCGATGAGCGGGACAACGCCAATGCCGGCACGCTGATCGAGCTCGACAACGTCAGCGTGAACGCGGTGCCGATCCCCGCCACGATGCCGCTGCTGGCCCCCGGCCTCGCCGCACTGGCCTGGCGGCGTCGGCGTAGCAGCCTTGACCGTACGATAATGATTTCACCTAGGTGGTAAGCGAGGCGTGCCGGCGGGTGCGCCGAGCCTGCCGGCGGTCGGTAAAGGGACCGCAAGCCATGGCCTTGGAGGCCATCGACGTCGATGTCGGGGCTATCGGCGGCGAGGCACGACTTTCTACGCCCGCCTGGTCGCGAAGGCGGAGCGTGATCGGACGGCTTCGAACGCTAGAGCACCGCCCGCTAGGAGCAGAATCGTCGAGGGGCTGGGGCCTTAACCCAACCGTCCGTGGAAACGGGGTAGAACCCGTGGGCAGGTGAGCACGGCATAGCGAGAGCGGTGTGCCGACCTCTCTGCAGAGCAATCCCGTCCCCACGATCATAAGTGACAAGAAGCCCGGCAGCGGCACCCTGCCGGACGGTGGTTCCTCGCTCGAGAGCAGTAACCGCGTGCCATCGCAGAAGCGCACGGCCGTCGAGGCGATTGGTGGTCAGGAAGTCGAGTTCGAGAGTGTCGTCGCCGAGGTTGGTGAGCCTGAACCGTGCCGGCATGATTGCGAGCTTCGAACACGACCTCGTCGAAGTTCGACGACCCCCGTGTCGTCATCGCCGCCACCGAAGAAGTCGGCGCTGCCTCCGCGCGGCCGCTGCAGCATTGCCGACGCCGCCCGTACGCACCACGGCAATCTGGTGCCGGGTTGGGGGCTCCGACAATGCGGTCTACGTCTGCGCAGGCGATTGGCGGGCCGCCAGGTGTGTCCGGCGGCGGTACCAGATGCCCGCACCGGCGAGCATCAGCCAGAGGGTGCCCGGCAGCGGTGCCTGACCGGACGGTGTCTCCTCGGTCGAGAGCGCGAGCGTGGTGCCGTCGGCGAAGCGCACGCTGTCCATGCGATAGGTCGTCAGGAAGTCATCGGTGCCGAGGAAGTCGAATTCGTAGGTGTCGTTGCCGAGGTCCGAGAGGCTGAACAGTCCCGGCGTGATGCCGGCACCGAAGACGACCTCGTCGAAGTTCAGGGGCCCCGAGTCGTCGTCCCCGCCATCGAAGAAGTCGACGCCGTAGCCGAGGTCGTAGAAGAACTCATCGCTGCCGAGGCCGCCGAACGCCGAGTCCGTGCCGATGCCGACGTCGATCTGGTCGTCCCCGGCGCCCGTCCAGATCGAGTCGTCGCCCTCGCCACCCTCGACGGAGACCGATTCGCCGGCGCCGAGGTCGGTCAGGTCGATCAGGTCGTTGCCGAGCCCGGCGAGTACCTTCTCGACATCGGTGACCCGCGTCCCGCTCGCCTGCGGGTGCGCCGGGCTGATGGCATCCTGCCCGAGCAGGGCGTCGGCACCGTCCGTCAGGATCAGGGTGTCGACGCCCAGCCCGCCGTCGAATTCGTCGTGAGAGCGATTCAGGCCTTCCAGGGGCACCGGTGCGCCGTCGATCGGGCTCGTCCTCGCGGCGCCCGCGGACCAGACCGAGTCGGCGTGGTAGCGGAGCACGTCGTCTCCATCCTCGGCGTTGAGCACGTCGGCGCCGCTGCCGCCACTGATGACATCGTTACCGCTTGCGGTTCCGCTGCCGTCGCCGCCATTGATGAGGTCGTTGCCGGGGCCGCCGTGGATGTTGTCCCCGCCGCCACGGCCGTTGATGAAATCGTCGCCCGCATTCGACCAGAGGATATCGGCGCCCGCGCCCCCGTCGATCACGATTTGCCCGAGCGTCGGGCCGCCGCTGAGCTGGATGACATCCGGACCGTCGCCGGCGAAGAAGGTCTCGACGTTGGCAACCGTCGCATCCCCGTGATCGTTCTCGATACGCAGGAAATCACCATCGTCGGTCATGAGCAGGGTATCGATGCCGGCAAGGCCGTCGTAGCGCGCGGTGTTGACGTTGAACTCGCCTTGGATGGCCACCGTCTCGCCGCTATAGGCGTTCGTGACGCTGGTGTCCAGGTTCTCCAGCGTGCCCTGGTAGAAGAGGAAATCATTGCCGCTGGTGCCGGTCACCGTCCCGGGGGTATCGGAGGCATGGGCGAGGGGCACCATCGCGATCAGCGCGAGGCCGGCGAGGGGGCGCGCTGCCGGGGGCACCGAGAGATGGCGTGCGGTGAGGCGCGGAATCGGGATGATCATGGGACCAGATCCCCGTGCGTTGCCGTCGACTGTCCCTCGCGCAGAGGGGGCGTGCCGAGCCAACGCGCCGGGCGGGTCCGACCGCCTGCCGCCGCCTGAACCACCGGAGGCAGCTGCACGCCCCGGCGAGGCCCCCCGGCGCCGGCGCTGCACGGCCAGGGCGCCCGGGCGGCAGCGATTTCGTTGGTGGCACCGGATGGCCCGAGGCAAATGGGATGCCAACGGCTGGAAACGGACGGCGAACAGGTGGTTGCCGCTGCAGGAGGTGCCGGCTCGGGGCACCCTGGAATCGGCTGTCAAAAATCTCGACAGCCTCGTCTGCCGGGGCGGTGCAACCGCCGCGGGCTGTCCCCCGATGCCGCCGACGGCCCCGGAAGGCTTGAAACGCGGTTCAACCTCCGAGGCCGCGTGGGCTAAAGGTTTGCCGGCCTCTGCCGTCAACGCGCACGGGCCCCAGAACCGCGGGTCCTGGGGCGACGTGGCCCCCTGCCCCGGGTGATCCGGCGCTGTGCTGCGGGGGTGGCGGTCGCACAAGGCGTGCCCGCACCGCCGATCCTCCCGGTGTCCGCCCTTGACGCGGGCCCGTCACCGGGGCTGCCGCAGCGAGGCGTGCCCCGTTGCCGGGGTCGCGCCGCTCCGCCGCGTCGCCAGCACCCGCCGCCGCACCCCTAGGCCGATCAACAAACCGACAGGAGGTCTCAGTTGGACTGCGAATTCCCTCTCGGCCCCGCCGAACGTTGCCTCGTCATCACCAATCTCCACGATCCCTCCGCCTGGGAGCGCCTTGTCAGCAGCGCCCGTGAGGCCGGGAAGAAAAAGCGCAAGCCGAAGGATGGTCAGGGCAAGGGCATCGCGGTTGCGGTGCCCCGCAAGGCCCACCCTGCCGCCTTCCCGCCCATGCTTGACCAACTCGCCGAGAGCTACGCCCGCGAGAACATCGAGCTGCGCGTCGCCGCCACAGCCGATGCGCTCGGCCTGGCCGCCGATGAGCTCATTCGCTGGCGAATGCCGTCGGTCGATCTGGTGGACGATTTCGGCACGACGCTCAAGCGGTTTCGGTTCGACGTCAATGCGCTCGAGCGCTATTCGGCCTGCGTCGAGCTCATCCGCACCGCCACCGACCCCGCGAGCGCGCAGAGAGCGGCGGAGGCGGCCATCGGGGCGGCCCTGCCGACGGTGCCCTCGGTGCTCAGCGAGCAGAGCATTCGGGAGACGCTACAGACAGCCTCCTCGATGCTGGACGCGCAGGCGATCGACGCCCGCATCACCAGACGTCTCGAGGGCGTGCGAAGGCGTGCGCGTCAGTCGCGCGCCATTTCACAGGAGGTGCAGCGGATCGTTGCTTCAACGCCCGAGGAGATGCTCGAGGCCGTTGCGGGGCGCAGCGGCGTGTTCATCATCCGCACCGGTACCGGCTGGGGAAAGACGGAGGCCGCGACCCGGCTGCTCGAGCAGGCGGCACGGGCCGGCGATCGGCCGGTGCTGGTGGCCGCGAGGCGCTCGATCGTGGCGCGCTACGCGTCGGTGCTCCCGCATTACGAGCCGGCCGCGGTGGGGCAGGCACCGCACCCGGCGGGCGGGGAGGCCAATCTGCCAGGGCTCGCGATCTGCGCGCACAGCCTTCTCGTCCGGCGCTTCCGTGAGCTCCTCATGACCGCGCGCTTCCTCGTCGTTGACGAGGCGAAGCAGGTCGTGGACACGATTGCCACGGACAGGAACATCTCGAGCCGCGAGGGGATCTTCAACTCACTGCGCGGATTGATCGGCAACAGTCCCACGGTGCTCCTGCTTGATGCGGACGCCAATGACGAGCTCGTCGACTTCGCCAAGGCCAGCGGGCGCCGGGACATCCACGTCCTGGACCTGGAGGCGGATCTATCCCACCTGAGCGCATCCCTTCGGACCAAGCGGGAAGCGGTGGACCAGATCTACCTTGCCGTCTACGAGGGGCGTCGGGTCCGCCTGTGCATCGACCGCAAGGATGAGGCGATCGGGCTCGCCGACCGGATCGGCAATGACTTCCCCGGATGCAGGACTTTGCTGATCCATGCCGACAACACCCACCTTCCCGAGCAGCAGGCGTTCTTTGCCAACCCGAATGCCGCGATCAGGGACTACCAGCTGGTTATCCACTCTCCCGCGGTCATGTCCACCGTCAGCATCACCGAGCGGCACTTCGATCTGACCGCAGCCGTGTTCTGCGGCACGATCCCCGCAACGGACTGTTTCCAGATGCTGCGCCGCGACAGGACCGCCAACGCTTTCTATATTGGCTTCGCCCCGGATTACAACCACCGCATGGACAACGAGGATCAGATACTCAAGACCCTCGTACCCCCGGGGCGGGAGGTGACCGCAAACGAGCGCCTGATTGCGCGCGTCAAGGCGACGCAGGCCCACAGCAGCAATCATGTGGCCCTTGCCCTTGAGGCGGTCATGCGGAGTCAGGCGGTGCGAATCGTCCCGAGGGAGCAGCAAATCGTGCCCGATGTCGTGTTGCACGACGGTCTTGGAAAGGAATTGCGCAGCGCCGCGAGACGGCTTTACGACGAGGGCATTCTTGCCGTGGGGCCGATCTTTGGCGAGGGCAGTGAGGAGTCCCCGCGTTGCAGTCAAGCGCTCGACGGTACTGACTATTATCGTGACGAGAGGCGAACGCTGGAAAGCACCCTGGGTAAAAGCGATATCGACGAGCGCGATCTGGAGATGTGGCGTCAGGGTTTTCTGCTTTTCCAGCTCTGGAACTGGCGAATCCTGGAAATGTCGGAAGCTCAGGCGACCCACCTGGATCGGCGCGGCCAGTACAATACGTTTGACTCGCGGCATTTCACGCGGCGGCGCGCAATATTGAAGGCGATTGCTGACCCGCTTGATCTTCAGCTTCAGGAGCCATCGGCGATCATTACCGCTGACGTCGCCCGTCCGGTACTGAACGACCTCGTGAGCAATTACTTCTACTCGATTCTGGCCCTGGATCTCCCGGTTGCGTTGAAGAAAGAGCATATGAACGCCAAAAGCCCGGTACCAACCGTGCGTGGTATTGCGAGTGCCTTGCTGGGTGTGGAGTGGAGGGACCTCGATACGACCAAAGGAGGGGTGAGGCAAACAGGGAAGAAGGTCGATGCCGCGCATTTGGCACGCCTTCATGAGGTGTATCAAAGCTGGCGCAGCAACGATGACAGGGGGACGGCGAATATCAGCAATCGGCCGTCCGATGAGGCCGAACGGGCGCCCGCTCTGCCTGAAGCCGGTTGATCTTCAAAGTGCGCCCGCCGCGGGATCCTGGACGGTGATTTGGGGCGCGGCATCGGGCGCCCGGACCGCGTCGGGTGCGCCACGATGAGCACGCGCGGGCGCGTCTGAGCGCGCGCCCGCGGACACACGCTGACCCGTGTCCCAGAGCCCCGCGTGCTTCCTGCGCGTGATGCACGGCGGCCGGGACCTGGGCGCTGATTCGGCTGATGACCGTGCACTGAGGCGGGGTGGGGCGTGGTCGCGGTTGGGCGTTGCGCCGCCGCTTTCGCTTCGACCCGATGATCGGGGTACCGGGCGCACGCGCGGCGGGGACAAGCGCCGGAGCGGGTGCTCGAGCCGGGCCGCCGAGTGCCTGCGTCCGGGATATTGGAGCCGCCGTGCCGGACGCTCCCGGTGGTGGTGATCTGGCGTCGCGACTGGCGCGGTGCGCACGGCGGATCTCGCCCCCGCCCCCCGGATGGCCGCCCCCCACTCGGGTGTCGTTGGCGGGGGCTGAAGGTTATCCGCAGGGGCATCATCCGGGGCAGCTGTGGGAATCCCTTTACCGCCGGCCGCTGACGCGGCCAATTTCCAAGAGGGGAGGGCAGCGGGGCGAGTCCACGGGCCATGGGAATGACCCCGGGTTTTGCGGATCGGGGTAAAACAACGGACAAAACTCGGGACTTCCCGACGCGGTTGCGGGCTGCCTCATCAGCCGCGGCACGTCGACGGGAAGCCGCTCCTGGTGCGAGATATCTAACCGCCGGTACGCGACAGACGGGGGGCGGCGCGGCAGTGGTCGTCTCGGCACGAAGGCCGGAGGCTCCGCGGCGCGAGTGATGGGAACGATGCCGGGTATCCGCCCATCCGTGTCGCGCGGATCACGGCGGCTTTGGGCGCTGTGGTGGCGGCCAAAAGGAAATGGCGCTCGCCCAGAAGATCGGGGCGACTCAAGGGCGTGGGCCGTTGCCGATTCCCGTCCAGCGGGGCGTACGGGAGCGTGTCGCCGGCAGCGCGAAAGGGGGAGCGCTGTTCCGAGCGGGAAAACTGACTCCAGTCCAAAACAAGAACGCGTCTTTCGGATGCCCGGTGTGAAGCATCTTCGTAAGCCCATTCGGCGCAAGCCGATCGGGCGATGACGGGCATCCTGGAGGGCGCGCGGTGGGAATGGCTCGCCTCGCGTCAGCGGACACGCACCACGGGCAACTGATTCAGTGCGGCCAATGGTAGGGCGACAGAGTTGACCGCCGTGTCGCGCTCGCCGCGTTCCGAAGCAGCAAGCGTGCAATCGGGCCGTGGCCGGCAATACAGATGCTCCCCTGGGCGTTCCGGCGCAAATGCTGATTGCGCATGCCGAATGATCGTGACCGCGGATTTCGGGGCATTCTGGTCCGCAATCCTGGCAGAACGAATCGGTTCTGAGACTGCCGCCGTATTCGACCATCAAGCGTGTCGATTTATTACGGACAGGAGTGTGCGTTATGCACGGTAATGGTTATAATGGCACCACAGCAACTGGAGGATGTGGTGTGAAGATCAGGATTGCCGAGGACAATGCGAAGCTGATTGAGCAGGCCCTTGCTGATGAGCAGGGGCGGGCGAGGGTAAGGACATTGAGCCGAGCGGACATTGAGCAGGCCGCCGATAGGGCGGAAGCGACACTGGAGCGAATGGGCATTGCGCCAAGCGCACGCAAGGGGTGCGAAAGGGAGCTGTTCGCCGCGGTGTCATCGAGTGCGTACCGTGCGCGTGGCACGCCCATGGCGACCCGTGCCCTTTTGCGCCGCGGCGTGAAGGATTGGTACCTCGTGGAACTCATCCGCACCCCGGCCCTTTTCCAGGATCGCAGGCAGCTTCGCGTGACCCGGGAGGCCGCCCAGTCCGCCTGGAGTTCGCTCGTTGACGCAAATGGCGTCAGAAACGAGCACCGTATGCTCCGCAGGGAGTCCGCGGCTCGGTACTGATTGGGGGTTGACGCGCGCCACGCACGCGGCCCGGCCGCGGACCGCGGCCGGGCACTGTCTTGGTGCGCCGGGCACGGCGCGCCAGCGCCGTGACCGGCGCTGGATAACCGGTGAGCGAAAGTGAGCCGGGAAGTGACCTGGGGGTGGAAGTCCCCTGCGGGCCCTGGTGACGGGAACCGCGAGCCGAACGGCAAGGGCATCATCGCGAGGTGCTGTCTGAAGGAAGCCGCAGGCGAATCTCCGACCCGACGAACAGGAACCGCATAGGAGGCGTGTCGTTGTGGGCGAGCAGGCCAAGTTCTGTGAACCCGATGTCACCCGGAGCGGCGATACGTATATGCGGCGGGCGTGGAGTGAAGGTCACGCGTCTTAGCCCGGGAGGTCTGTCGGCCTGCTGTGAGCTAGCGGCGCCGCGAGGTGCCGCGAGGGGCCGGCAGAAGTCAGCCGAGGCCATAGTAGTCGCCGGCACAGGGCGGCGAAGGGCCGAACGCGTAGAGCCGATCCGGCACTGGAGTGCTCGATGGCCGAAGCAGGCGTAGGCGAGGCGGCTGAGAGGTTGCCGCATCCCCGGAGGGCTGACGGCGGAACCGTCGGAGGTACGGGTGATGGACGCCAAGCGGCTGCGGTGCGCTCGAGGCGAGCCGGGTCCGAGTCGACGGCGCTGCTGGAGGCGGCGCTGTGTCGCGAGAATCTGATGGCGGCGTACCGGCGGGTGGTGCGCAACAAGGGCGCCGCGGGCATCGATGGGGTGACCGTCGATGAGCTGTGGGCGTACTGCCAGGCGCACTGGCCGTCGATCCGCGAGCGGCTGCTGGAGGGGAGGTACCGTCCCTCGCCGGTACGGGAGGTAAGGATCCCCAAGCCCGGAGGTGGCTCCCGGGCACTGGGCATCCCGACCGTGATCGACCGGCTGATCCAGCAGGCGCTGGTGCAGGTGCTCTCCCCGATCCTCGACCCGACATTCTCGGGCGACAGCTACGGCTTCCGCCCGGGGCGCAGTGCCCATCAGGCCGTTGAGCGTGCCCGCGGGCACGTGGCGGCGGGGCGGCGCTGGGTCGTGGACCTCGATCTGGCGCAGTTCTTCGACCGGGTCAATCACGACGTGCTGATGGCCCGGCTGGCGCGTCGGATCAAGGACAAGCGGGTGCTGCGCCTGATCCGGCGCTACCTGCAGGCCGGCGTGATGGCCGGCGGCGTGGTCTCGCCGCGAGCGGCGGGGACGCCGCAGGGCGGGCCGTTGTCGCCGCTGCTCTCGAACGTCCTGCTGGACGAGCTGGACCGGGAGCTGGAGCGGCGCGGCCACCGCTTCGTGCGCCATGCCGATGACGTCAGCGTCTACGTGTGCTCGCCCGAGGCGGGTGCGCGTGTGCTGGCGTCGCTGGAGCGGTTCCTGTGGCGGCGGCTGCGCCTGGTGGTCAACCGTGAGAAGAGCGCGGTGGACCGCCCGTGGAAGCGCACGCTGCTCGGCTACACCATGACCGCGCACCGCGAGCCGAAGCTGCGGGTCGCCCCCAGCTCGGTGCAGCGGCTCAAGGCCCGCCTGCGGGCCGCGCTGCGCCGCGGGCGGGGCCGCAACCTGCAGCGGGTGCTGGCGGCGCTGCAGCCGGTGATCCGGGGCTGGGTGGCCTACTTCCGCCTTGCCGAGACCAAGGCGGCGTTCGAGGCGCTGGACCAGTGGCTCCGGCGCCGCCTGCGCTGCCTGCTATGGCGGCAGTGGAAGCACTGGCGCACCCGCGCCCGGCGGCTGATGCAGCACGGTGTCGAGCGCCTGCGGGCGTATCGCTCCGCCACTAACGGGCGCGGCCCGTGGTGGAACGCGGGGGCGGCTCACATGCACGCGGCCATCCCCGCGCGCTGGCTGCACCGTCAGGGCCTCGTGAGCTTCCTTGGCGAGCACCGTCGACTTGCGAGCACTACGTGAACCGCCGTATACGGACCCGTACGTACGGTGGTGTGAGAGCCGGGGCGGGTGACCGCCCCGGCTACTCGATGCGTAGCCGAGGTGCGGCAGACCGGGTCCTCCGCCGCCAGCCTGAGGCGCTGTTCGATCACCGTGGACAGTCCGGCTCCTTCGGTGACCCGCACGCGATGATCTCGAGCAGCGGCGGCTGCTCCAGGTAGGCCGTGTGCGCCAATGTTGGCCGTTCAGCGAACCATAAGAAGGTGTACGCGTTCGAGTACAGGACGTCCTGAATGACGAGCTTGTCGTCGTGCTCGTAGCGGCTGCCGTGGAGGGTGTAGGAGAGGAGGTCGTTCGGGTCGGAGAAGGCGACAATGGGAAGTGGGCCCTCCAGCCCGAACTCCCCCTCCGGGCCCCGGGCGAAGCGCTGGAGGCTATCCTCGTCGCCCTCCGGGCGGGCGAGATCGAGGATCGGAATCTGGTTCGCCACCATGAAGACCTGCCGGGTGCGGGCGCGGGTCGCCTGAAGCGCCGCGGGGCCGTCGGCAAGCTCGATCTGCAGCTGCCGGAGCGCGTCGAAGAGAATGCGGCTGCCAAGGCTCTCGCTGATGAAGAAAAGCGGGTTCCTGCGTTCCTGGGCAAGCAGGCTCGCTTGCTCCGTTGCCATCGGCGCTGCCGCGGCACCGGCGAGTGCGCGCACGACGGCCTGCGCTACCTGGTCGCGAAGCTCGTCGCCTGCCTCGCCCGCGTAGATGACGGCATCCGCGAGGCAGTCGTTAAGCAGGCTGGCCTTTAGCCCTGAGTTAAAGGGTGCCCGCCGAACCGGGAGTGTGGCCGGCGCGCCATCGGTGATCGCGCAGCTGCCCACGGGCTCGCTGCCGTCGGCCGTGCTGTCGTAGCAGAGACCGCGCTTGCGCTCGGCGGTGAAAGGGGACCACACGATGGCGTGATGCCGCACCATGCCCTGCTCGGTCTCGATAATGCCGTGGCGGAGTTGCACACGGCCAAACGACCGCTCGGCCTGCGGGGTAGCACCGGATCTGCCGCCGAGCAGCGAGGCGAGTCGTTCGTGCATGGTGGCCATCCATTCGCCCCTGGCGCGGTGGCACATGCCGTGGATGGTGATGACGTCCACCGGGCGCTGCGGATCGAGCGCGCTAGCGATCCCCCGGATCCGCGGCGGATCCGGGTGGAATTCAGGGCTGGCGTAAGGCTTGGTGCAGGCCGACATGGCCAGTGCAAGAAACAACGGAGCGAGAGCCCCTATCGGACGGGTCGTGAGGTTCATGGCTCCCCCCATGGCCTTTTCAACGGGCCAGCCGACGCGCCGGCGGGCCGATGCCCTCCGTGAGTATGGGCACTCCCGCGGATCGCGCGACCCCGTTTGTGGGTATGCCGCGACGCACAGGCAGCAAGGCAGGGCGGTGCCGCTGGCCGGGTGGGTGCGGTATCACCCAGGTTCCCCGACCGCAGCGATCACTGGCCGACTTGTCGGCAGCGCGGGTCGGAGAGCATGGCGCCGGCTGACGAGCGCCCGCCGTCAGGCTTCGATGCTCACCCGCTCCCGATGGAGCCCCCTTTTGTGTTTTCCATTCTCAATGACAGCGAGTGCCGCGCGAAGGCACTCCACGATGAAAGCGAAGCGCTCCGCCGCCCAGGCCGCCCGTTTTCACGCCGAAGCGTCGTCGCGAATGTCCTCGGCCAGCGTCTTGATGGCACCCGCGCGCCCCTCCAGTGCCGTAAAGGCGTAGGGGTTGAGGAACTGACGCCCCCAGAACAGGTTGCGGTCTGCCTCTCCAAGCTCCGCTTCGTCGCAGACAGGACGCCAATTCTCGCCAATACGGGCGAGTTGACACTCTATGAGCGCAATCGCGTCAGCCTCGGACAGCAGGAAGTGGTGCGCGGCCTGAAGGCATGAGGCCATCCGGCTCATGCGGTTCTGGCCGCTGATCAGCATGGCTTGCGTCGCTTCCTGGCCGGACCGCCCCTGCGGGCAGATATCATAGGCGGGCGTGAGGGTGAGCGTCGCGCCATCCCAGAAGGCCGCATGGTTGCGGGCGTGATCGTCGGTGTTGCCACAAAGGATATTGAAGACGATGCGGGCGAAGAGCTCGCGCAGCGTCTCGGCCGGCGCCGTGAAGCGATGGCGGATGATCTCGGCGAGATCCTGATAGCTGGCGTAGCGCGCCAGCATCTCATCGAGGCCAAGCATCGTGAGGCCCGAGACCATCGCATGCCGCTGCCAGCCCCCGTCAGCGCGCGCCCGGTCGAAGCGCTCGACCAGCAGGACATCCTTGCCACCGGCGCGGACCAGCGAAACCGGTGCCGCGTCGATGCCGCAATGACGGGCGAGCCGCATCGCGATGAACTCGCCCTTGACGACGCTGTAGAGGTCGGAGGACGAGGAGAACTTGGCGACATGCCTCACCCCGCCGTCCTCGATCAGGGCTTTCGGGCGCGCGCCGCCGATCGAGGTGCCGTGATGGAGCGCTTGATCGAGGTCCGGCGAGAGCGGAATGCCCTTCTCCACCCGCTCGGCGGCGTCCATCAGCTCTTCGAGCGTCGCATTGACCGGCGAGCGCGGCTCGTACACCGTCGGCGAGCGCTGAAAATCGAGCGCGCCGATCCGGTCGGAGCCGGATTCCAGCAGGAAGGCCAGCTCCGGGAGATCGACCTGCGTGAACTCGTCAGCCCTGACGCCAAGCTTGCGATTGAGGATGACGCGGCGACCCCAGGCGTCGGGCGCGGCGTCGCGAATGCAGCCGGGCATGGTGAGGCCGGGGAGCAGCGGCAGTTCGCCGGCTTCCAGTGGCAGCTCCGGCAGGTAAAGCGGAATCGCATCTGATCGTGCGAGATAGCTCTTGCCGTAATTGAAGCTCACCACCCCGTCATGGGCGTGGAGTCGCCCGGCGACGACCGGCTCGGTCGCGCCCGGCAGCCAGGCCCAGACATAGGCCTCGTCGTATTCTGGAATACTAGAACTCATCCTCGACCCGCCTGCCGGCCTTGTAGACGTGCCTCGGCAGCAGCGCGATGCGGTCGTCTGTCCGGGCCGTAAGGGCCGCAATGCCCTTCTCGTCAGCGTCGAACAGTTTGACGCCGACGATGGTGGCCGCCTCTAGCACCAGCCCGATCTCCACCCTGGGGTCGCCCTTTTCGATGCGCTGAAGGGTGCTGCGCGAGACGCCGATACGCTCGGCGAGCTCCTGGGCGGTGAGCCGGCGCTGCATGCGCCCGAGCCGGATCGACTTGCCCAGCAACGCCAGGGCCTCGAGCGCGTAGCGCGAATAGGTCCGCTTGTGTATCTTCGCCATCGCAAACCGCCCTGACCTATATATGAACCATTTCATATAGATTTGAGCTTTATATAGGTCAGATTGTACGAGGGCACACGCCGAGTCAATCGATGCCCTATCGGCGCTCCACACCCCGCTGATTCGTGTCTCCTCTGGGCCACTCCATCCGAAGCATGAAACCGGGGCCTGCAGCCGGCGCCTTGCTGGGGCAACGAGCGTCTGCCCGCTGGGGCGGTGTCAGTGGCCACCTAAACTGACCCACCTCCTCGGCGGCCTCCCGCACGGTCATCCCCTGATCCAGGCATCGGGCGTAGGTCTCGGACTTGTGCTTGCCCCGCAGGCGCGAGAGCGCGGTGCCGATGGTCGCCGTGCAGCTTCGCCCGCAATCCCGGCACAGCCAGCGCTGGAGCCCGAGCCGGGTGCCGTTTCGCATCACGCTCGCTTGCGCAGTGGCGGCAGCCGATGGGCAGCGCCTCCTCAATGGCTGCGAGCAGAGCCAACGCTCCCAGTCCCTGACCCCGGGCGCTCAGGTCCGACGCCAGTCGGGCCATCCGCAGGAAGGGTACAGGGTGCGGGTATTTCTTCCAGGCCGTGACGCCCACATGTAGGTGTCCGACCTCGGTGGGTTGATCCGCACGGGTAGGAGCGCTCGCCGACCGCGAAACGTCGCCGAGTGGCGTACTCTGCGTTGGTGGGTTGCCCTGGTTTAGCTGGACTGCTCTGCGGCCTTCTCGATTGCTTCGGCAATGACGCTGAGGGGGAGGATGAGCTTGAGCGGATCGTCCAGCAGTGGCTGCGCGCTGAATCGCGCGTACGAGCGTGCCGCGGCCTCGTCCTTCGCGTCGATGGCGAGTGCGACGCCGCCAACTTCCGTAGCCACGGCCAGTGCTCGCTCTCCCGCGGCCAGCAACAGCTCGCCGCCGAGGCCCTGGCCCTGTACGGATCGATCGACGGCCAGGCGCCCGAGGCGGAAGGCCGGCACCTGGTAACGGCCGAGCTTCCTGGTCAGGTTCGCAGGGACGCGGGCAAATTCGATGGCGCCCGGGCTGATCGAGTAGAAGCCGAGGACGCGGGCCGGCTCCGAAGGAGAGACTGCGACGAAGGTCTTGGCCCCGCCAGACCTGTGGTTCTGCCGGGCGTAGCGGGTGAGATAGGCGTTAAGGTCAGGCGAACCGCTGTCGAAGCGCTTGCGGTCATGGTGCCGTCCAATGGGCTCCTCGCGCCAATCCGTTGGCGGCGTCAGGCACGCTCGGCACGGCGACGCGCAGCGGCCATCAGAGCCGGAGTCGGCTCGGGCGGGTTCTCCAGGAGGTCCAGCACGCGCGCGCTGTCGCGCTCGCTGAGCACGATGCGCTCTGCCCGGTCCACCACCTCGCGGGCGGCCGGCAGCATAGTACGCATGATGTAGGTGGTTACGTCCAGCCGCTCATAGGCGGCCGCCGTCGCCAGCAGCTGCTTTTCCTCATTGGTAGCTCGCAGCTCAATCCTGTCTTCGCGGGCCGCTCTGCGGGTCGGCATGGCAGGCTCCCAATTCGCTGGGTTGATGTACGGGTTATATCCGTACATCCAAGGGAGGTCAATGTCTGGCGCTTCCGTTGGGTTCGGGGCTTCCTAAGGCCTGGCGTCCTCTAACGCCATGATGTTTCTGGACCCGACCCTAGCGTCGTCGGGGGCTACACTCGTGCGGCCGCGTGGATCGCCCCCCGGTCAGTTGGCGGAGAGACCGCTTCTGCGAGGCCCGGTGCGCGACGTTCTGGGAGGTGGCAGGCGCCGGTCAGGGCCTGTGACAGGCGTTATCCCACGCAAGGCGCTCACCTAAATTGTCGGAGCCCGCCCGCCTGCAACGGACTGGTGAAGTGAAACCCCTGCGGTGGTGGTGCCGAGGTGGTGGTCGAGGCCGCGCTCGCCGATGAGACGCTCACCTGGGAGCGCCCACGCGAGGGCAGGCGCGTGGCGCTGCTTGAGGACACCCTCGAGCGTCGGGGGCCGGGTGGCGAGGCGCTCACGCTGCGCCGGGCCCGGCCCGGCGGATGAAACACAGCGACACGACGGGCACGAAGGTTCACAACGAGGCGAAAAGTGGCGAGCGGGTAGTCGCCGGGCGGGCCGGCTGCCTCGAGCCTTGCATGGGCTTCCACCCGGCCGTCAGCACCAGTTCGTCTCTACGCCGTGTCCGATGTGTCGTTGTGTTGAGCAATCTCCCCGTGCGGGGTTGCCAACCGCTCCAGGCGCACGGCGCAGATCTTGAACTCGGGGATCTTGCCGTAGGGGTCGAGCTCCGGGCTGGTGAGGAGGTTGGCGGCGGCCTCGCGGAAGTGCATCGGCAGGAAAAGCGTGCCCAGGGCGACGTCATCGGTGACCTTCGCCTGCACCTGCACGCTGCCGCGCCGGGAGGTAAGGCGCGTCCAGTCGCCGTCGGCGATGCCGAGGCGCTCGGCATCGTCCGGGTGCACCTCCACCCGCGCCTCCGGGGCCAGGGCGTCCAGCGCCAGCGAGCGCCGGGTCATCACGCCCGTGTGCCAGTGCTCCAGCTGCCGCCCGGTGTTGAGCACCAGCGGGTACTCGGCGTCCGGCAGATCCGGCGCCTCGCCGAGCTCCGCCGGCACGAAACGGCCGCGGCCGATGGGGAAGCGCTCCGTGAAGAGTAGCCGTTCGCCGTCGGACTCCGGCGACGGGCAGGGATACCAGCGCCCATTGTCGCCGAGCCGTTCGTGGCTGAGGTTGGCATAGAGCGGCGCTGCCGCCACCAGCTCGTCGAAAATCGCCGCCTCGTCGGCGTAGTCCCAGTCATGCCCGAGCCGGCGCGCCAGGGCCGCGATGATGCGCCAGTCTTCCCGCGCTTCGCCGGGGGGCTCGCGCACCGGGCGGCCAAGCTGCACGCGGCGGTCGGTGTTGGTGTAGCTGCCGCGCTTCTCCATGAACGAGCTCGCCGGCAGCACGACGTCCGCGAACTCCGCGGTTTCGGTGAGGAAGATGTCCTGCACCGCCAGGAACTCCAGGCTCGAGAGGGACTCGCGCACCCGGTTCACGTCCGGGTCGGAGAGGAACGGGTTCTCGCCCATGCAGTACAGGGCGCGGATCCGCCCCTCCAGTGCGGCGTGGGTGATCTCGGCGGTGGTGAGCCCCGGCTCCGGCGACAGCGGCACGCCCCAGAGCCCTTCGAAGCGCGCCCGCACCGTCGCGTCCGCCACCTTCTGATAGCCCGGGTAGTACATGGGGATGAGCCCGGCATCGGAGGCGCCCTGGACGTTGTTCTGCCCGCGCAGGGGATGGAGGCCCGTGCCGGGACGGCCGATATTGCCCGTAAGCAGTGCCAGGGCGATCAGGCAGCGGGCGTTGTCGGTACCGAACACATGCTGGCTGATGCCCATGCCCCAGAAGAACATCGCCGAGCGCGCCCGCCCGAGGGTGCGCGCAAAGCCCGCGATCTCGTCCGCCGGCACGCCGGTAATCCCGGCCACCGCCTCCGGGCTGTAGCGGGCCACCACCGCGCGCAGGGCCTCGAAGCCCTCGGTGCGCTCGGCGACGAAAGCGCGATCGTGCAGGCCCTCGTCGATGAGCACGTGCATCACCGCGTTGTAGAAGGCGACGTCGGTGCCGGGTCGGATCTGGCAGTACTGCTGCGCGTAGTCGGCGAGCCCGGGGCGGCGCACGTTCACCGCCAGCAGCTTCGTGCCCGCAGCCGCCGCCTGCTTGATGAAGGTCGCGGCCACCGGGTGGTTGGCGGTGGGGTTGCAGCCCGCGATCACCGCCACCTCGGCGTTCTCCACGTCACGCACGACGTTGGTCACCGCCCCGGAGCCGATGCCCTCCATCAGTGCGTACACCGAGGAGGCGTGACAGAGGCGGGTGCAGTGGTCGACGTTGTTGGTGCCGATCACCGCGCGAATGAACTTCTGGAAGAGGTAGGCCTCCTCGTTGGAGCCCTTGGCGGAGCCGAACCCGGCCACGGCGTCCGCGCCGTGACGGTCGCGCACGCCGGCCAGCCCGGCGGCGACGCGATCCAGCGCCTCTGCCCAGCTCGCCTCGCGAAAGTGCGGCAGCACTTCGGCGTAGTCGACGATGCCGCCGGGCTTGCGCGGCCCGCTGGCGCCCGGGCGGGAGAACGCGGACAGCGGGCCCCGCGGGTAGGCCGCGTCCCGGCGCACCAGCGGGCGGGTCAGGCGCTGGGGGTGGCTCGTGTAGTCGAAGCCATAGCGGCCCTTCACGCACAGGCGCCCGGCGTTGGAGGCCCCGTCCCGGCCGCGGGCGTAGTGGATGGTGCCGGCGCGGTCGACCCCGTAGGCGAGCGCGCAGCCCACGCCGCAGTACGGGCAGAGGGTCGGCACCTCGCGGATCTCGTCCAGTGCCGGGGCAGCGGCGCCGGCCTCGAAACGCTTCATGGCTGGCTTCCCTCCCCCGCCGCGGCAGCGGGCAGCGCCCGGTGGGTGAGCGCGCCCGTCGGGCACACCGCGACGCACTCGCCGCAGGACACGCAGCTGCTCTCGCCCATGGGGGCGTCCAGGTCAAAGGCGATGCGGGTGGCGTAGCCCTTGCCGCTGCGGGTGATGACGTCATTGTGCTGGATCTCGTCGCAGGCGCGCACGCAGCGGTCGCAGAGGATGCAGGCCTGGTGGTCGACGGCGATCACCGGCGAGCTCCAGTCCTCGCCGCGGGGATGACCCTCGGCGCCATCCGGCCAGGGGATCGTCCCCACGCCGAGCCTGCGCGCCAGGGCATAGAGCTGGTCATGGCCGGTAGTGGCCTCGCGGCGGCTCACCGGTGGCTGGTCGGCAAGCAGGAGCTCCGTGAGCACGCGGCGGTGCGCCTGCACCTCGTCGGTATCGGTGCGCACCTGCATGCCCTCCTGCACCTCGCGCACGCAGGACGCAGGCAGCGTCCGCTCGCCGGTGTCCACAGCGCAGACCCGGCAGACACCCACCGGCCGCAGGCGCGGATCGTGGCAGAGCACGGGGATGTCGATGCCGAGCCGGGCCGCCGCCTCCCAGACGCTGGTGCCGGCAGGCACCGTGACGGTCCGGTCGTCGATGGTCAGGGTGACGTCGCCCATGGGACCTCTCCCCGCAGTCGCTGGACGGAAGGCTCGTCGGCGAAGCGCTCGAGGGCGTCCACCACCGGCAGCAGGGCCACCTGGCCGAGGCCGCAGATGGACGTGCGTGCGAGCGTGCCATGAAGGGTGCGCAGCGCCTCGGCCACGCCCGGGGCGACCTCGCCTGCAGCCGCCGCTTCGGCCAGGGCCACGCCCTTGCGCGAGCCAACCCGGCAGGGCACGCACTTGCCGCACGACTCGTTGCGGAAGAACCGGGCCTGGGCGAGCAGCACGTCGGCGAGGTCACGGCCCTCGGCCACCACCACCAGCGCGCCGGTGCCAAGCCCGCTGCCCGCCTCGCGCAGGGTCTCGAAGGCGAGGGGGGTGTCCAGCAGCGACCCGGGCAGGAACGGCGTCGAGGCGCCGCCGGGGGAGAAGGCGAGTACCCCTCGGCCCTCCATCACCCCGCCGCAGCGCTCGATGGCCTCCCGCACCGGCGTGCCCCAGGGCAGGCAGTGCACTCCCGGGGTGACCACGTCCCCGGAGACGCTGACGTACTTGAGCCCGGAGTAGCCGCCGCGGCCCTGGGCGCGCCACCATTCCGGGCCGTGGGCGAGGATGGTGGTCACCGCCGCCAGGGTCTCGACGTTGTTGATCAGCGTCGGGCCGCCGTGCAGGCCGACATTGGTGGGGAACGGCGGCTTGTTGCGCGGCTCGCCGCGGCGGTCCTCGAGGGCCTCCAGCAGCGCCGTCTCCTCGCCGAGGATGTAGCCGCCCGGGGAGACGAACAGCTCGATGTCGAAGCCCTCGCCGAGCAGGCCGCGGCCGCGTGCGTCGGCCAGCGCCGCCGCGATCGACTCGCGCGCCCGCTGGTACTCGTGGCGCAGGTAGATGATGCCGTGGCCGGCGCCGATCACCCGCGCGCCCATGACCATGCCCTCGATCACCAGGTGCGGTGCGGCCTCGAGGATGAGCCGGTCCTTGAAAGTGCCGGGCTCGCTCTCGTCGGCGTTGCAGATGACGGTGCGCGGCGCGCCCTGGGCGGCCCGGGTGAAGGCCCACTTGCGCGCGGTGGGGAAGGCCGCGCCGCCGAGTCCCTGCAGGCCGGCCTCGTCCAGCGCCCGGATCACCGCCTCGGGGTCGGCGTCCTGCCAGCGGGCGGCCGTGGCGTAGTGCTCGTGGCGGCCGGCATACGGGTCGGTGGGCAGCGGCCCACCAGCGGCCGTGGCGGCAGGGGGCCGCTCGCCGCCGTCCAGCCAGGCGCTGAGGCGCTCCGGCGCGGGCAGCGCGCCGGGCGCCTCGTCCAGGCTCGCCGCCGGCGCGCAGTCGCACAGTCCGAGGCAGGAGACCCGCTCCAGGGCGACGTCGTCCCGGCCGGCGAACGCCGCCTCCAGCGCGGCGACGGCGGGCTCGGCACCCGCCAGTCGGCACACGGCATCGCGGCAGACCTGAACACGATGCACCGGCCCCGGCGCTTCCCGGAAGACAGGGTAGAAGCTGCGCAGGCCCTCGAGATGGTAGAGCGGCGTTCCGGTGTCGCGGGCGAGCGCCTGCAGGTCGGCGTCCGTCACGGCGCCGCCGCGCGCCTGAATCGCCTCGAGCCGCTCCAGCAGTCGCATGCCGTTTTCCTCCGGCGTCGCCGCTCCCTTTAGCATAACGCCGCGGGCGTCCTCATGGCCCTAGCAACCGGCGGGTTGCGACCATGCCGCCGACGCAGGCCAGCACGGACAGCACGCCGGAGGCGAGCACGTAAGCCACTGTCGCCGCCACCCGGTCCCGCTCCCAGAGCGTTACGACATCAAGCGAGAACGTCGAGAAGGTGGTGAAGGCACCGAGAAAGCCCACCGCCAGGAAATCGCGCAGCCACGGCGCCGGCAACCACAGCAGGGCGGTGAGCTCCACCAGCACCCCCATGGCCAGCGAGCCCGCGATATTCACCAGCGGCGTCGCCCAGGGAAAGCCCACGCCCACCGTGTGCGCCACCAGCAGGTAGACGCCATACCGGGCGCTGGCGCCCAGGGCGCCACCGCCGGCCACGGCGAGCCACTCGTTCACGGCAGCAGGCGAGCGGACGGCAGCCCGAGACCGGCAAGCTCAGTGTCCGACCATCCAGGGTCTGGAGGAGCGGACCATGCGGGGCTTCCCGGACCCGTCGCCATGCTCCCCATGCCCATGCTCCCCATGGGCGTGGCCGCAACCGCCTCGTGGCCGGCCCAGGCCCGCGAGTTCCCCGGCGCCCATCACCCGGGGCTCATGGGCGCTGCGCTCGTTGCGCTCCTGCGCCTTGCGCCGGATGCCGTTCATGGTGTTGAGGAACGGTGCCATGGGCCGCCGCGGCGCCGGAACGCCGCAGGCCGGGCAATCGGCGGGGTCGGCACTCTCGGCCATGGTCGCCCAGGCCTGAAAGGGCCCGCAGTGGGGGCAGCGATAGTCGTAGAGGGGCATCTCATTAGTCTCCAGGGTTTTGGTTGCGGAACCGCTGGCCGCCGCCCGCCGGTAGCTCGCCTGGCGCCGCGGCGGCTGCGGCTCACCGGGGCCTGGCCGGGCCTCAGCCGGCGGCCGGCCCCAGCACACCGTCCAGGAGCAGGAACCCGGGCAGCCAGCCCGTGAGTACGCCTTCGGCGGCGGTCACCATGCCCGTCAATCGGGCGATCGGTTTCTGCAGTGCCAGCAGCAGGAAGAACATGAACCAGAGCACCGCCCAGGCCGCCCAGCAGAGGCCGAACCAGACGTCCCAGGTACCCTGCGCGTTGCCCAGGGTCTGGATGGCTACCGGAACGATGGTGATGGACACGAACAGGCTGAACCAGCCCAGACCGCGTCCGTCCACCTCCTGGTGGCGATTGATGGCGACCCACAGGTAGGTGAAGGTGAACAGCAGGGTCAGCGCCGCCGCCTTGATGCTGCTGGCATCGGCCCCCGGCCCGAAGGCCAGATACAGGGCCACCAGCATGGTGATGCCGCCCACGAAGACGTTGACGACCCAGATCTCCCGGTCGTTGATGTGGCCGAGCAACCAGATGCCGTTCAGGAACAGAACGGCGCCCACGTACAGCAGAGCGAGTCCGAGCAGCATGACCGACTCCTCCTCCCAAGCGGTAGTGGCATGACCGCGGCGGGCGCGCCGCGGTCATGCACCCGATGCGGCCGGTTCAGTTGGCGAGGGCGATCTGCACGCCACCCACCTGCCGCTGGGGGCCGGCGGCCTGCGGTCGGATGTCGAAGTCGAAGATGGCCGTGGGGATGGCCACCGTGCAGCAGGCGTTGGGAATATCGACAATGCCGCTGATACGGCCTTCCACCGGCGCCGTGCCCAGGATCACGTAGGCCTGCTCGCCGGTGTAGCCGAACTTCTTCAGGTACTCCACGGCGTTCAGGCAGGCCCGCCGGTAGGCGATGTGCGCATCGAGGTAGTGCTGCTCGCCGGTGTGCTCGTCCACCGAAATGCCCTCGAACACCAGGTATTCGGTGAAGTGGGGCTCCACGGGGCTGGGGCGGAACACCGGGTTGGTAATGCCGTACTTGCTGACGCCATCCTTGATCAGGTCGACGCCGATATCGAGGAAGCCGGCCATCTCAATGGCACCGCAGAAGGTGATCTCGCCGTCCCCCTGGGACCAGTGGATGTCCCCCATGGACAGCCCGCCGCCCTTGACGTAGACGGGGAAGTAAACCCGTGATCCCCGGGACAGGTTCTTGATGTCGCAGTTGCCGCCGTGCTCCCGCGGGGGCACCGTACGCCAGGCCTCCCGGGCGGCCTTGTCGGCAGCGGCGCCGCTCATGGCCCCCATCAGCGCCGTGTCGGCGTGGGGTGGCGCGAGCAGGGGTGGCACGCGCTCGGGGTCGGTGGACAGCAGGGCCGCCTCCCGGGCATTGGCCTTCTCCAGCAGCGCCCGGTCCGGCAGAGTGCCTATGAGCCCAGGGTGGATGATGCCCGGGAAGCGCACCCCCGGCACATGCCGGGATGTGGTGTAGATGCCGTGGAAATCCCAGCAGGCCTTGCCGGCCGCGGGGAAGTGCTCGGTGAGGAAACCCCCGCCGTTCTCGCGGGCGAAGATCCCCGTGAACCCCCAGGCGGACTGGGGCAGGGCGCCGACGTCGTTGATATCGACCACCAGCAGATCGCCCGGCTCGGCGCCCTCCACGCCGAAAGGCCCGCTCAGGTAGTGCACCTTGGTGAGGTCCACGTCCCGGATATCATTGGCGCTGTCGTCGTTCTTGATCTGGCCGCCGGTCCAGTCGTAGCACTCCACCCGGAACTCGTCGCCGGGCTTGAACCACTGGACGATCGGTATGTCCGGATGCCAGCGGTTATGGGTCTTGACCGTCTGCTCTTCGGGCCACTTGTTCAGCTCTACCGTGAATACCGCCTCGCCCATGACCTCGCTCCTCCCGTCGCTTTGCCAAATGCGCCGCCGCTGCCACCCGGGATCAGGCGCGCAGTGCAGCCTGGGAGCGAGGCTAGCGCCGCCCCGGGCGCGACGAATCCCCCGCCCGGCGAGACGCGTGTGACCCCGGCGGGCGGCCCGGTCTCACCCCGGCGGGTGAGGCCCGACTCGCGCGCACGAGTGACAATCGGAGGACCGAATGGGGGGAGAAGATCGTGGAGCGGCAAGTGGCGAGAGGCCTCGGGCGGTCCATCACCGGTGAACCGTGGCCGTGCGATTCAGAGGTACTCGGTGCAGACCTGGGCGTGCAGGCGGACCAGGTCCAGTTGCCCGTGGCAGTTCGTCTTCTGGTAGATCTGCTTGAGGTGGCTGCGCACCGTGTTCTCGGAGACGCCCAGGCGCCGGGCGCAGTCCCAGAGCCCGGTACCGCTCAGCACCAGGCCGGCGAGCCGTGCCTGGGCGGGTGTCAGATCGAAGAGCCGGGGGAAGACGCAGCGCTCCATATCGTGCTCCGCCACCCCGTGGGTCTTGCCCACGACCACTGCCGCACCCTCGCGGATGCCACCCTCCGCGGCGACCAGCCGCCCGGCGGGTCGCACCAGCAGCACCGTCACCGGCGCACCGCCCCCGGCGCGAAGGCTCACGACCTGGTCGGCCGGGCCGTCCCCCGGCCGTTCCCGATCGACCTCCGCCGCCCGGGCGACGGCTTCCAGCAGGGCGCGCTGTTCGGTGTGCACTTCGGCCGAGAGCCGGCCGTGGCGCAGCCGCAAGCCCGGGCAACGATCCAGGAAGGCCTCGCAACGCGCATTGCTGAGCAGCACCTGTGCCCGCCCGTCGACGACAAACACGGCAGGCGCCAGGTCGTCGACCACGGTCAGCAGGGCCCGGTTCATCTGGTCCGTATCGCGCAGGCTCCAGTGGTTCTTCAGGGAGACCGAGACGTGGCGGAGCACCGTGCGCATGCGCCGGCGCTCGTCCACGCCGAACGCCGGCTCACTCGGGCCACGGAGCACGTCGAGGTACCAGACCTGATCGCCCCGGCGTGCCACCACCCCGCAGAGCCGGTGCAGCAGGCCCAGGCGCTGCAGGTACTGGCGGTAGAAATCGGTGCGCACCAGCTCGTCGGGGTGGAGCAGCTCCTCGCCACCCATCACCCGACCGGGTCGGTACTCCACGCTGGACATGAACCAGGGATTGCGGGCGGAGTATTCCTCTGCGTAGGCCTGCCGGGCCTGCGGCTCCGTGGGGGAATCCACCAGCCATTCCCCGCGGCCCCGAAGGAAATCGTGGCGGGCCAGTACCGCGCAGCGCCCGTCCATGACCCGGCGCAACGCACTAACGGCCCCGGCCCAGCGGGCCTCATGGCCGGCAGCGGCATGTATGCGGCGGATGAGTCCGTCCAGCCGGTGCGTAGCCATGGTCCTCAGGCCGCTCCCACATCCGACCGCCATGGACGTTCAGGGACAGAATTGCAGCAATACCCCATGGCGGATCCCCTGGCGCCGGGCCGAATGAGCCAGGGCCGAGTGACCGCGGACCGGCCTCGAGCCCGGCTGGCGGTCGACGCCGGTGACCCCGCGCACCACGCCTACAGAGTGGTCGGGCGTGACCGCAAGTCAAGCACCGAGCCCCGGGAACGGGACGAACGGCAGTGATCCGGGTCAAGCGCCACTACCGGGCCTGGGTGGCCAACGAGACGCTGGAGGACTACTCCCTGCGCTACGCGGCCCGGGCGTACCGGCGCTGGCCCCCGGCCCTTGTCGCCAATACCGCCCTCGGGGGCATCTCCTTTCTCGCCCTGGAAGCCATCGGCGGGGCGGTGACGCTGAGCTATGGCTTCGCCAATGCGTTCCCGGCGATCCTGTTCGCGATCGTCGTGATCTTTCTGACCGCCCTGCCCATCAGCTACTACGCGAGCCGCTACAACATCGACATGGACCTGCTCACCCGGGGAGCCGGGTTCGGCTACATCGGCTCCACCATTACCTCGCTGATCTACGCCTCCTTCACCTTCATCTTCTTTGCCCTGGAGGCGGCCATCATGGCCCAGGCGCTGCACCTGTACTTCGGGTTGCAGATCGTCTTTGGCTACGTGGTCTCCTCGCTGGTCATCATCCCCATCACCTTCTTCGGCATCACCCTGATCAACCAGCTGCAGCTGGTCACCCAACCCTTCTGGGTGCTGCTGTTGCTGACGCCTTTTGTGTTCATCTTCGCCACCGAGCCGGAGATCCTGAGGGAGTGGTCGCAATTCGCCGGTCGGGCCACGGGGGAGGGGGCGTTCAATCTGATGTCTTTCGGCGCGGCCACCGGGGTGCTCTTCTCCCTGGTGGTGCAGGTGGGGGAGCAGGTTGACTACCTGCGCTTCCTGCCGGACCTGACCCCGCAGAATCGCCGACGGTGGTGGGCCTCCATGGTGCTCGCCGGGCCGGGGTGGATCCTCGTGGGGGGAGCGAAGATCCTGGCGGGAGGGCTGCTCGCCTTCGTGGCGGTGCGCCATGGCGCCGACTACAGCCGGGCCATCGAGCCCATCCGCATGTACATCGAGGCCTACTCCTACATGTTCGAGGACGCGGGTACGGTGCTCGCGGTCGCCACCGCCTTCGTGCTGCTCTCCCAGGTGAAGATCAACGTCACCAATGCCTATGCCGGCTCTCTCGCCTGGGGCAATTTCTTCTCCCGAGTAGCTCACTACCACCCCGGTCGGGTGATCTGGCTGGTGTTCAACGTGCTGATCGCGCTGCTGCTGATGCTGCTGGGTATCTTCGAGACGCTGGAGGCGGTGCTGGCCGTGTACGCCAACGTGGCCATCGCCTGGATCGGCGCCATCGTCGCCGACCTGGTGGTGCTCAAGCCCCTGCGGGTCAGCCCGCCCTTCATCGAGTTCAAGCGCGCCCATCTCTACAACATCAATCCGGTGGGCTGTGGGGCGATGCTGATCGCCTCGCTGCTCTCCATCGCCGCCTGGTCCGGCCTGCTCGGCGAGCTGGCCCGCGTGTACTCCGCGCTGCTCTCCCTGGTGACCGCCTTCGGCGCAGCCGTGGCCATCGGCGTGGCCACTCGCGGCCGCTACTACCTGGCCCGGGACGAGGCGGGCCGTCGCCTGGATCCCCATGCCCGGGTGTGCTGCATCTGCGAGCGCGCCTACGAGCCCCAGGATCTGGCCCACTGTCCCTTCTACGAGGGGCCCATCTGCTCACTGTGCTGTAGTCTGGACACCCACTGTCACGACATCTGCAAAGCGCCGGAACCGTTGTTGGCCCCGTTTCGCAGTCGCGGCGCCCCGAGCCTGGAGCAGCCCACCTTTCGCCCCGAACTGGGGCGCCGGGTCGGGCGCTTCCTGGTGTTGTTCACGGTACTGGCGATCATCGCGGGGGCTCTGTTCCTGCTCTCCTATCGGCTCATCGAGCCTGATCCGGTTCAGGCTGACCGGGAATTGGCGGGCGTCTTCCTGCGCCTCTACGGTGGCTTGCTGGGGCTGCTCGCGGTCGCTGCGTGGTGGATGGTGCTCTCCCACGAGAGCCGGGAACTGGCGGAGAGCGAGCTGGTGAACTCCCTCCACCACCTGGAGCAGACCCAGCATGACCTGGTGCAATCCGAGCGTATGGCCTCCCTGGGGGGGTTGGTCGCCGGTGTAGCCCACGAGATCAATACACCGGTGGGCGTCACCGTGACCGCCGCGTCCTTTCTGGACGACCGGGCCCGGGCCGTGGCCCGGCAGCACGCCCGGGGCGAGCTGGACGACGCGGCGCTGAAGTCATTCCTGGACGATGCCGGGGCGTCTGCCCGGCTGATGCTCACCAATGCCCGTCGCGCCGCCGGCCTGATCCAGAGCTTCAAGCAGGTGGCCGTGGACCGGGCGAGCGAGGAGCGCCGGGAGATTGACCTGCGCACGTACCTGGAGGAGACGCTGGCCAGCATCAGCCCGCAGCTGCGCCAGACACCCCATCGGCTGGAGCTCGCCTGCCCCGAGGAGCTGCGCGTGGACAGCTACCCGGGTCCGCTGGCCCAGGTGGTCACCAACCTGGTCCTGAACGCTGTCCAGCACGCCTTCCCTGACGACCACGCGGGCGGGGTGATCCGGATCGAGGCCCGGGAGTTGCCCGGGGAGCGCGTGCGGCTGAGCGTGACGGACAATGGGCGGGGCATTCCGGCGGCCCTGGCAGAGCGCATCTTCGAACCCTTCTTCACCACCCGGCGCAGCGCCGGCGGCACGGGGCTCGGGCTGCACGTGGTCTTCAACCTGGTGACCCGCACCCTGGGAGGCTCGATTCGGGTGGAGAGCCAGGGGGGCTACGGTCACGGCGCCCGCTTCGTGGTGGAGTTCCCGCGCAGGCTGCCGCCGGAGTCCGAGTGAGGGTGGGGCTCGCGCATGCTCACTGGCAACCGGGACCCGGGGGCGGTTACGCTCAAAGCATGAACCCCACTGCGGAAGACCGCCCCGGATCGCCCTGGCCGGTGCTGGTGGTGGATGACGAGCCTGCCATCCACGAGATCACCGGCATGCTGCTGGAGCGCATGGCATTCGAAGGCCGTCCCATCGAGCTTCACCACGCGTCCTCCGCCGTCGAGGCCCGCGAACGGCTGGCCGCCCGACCGGACATGGCCCTGGTGATCCTTGACGTGGTCATGGAGACCGACGATGCCGGCCTGCGGCTGTGCCGGTACATCCGCGAAACCCTCGGCAATCGCGAGATCCAGATCGTGCTGCGCACGGGTCAGCCGGGCCAGGCTCCGGAGCGGGAGGTCATCCTCGGCTACGAGATCAACGGCTACTTCGTCAAAACCGAGCTCACCGCCCAGCGGCTGCAATCCCTGGTGGTGTGCGCCCTGCGGGCGTGGTGCAACATTCGCCAGACGGCATCGCTACCGGGCCAGGGAAAACGACGAGCATCGGGTCTCGCCGAGGCCATCCGCTCGGACGCTCTGGGCTACCGGCTCGCACCGATTGTAGGGCTGAGCCGCGGCCAGCTCCTGGGCATCGAGCTGCAGGCCCAATGGACACCGGGTCCCGGCGAAACCCTTGCGGGCACTGATCTGGAGGCCTTGGCCGAGGCGGAGGGGCTGGCGGCCCCCTTGGGGAGGCGGCTGATCGGCGAGGCGTGCCGCGAGGCGGTCGCTTTGGGGGGCGCGGCGGGACACGGCCTGCGCGTCAGCGTCAATGTGCCGGCCGCTGCGCTGGCCGAGGACAGTCTGACGGAGGGGGTGCGCGAGCAGCTCAAAGCCTGGGATCTGGCCCCCTCGGCGCTCGCCCTGGAGGTCGCGGAGCCGGGTCTGCTGCGCAATCTGCGGGCGGCCAGCACGGCCATTGCCGAGCTGCGCCGCCTGCGCGTGGCGGTCATCGCCGATCAATTCGGCACCGGTTCCTGCTCGGTGGCGCAGCTGCGCCACCTGGACCTGCACGGCCTCAAGGTCGCATCGCGTTTCATCGAGGGGTTGGATCGCGACGCTGACTGCGCCGCCATCACCCGATCGGTCATCGCCCTTGCCCACACCCAGTCCATGACCGCCTTGGCCGAGGGCGTGAACAGCGCCAATCAGTGGGAGTTCCTGCGCTGGGAGGGGTGCGACGCGGCCCAGGGCAGCTTTCCGGGGGAACCCATGACCGCCGAGCAAGCCGCCGAGTGGTTCCGTCGCCCTCCCACCGGTCATCGGCACTGATTCACGCACCTGCCCGTTTCGGTCCCTGTGGCTCGGTGCGCCGTGCGCCATCGCTTCCAGTCCGTTCGATCCGCGTGGGGCCGGAGTGTCCGGGATGCCGGCACATCGGGGGATGGATGTAGCGAAACCATGAACTGTCGGAGGCGCTCGGCGAGGGCGGGCGTCATGACGGGAGCGGCGGTAGCGGTCGCCCCAGGCGAAGTCGTCGGTTCGTCCGGCGCCTCGGGCGCGGGCAAGCCCCGACTTCTCCGCGCCGTGGCGGATCTCGACGTCCACGGCGGCGACATCCGGCTTGACGGTCGCGACCGGCAGAGCATGCGCGCCCACGCGTGGCGCCGGCGGGTGACGTTACTGCGAATATCGTCTTGCCGGCGGCATGCCCGTCGAAGTCATCTCCGGACTGATGCTGTCGGGTTTCCAGCACCCGGCCTGCCAATACGCCATTGAGCATGACAGCATTCTCCAGGCGGTTGCTATCACGGCCTAGTGTCGCCTGCGCATGACCGATGACGACGACAAGCCGGAGGCTATTCGCGCGACCATCGCACGCGAGGAGGAGCGGCTTGCTGCCCTCGATGCCGAGCGCGAGCGGGCTCGCGAGGAGCTTCGCCGCCTGCGGCTGCGGCTTGCCGAGTCCTCCGCCAACGGGGCTTCCGCGTCGCAGGAGTCCGCGGAGGCCGCGGCCGATGGACCGGAAACGCCCGCCGCGAAGCTCGCCCTGTTTCGGGCGCTGTTCCGGGGACGCCAGGACGTCTACCCCCTGCGGTTCGTCAGTCGCAGGACGGGCAAGGCCGGCTACAGCCCCGGGTGTTCGAACAAGTTCGTGCCAGGGATCTGCGGACTTCCGAAGATCAAGTGCGGCGAGTGTCCGAATCAGGCGTTCGTGCCGGTCGACGATCAGGCACTTCTCGCCCACCTGCAGGGGCGTCAGGTGATGGGCGTCTATCCGCTCCTTGCGGACGACACGTGCTGCTTTCTCGCGGTCGACTTCGACAAGCAGTCATGGCAGGAGGACGTCATCGCCTTCCGGGACACGTGCCGTGCTGCCGGTGTTCCCTGCGCGGTGGAGCGCTCACAGTCCGGCGACGGGGCGCACGCCTGGTTCTTCTTCGAGCGCCCTGTCCCCGCATCGCTTGCACGACAGCTCGGCTGCCACCTGCTGACGCTGACGATGTCGACCCGACGCGACATCGCTCTGGAGTCCTACGACCGGCTGTTCCCGAACCAGGACACGCGCCCGCGTGGGGGATTCGGCAACCTGATTGCGCTCCCGCTACAGCGCCGTGCCCGTGACCAGGGAAATACGGTGTTCCTCGACGAGCACCTTGCTCCGTATCCGGACCAGTGGCGCTACCTGGCCTCGATCCCGCGTATCGCCCCCGCCCGGGTGGAGGCCCTCGCCACCGAGGCGGCGAGGAAGCACCAGGTGCTGGGTGTCCCGTCGGGAGAGGGTGGTGAGCCGCGGGAAGCGCCCTGGCGACTGCCGCCGTCGGGCAGCGTGAAACCGGCGCTGGATCCGGCGCTGCTTCCGGATACGGTTCATGCCGTGCTGGCCCAGAAGCTGTTCGTGCGCACCGAGGGGCTACCGTCGCCATTGATCAGCCGCATCCGACGGCTGGCGGCGTTCCAGAACCCGGAGTTCTACAGCAAGCAGCGCATGCGTCTGTCCACCGCGCTGACGCCGCGGGTGATTGCGCGCGATGAGAGCCACGGGGCCTACCTCGCGATCCCCCGCGGGTGCCTGACCGAGCTCCGAACCCTGCTTGGCGAGCAGCATGTCGAGCTTGTTGTCGAGGACGAGCGCACCTCGGGCGCATCCGTGCAACACGCCTTCAGGGGCGAGCTGACCGCTCCGCAACGTGATGCCGCAGACGCGATGCTCGGTGAGGAGATGGGAGTTGTTGTCGCGCCGCCTGGCTTCGGGAAGACCGTCCTCGGTGCGTTTCTCGCGGCGAAACGCGGGTGCAGCACCCTGGTCCTGGTCCACCGGAAACCCCTGATGGAGCAATGGGTGGCGCGGTTGGCGCTGTTCCTTGGCATCGCCGAGAAGGAGGTCGGTCGCATTGGTGGCGGGCGTCAGCGTGCCACCGGCCGGCTGGACGTTGCGATGATCCAGAGTCTCGTTCGTAAAGGCGAGGTGTCCGATCTTGTCGCAGGCTACGGCCAGGTCATCGTGGATGAGTGCCATCACCTGCCCGCCTTTTCCTTCGAGCGCGTCCTCGCGGAAGTCAAGGCACGCTACGTTGTCGGGCTGACGGCGACGCCCACGCGCCGGGACGGTCATCACCCCATTCTCACGATGCAGCTCGGCCCGCCTCGGTTCATCGCTGACGCCCGCACTCAGGCCGCGCAGCGTGCGTTCCGGCACCGCCTCATCGTCCGGCGTACGCGATTCACGCTGCCGGACCCCGTGCAGGATCGACCAATCCAGCAGATCTATGGCGCTCTGGCTGAAAGCGAAGACCGTAATGCGCAGGTGGTGGACGATATTCTGAGTGCGCTGGAAGCGGGTCGCAGCCCCCTTGTGCTGACCGAGCGCAGAGACCATCTGATCCGGCTCGCGGAGCGGTTGCGCGGATTCGTTCGCCATCTCGTCACTTTCCACGGTGGCATGGGGGTGCGCCAGCGCAGGGAGACCCGGGATCGTCTGGCGGCCATTGCGGAGGATGAAGAGCGGTTGATTCTTGCGACCGGCCGGTACGTCGGTGAAGGATTCGATGACCGGCGACTCGATACGCTTTTCCTCGCCATGCCCATCGCATGGAAAGGAACGGTGACCCAGTACGCGGGTCGCCTACACCGGCTCAATGGCGGCAAGCGCGAGGTCCGGATCTACGACTACGTTGACGTGGAGGTGCCGATGCTCGCGCGCATGTTCGACAAGCGCCTCGCGGCGTACCGAGCCCTTGGTTACGAGCGGGACGAAGACGCCGGCAGCGATCAGCAGCTGCCGCTGGAGCCGGAACCCAACGAGTGAACGTGGCGCCGGGACAGCCGTTGGGCGGTGACCGGCGCGTATTCCGGTCCATCGTGACCGGTAATTCCGGCTGAAGGTGACCGATTCCAGCCCCGGCATCGGAATCCGCCGTCACGTTCCCGGAATCACCGGTCACGATGCCGGAATACGGACGCTGGCCCCATCGAGCCGCCTCGCCCATTCGCAGCATTCCGGTCGCTGCGTGTCAGGGGTATCTATGCCGGGTACTTCCCGGGTTACGGCTGGCGAGACCTCTTGCCGGAAAGGGGCATGCAGTCACGTTACAGCGCCAGGAGATTGCGAATCGACTTCAGTGGTCGCAGTAGCCGCAAAGGCCCCGGCAGTTGCTGAGAATCGTGGTCTTCAGGATGTGTGTTCAGGGCCCGTCATTTCAGGCACCTTTTTGAACACACACCCCCTCGTCACAAGGCCGTATGGCTCCCTGGGTGGGCACGGCCTCTTGATTCGTCACACCATGATTCAAACACTTACGTGAACAAGCTCCCCTGAGCCGCCTCGAGTGTCGATGTGTGTTCAGGGCCCGTCATTTCAGGCACCTTTTTGAACACACACCCCCTCGTCACAAGGCCGTATGGCTCCCTGGGTGGGCACGGCCTCTTGATTCGTCACACCATGATTCAAACACTTACGTGAACAAGCTCCCCTGAGCCGCCTCGAGTGCCGATGTGTATTCACGGCCCGGCATTTCAAGCACCTTTTTGAACACACACCCACTCCCCCCAAGCGATACGCGCTCCCCGTGGGCAAGGCGTGGCGAGGTTAATCCAGGAATTTCAGTCACCTATATGAACTCAGCCCCTGGGGTCACCGCCGGTGTCACCACCTGGCCAAGGCGTGGGTGTGTTCACGCTCGGGCATCTCGGGCACCTTTTTGAGCACACTGGTGTGGTGGCTCTGTACTGATTGGGGGTTGATGGGTTGAGTCACCTGAACCGCAGCCCCTGGCTGAGCCTCGACGGTGCCTTGATGGAAGAGGCGAGGGCACAGGGGATCGATCTTTCGCAGTTTCTCGACAAGCATCTGCGCGCGCGGCCCTCCGGGAGCGTCGCGAACAGGCCTGGCGGAAGGAGAGCCGGGAGGCCATACGCGAGGACAACCAATTCGCGGGCTCTCGCGGTAGCCTGCGAGATCGATTCCGCCGGCTCTGATGCGCCCTCAAGCTGCTGACCGATCCCGTTCAGCCTTGCCCTGCCTTTGGGCGCAGACCAGTGCCAGAGACAGTACCGGTGCACGCATCTTGCCCACGGCCGCGCACAGGTTGTGGCTCGCAAGCAGGACCACAGTCAGCGGATCCGCTCGCCGTGTATCAAGTCCAGCCGCGCCAGCTGTTGCGTGATGGTGGAGTCCACTCCACGGGCGCAGGGTCGCTGAACATTCCGGGCTGATGCGAGCGTGGCCAACTGTGAAGCGGTTCCGATTCCCGGGCCGGTGAACCAGCGAACGACAAGTGCCTTGGCTGGCACGTGCTGGATAGACTCGTGGAACCGGCTCGAGGGATGGCCGCGCCGCTATACTGTTAGCCCATACCCCCAGCATCGCCACGGTGGCCGCGATGACGGACTCATTGGATTTGCTTGAGCGGTTTCGCGACCTACGCAACAAGAACCCGGTGCTGGACGGCGAGATCCAGCGTACGGCGTCACGACGGGCGTTGGCGGCGGCCCTGGTTGGCCTGCGTCGTGCCGCAGGGCTCACGCGAGACGAGATCGCTGAAGCCGTCGGTAAGGGAAACGCCGACATGTCGCGGGTTGAGTCCACCGCCGGCGAGCTGGATCCGGAGCTGCTCGCTCGCTACATCGATGCCTGCCGTGCGCGTCTGTGGGCGGTCGATGAGCCGCCACCGATGCCGACCGACCCGGAGTGATGTGACACTGGCCTGCGGCCGGGCGATGCACCAACCCTCGCGCATTCGCACCGCCCTCGGGTGGAGAATCCGGTCTGCCACGGGCTGCGACTAAGGGGCCGCGCGCGCATCCCTTCGGCTTCCCTTTGCGGGCGGCAGCAGGAGATCCCGAGGGCGACTCGCCAACGACTTGACAGGGCGCGCCGAGGAAGTCCTGCTTGGTGCGTCGACAGCCCGAGGATGAGTGCATTGCTGCAGCTGTTCGGAGCGACTTACGGCACGCGGCCGCTGCTCGACGTGTTCGCGGACGAGGGGTTCGCGGCAGCCTTCCTTGATTTTGAGCGCGCGCTGCTGGAGGTCCAGGAGGCGTTCGGCCTCGTTCCCGGTGGCGAGGCTGCAAAGCTCGCCGCCATCCACGTCTCGCAGCTGGACCTGCCCGCGGCGGGGCGGCTTGCCGTGACCACGGGAAATCCCGTGGCGGGCCTGGTGGAGCAGCTGCACGACGCCGCGCCCTATGCCCATTACGGCGTGACTGCGCACGATGCCTGGGACACGGCCCATGTGCTGCAGCTGCGGGAGGCGACGGGGCTGATCCTGCGGGATGTCCGGACAGTCGCCGGACGCCTGGCCGAACTCGCCGATACCCATGCCGACTCCCCCATGGTCGGGCGCACCCAGGGCCAGGCGGGTGCCCCGACCACACTGGGTTTCAAGCTTGCGATCTGGCTCGATGAGCTGCTCCGCGTCGCCGCCCGGCTCGAGCGGGCCAGCGCCGAGGCATGCCTCATCAGCATTGCTGGAGCGGTGGGAACCGGCTCCTCGTTCGCTGTGATGGGCGGCGACCCCGAGCGGGTGGAGCGCGCCGTGGCGGAACGCCTCTGCCTGCAGCCCGTGCGCACCGCCTGGCACACCGCCCGGGATCCACTCGTCGCGCTCGCCGGCGCCCTCGCCCAGCTCTGCACCCTGGCCGGCAAGGCAGGTCACGAGATTTACAACCTGCAGCGCACGGGAATCGAGGAAGTGGCCGACGGTGCCGCCGCCGGCAGCTCCTCCGTGCCTCAGAAGATCAACCCCTGGCGGGCGCAGCGCATGCACGGGCTGGCGGTCGTGGGCCGGGGGCTCGCCGCAAGCGTCGATGCGGCCGCCGGCCTGCCGGAGGGCGAGCGCGAAATCGGCTCCGCCTATGCCGAGTGGCACGGCCTCGCCCACCTCTGCCTCACCACTGGCCGGCTCGCTGCTGACCTCGCCGACCTCTGCGTGCACCTGGAGATACGCACCGAAACCATCCGGGCGAACCTGGACGCGCAGCCCTCGGTCCTCTCCGAGAGCCTGAACATTGTGCTCTGTCAGGCGGTTGGGAAGCAGCGCGGTCACCAGCTGATGAAGGCGGCGATGGCCCGCCACCATCAGGGTCTACCGTTCCGCGAGGCGGTTACCGAGGCGTTCACCACGGCAGGCGCCGAACCGCCGGACGATAGCCTGTTCACCGCCGGGGTGTCGGGCTGGGCCCCCCGCCGCGCCCGGGAGACGGCGGCTACTGCGCGCGCGTGGCTCCGCCACGGCGAGCCAGCTGGGAAAAATGCGCGTTAGATGAGTTCGCCGTATCCGGCCACGAAGTGTCGAACCGTGGCGTGAGGAGAGTCTCGGTAATCCGGTGGGCAGGTTCGAATCGGTGCGGTGTGGAATTAACCCAACCGTCCGCGGAAATGGCGTAGACCCCCTCCCCCCCCCCCCACGGCGGTCAGTACGCCGACGCACCGGGCGTCGAGGCCGGGTCGCTCGAGCCCAGGTCGAAATCTGACGCCAGGCGGCGGGTCGCCCCGGCGAGGAGCGTGACATCAATGCCGACGGCGACGAATCGCGCGCCGAGGTCGAGGTAGCGGCGGGCCATTGCCGAGTCTCCGGTGAGCGTGCCGGGCGCCTTGCCGCTGGCAGAAATGGTCTGGATCGCCGTCTCGATCGCGGCCTGTACTTCAGGGTGCCCCGCCTGTCCCAGGTACCCCATGGAGGCAGCGAGGTCCGCCGGGCCGATGAAAACGCCGTGTAGGCCATCCACCGCGCAGATGCGGTCCAGATTGGACAGGGCCGCCACCGACTCCGCCTGGACCAGCAAGCAGACCTCGTCATTGGCGATATCCACATAGCCTGCCCGGGCACCCCAACGCGACGCGCGGGCCGCCGCGGCGCCCACGCCGCGGATGCCCTGCGGCGGGTAGCGTGTCGCGGCCACCACGTTCTCGGCCTGCTCGGGCGTGTCGACCATGGGCACGAGCAGCGTCCGGACGCCGACGTCCAACAGCTGCTTGATGAGCGCCGGGGCGCCGCTGCGGGCGCGCACCACCGGATGGCCGCGTAGGGGGCGACCGCCTGGAGCTGGTCGAGAGTGCTGCGAACGTCATTGGGCGCGTGTTCGTTGTCGATCAGCAGCCACTGGAAGCCGGCGGTGGCGCATCCCTCCGCGGTGTAGGGCGAGGCCATGGACAGCCACTGAACCGCCGTTACGACCTGGCAGCCATGGTGCCCCGACTTGCCGTCGCCCTCATGCGCGCAAACCCCTGCCCACGAAAGGAAATCCAGATGGCAGCTGAGGCAGGGGCATAATCAGGTGCCCGGACGGGGGAAGACCCGCTAGGGGCTTCCGCTTCGCCGAAAGCCCGGCCCGAAGGGGACGCCCCGGGGAAAGGGGCTGTCGTGGGTCCTGCTTGGACTGCAGGTTGGAAAATCATGTTGGAATTTCCTGGCTTAGTGCGGTTATTTGAGCTTGAACCGAACCAATGGCCAAAATCATGTTGAAAAATCCGCTCTAAAAGCGGATAATGAAGCATGGTTCACGATCAGCGCTCAGCTTTGGCAAGCTATGCCAGTAGCCTTCTCTCGATGGGCCGGACGGTCTTTACGGCCGAGGAGGCTGAGCAGTCTTTGGGCGTCGGGCGCGGTGCGTTGCTGGATGCCGCCGAGCGGCTGCAGCGCCGAAACGCTCTGCTGAACCCGCGGCAGGGCTTCTATGTCGTCGTTCCCCCACAATTTGCGTCGTGGGGTGCACCGCCACCGGCCTGGTACATCGATGAGCTCATGCGCTACGAGGGCCAAGCGTACTATGTCGGGCTCCTCAAAGCCGCAGAGCTGCATGGAGCGACGCATCAGGCTGTCATGGAGTTTCAGGTGGTCTCGGCCAAGCGCCTTCCGAAGATCCGCGCCGGTCGCAACCTGATCGTCTTTTACTTCCGCAAGAATATGGAGGCAGTCGCCGCGGGGATCGAGAATCGCAAGACCGATACCGGCACGATGAAGATCTCGTCGGCCGCGCTCACCGCTCTCGATCTGCTGCGCTATCCGCAGGCGTCCGCCGGAATCGACAACGTCGCTACGGTGCTCTCCGACCTTGGCCAGAAGATTGATGCCGATCAGCTCGCCGCCCTTTCCGTCACGGTGGAGCGGCCGGTCGTTCAACGTCTCGGGCACCTGTTGGATCGTCTCGGGCATGAGGCTCTGACGGGCCCGATGCTGAGTGCGCTGCAAAAGCGGGGAATGGCGTCCTGGACCGAGCTGGATCGCCAGGAAGCCCGGGACCCGGATTTTGCACCCGAGCCCCAGGAACGCGATGCCCGCTGGCGGGTGGTCGTGCGGCGCGCACCGGAGCTCGACGAATGATTCCGGCGCAGAACATCGTCGCCTGGGGCAATGTCGTCCCGTGGGCGGATCAGCGGCAGGTCGAGCAGGACCTCATCATCAGCCGCGCGCTTGTCGAGATTTTCTCGGACGACATGCTGCGCGATGCGCTGCGGTTTCGCGGCGGCACGGCGCTCAACAAGCTGCACTTTCCGGAACCGCTGCGTTACTCGGAGGATATCGACCTAGTTCGCACGTCTGCCGGTCCGATTGGTCCGATCCTCGATCAGTTGCGCGTCGTTCTGGAACCGTGGCTAGGGCGCGCGCAATTCGACCAGAGTCCGGTCGCGCCGAAGCTCCGCTTTCGGGCCGAAGCCGAAGACGGCAGTGGCGTGCCGATCCGGCTGAAGATCGAGATCAACACGCGCGCGACAGAGGCATTCGATGCGCCGACGGCTTTGCCGCTCGAGGTCGTGAATCCGTGGTTCTCCGGCGACGCGGCAATCCCAACGTTTTCCCGGGAGGAGATGTTGGCGACTAAGCTGCGCGCGCTGCTGCAGCGCGACAAGGGGCGCGATCTCTACGACCTTGCTTATGCGCTCGAGGTGTTCGAGGGCCTCGACGTCGACCGCGTCGTCGAGATGCTCGGCCGCTATCTCGACCTGGCCGGCCAAGCCATCACGCGGGCGAAGGCGCAGGAGCGGATGTTCGCTAAGCTGGCCAACCCACGCTTTTTGCTCGACATGCGGCCTCTGCTGCCAGCGGCCCAGGTGGAAGCATGGACGCAAGAGTCGACGGAAGATGCGTTCCGCCGCGTGTTCACGGCCCTTATCGATGGGCTGCCCGGGGAGCCCTGGGCGAGAACACCGGCGATGAAAGAAAGGTTCGGCATTACATGGTGAGGTCGCTGTCTGCTCGAGCGCTTCGCGCTCGAGCGTGTGGTGGTGGTTGCCGACCGTGGCCTGTTGAGTCTCAACAGCGGTGAGACCCTGGAGGCGTTGGGGCGCGAGCAGGGCCTGGCCGTCCCGGGGCGACGCTATGCGGAGCTCACCGATCTGATCGCCGAGCTCAATCCTGCCCTTGCCGATGGTTGCTTCCCCAAGTACGAGCGATCCCGCTCACGGGGAAAAAACCCGATCGTTTTCCCGGAACAGATACGCGAACCGTTTAAACTGATCCCGAGACAGGGCGGGCCTTATTCGCTCTCGCTGCGACTCGGACATCGCGAGCATCTGCCGGGTTGCCTGTGCCGACCGGATATTGACAGTGTAGTCCGAAGGGATGAAAGCGATTCCCGCGCATCGGAGGATGTCGAAAAGGGACAGAATATCCTTCGGGTCCAGCCGTCCACATTCGGTAATAGCCCCCACTATGCGCTCGAGCTCAGGCCTGTGCTCCGGTGTCTTCTTCAAAGCCGTCTGTAGCGGCTCGAGCGCGCGCTCCTTCAACCTGGTCTGCAGCGCCTCCCGAAGGCAGGCGTTGCGGCTTGCCGCGTCGGTGACCGCAACCCCGGACCTGTCCCGGACCACGATCTCGGGGAATCGGAGTATGCAGCTCGAGTCAACGAGTAGGCTGGTATTGGTCTGCGAGTTCGCTATCTCAAAGTTGTGGGATAAATGCAGTTGCTCGCAGAGCTCGCAGCAGACCCATCCGCTCTTCGGCGGATAGTCAATCACGTGACCCGTAAAGTGCCATTCGGCCAAGGCGGCCCGGAATTCATCGGAGACGCTGAGGGGGAGCAGGTTGAGTGTGGCAATCGCGACGTGGCGGTTCATGAGGGGGACTCCTTCTTATTATTATTGTCGCTCCATTATAAAGGATCAACGAAGGAAAATGACAAGTGCGATCGGATTCAGGATTGAACTCCGGTCTTGTGGGGTGGCCTGTTGCTGGAGATATGTGTCTCGGAGCCGGCATGGAAAGACCGTTGCCACCCATTCGATCCGCTCGGTAGCTGATGCGTCGGCGGTGCCCGGATGCGGGGCGACCGCGATGCCGCCCAACTCGGGTACATAATCAGGCGTGGCGAACAGCGACAGCCTTGGCGTTGCATAGAGGCGGGGTATACACGCCTCTGCCCGGCGGCGATCCCCTTCAGGGGCGGCAACTCATGGCTGCGCCCGGCCCGGGGCAGCCAGTCCGCATATTGTGTAACCCCCGCGTTCGCGTTATGCCGAGCTCATGATGAGTCCCTCAATGAAGCGGGAACGCATGACCGCCTGGCTGAATCTCCCCCGATCAGTTGCTTGAGACCCCATGAAGGCGTCCGGCCGGACCCCGCAATGCGCGATTCACGAGTCGCGGGGAAGGTGAGCAAGACCTGTCCTGCTGAGACGCCAGGCCCCCGGCACCACGGTGGCCCCAACTCTTGCTCTGGCCGTGTAGCCCCCTGGGGGGTAGCTCACGCTGGGCCGCGAGCAACACACTCGTGCGCCGGATGCTCAAGCGCGTGGCCGACCCCGGGGGAACCCTGTAGGCATGGAGCGAAGACTTACAGCACCGTCAGTCGGCATCACGGCATTACCCAAACGCCTCCCCGGTTACACTCGCCGTCCACCGGTTTTGCAGGCCGTCCCTGAACGCTTTACCTGAACCGTGAAGTTGCCCACGACCAAGGCATTCAGCTCACGCGTCGAAAATCCTGCGGCGTCGCGTCGAGAAGTCCCCGCTGTGGCCGGAAACCGGCCCAGGGGGCGTGGTGTCGGTCAGCCAGAACTCCGGCCCAACGCCACTGCGACGCATATGCCGAGTAGCGGTTGCGAGGCTTCCTCTGGGAGCGCAGACTAGACCAACTAGACCATATGGGGCTCGGGTCGCAATGGCCATCCAGATCAATATGTATGAGGCCAAGACGAAGCTCTCCCAGCTAGCGGAGCGAGCATGGGCGGGGGAGAAGGTCATCATTGCCAAAAACGGCAAGCCCTATCTCGAGCTTCGTCCCTACATCGCCCCTCAGGGGCAACGAAAGCCCGGTCGCCTCGCCGGCAAGATCCAAATGTCGGCGGACTTCGACGAGACCCCCGGGGAGGTCATTGAGGCTTTCGAGGAGGGGGCGTGAGGCGCTTGTTGCTCGACACTCATACGTTCCTGTGGTGGCTCAGCGCGGACCCGTCTCTTGGCGAGCGTGCCCGGGCGGCCATCGCCGATCCCCGCAACCAGGTGTTCGTCAGCGCGGCAACCGGCTGGGAGATCGCGATCAAACGGGCTATAGGCAAGCTATGCATCGAGGACGAGGACCTCGACAGCATCGTCGAGGAGGAGGGGTTCAACCACTTGCCGATAACCTTCCACGGCACGCAGGCCGGCACATTGCCACAACACCACAAGGACCCGTTCGACCGCATGCTCGTCGCCCAGGCACAAGCCGAGGGGCTGACCATCCTTACCGCGGATACCGAAATCCCCAAGTACGGTGTTCAGCACCTCCCTGCTCACTCATAGCGCGGGATGCTACGAGCAGCCGATGATCCGGATCGGCTCGGATCGAGTATTGTTAAATGGAAATCCAGGGAGGCCTCGGCGGCCAACGGAGTAATGCTGACCTGGGCGGGATAGTCGGCAGGCGACAGCGAGCCGTGCCCCCTTCCGCCCCCGGGAGCGCGCTTGACGTTTGATGGCTCCGACACTAAATGAATCCCATGGAACAACAGAACACACACCAGCCATTATGCCCCCGTTTCACGCGGGGGGACGTCATTATGTTCATCGCGCCGGATGGACTTGTCGTGGACTATTTTGTGACTGAAGTGCTGACTCGAGAACGGGTCCGCGTACAGGCCTACGATCAGGACGGCGAACTGACGGCGCGGGCACGTTACCTCGGGCCGCGCGAACTTGTTTACTGCCGTCTTAACGCAGCGGCTAACGGGGCTTTACGCAGATTGCGGGAGCAATACGGGGGAGTTTGATCTTCCGGCGGGCCGGCTGCTGCGGTGGCGATGATCGCGTCCCGGATCACGACATTCGTGGTATGACCGTGGAAACCTGATCATCCTGTCCACTTCGATCCGCTGACGGCCTACGCGTTAATGTTAGGCATGACGGCCCGCGGAGCGGGCGCGGTCGAGACCGGGTGCCAACATCGTGTTGTTGGGCACCTGGCAATCCGTGCTCAGCGTCATTGCACGGGGGGCCCGACCGTGGCCATCGACGTACCCGCCCTTCAGCTAAGCTCCAGACCGTCCGAGAACCGGTGCGCGTACCGTTTGAGCTGCTCGCGCGACAGCGCTGGCCGGAGCTGATCGAACTCGGACTCCGACATATTGTTCATCTGCTCGGCGGCTCGCAACGGGCGCAGATCGACCTGGTAAAGGGTGGGGTCGAATGGCACGTCCGCCGCCCGCAGGCGTGAGAAAAGCCAGAGCAAAGGCAACGGCTCAAGCCGTCCATATTGTTTAATCGGCATCGCCACTCGCCTAATGTCGCCGCGATCCTCGGGAGTCCTCTTCCAGAGCTCCCGGAGCGGCCGCAGAGAGTTCTCGATGCGTTGCTCTTCACGCGCCGCCCGAAGTCGGGCCTCCCGCTTGGACGGATCCGTCACAAGTACCCCCCGTGTGTCGTAGACACCAATGGCGGGGAATTTTAGGATGCAGCTGGACCCCACACGGAGCTCGCTACCGGTATCGGAGTTTCCGATGACGAAGTGAAGAGATAGGTGTTTCTGCTCGCAGAGTTCACAGTAATTATGGCTACTCTCGCTGTTGCACTTCAGCACTTCCCCAGTGAATTGCCACTCCGTTAGTGCCGCGTGGAAATCATGTGCTACGCTCAGGGGAAGCAGGTTCTTCTTGGAGTTCTCAAGCCAGCGGCTCATGGCGTCACCTCGTTGTTTTTATTGTTATGGGGTCATTGTACAAAAGTCTCCATCAAAAACGACAAGGGCTGATGTGTTCCGGCGATTAGGGGTGCGGCAGAGCGGCTGGCTCCGTTCTGGTTAGGGGCTGGCGGGCTGAGTCACTTGCGCCGCAAGCCTTGACGTGGCGGGTGCCGGGCGAGCAGTAGTGCTGCCGGTCGTATCCCGCGCCGTCACGGGTTGTGCGGGAGGCATCAACCGCTGATAAGAACAGAGCCCACAAAACGGTGAGAGACTTGGTACTGCGCAGAGAAGCTAAGCCGATCGATTCGGTGGATTGCACCCCAGGAGCAAGGGTCGGATCGCGCGGTCGGCTTTCCTAGCTATGCATCCCACGTTCCTCGCCTTTTTCCCGGCCGTACGCCCCATCACCGGGTTATGGAACGCCCGGATGGCCAATCGGTGGCGCGTTTCGAGGCGAAATGCGGGGACCACTGGCTAGCATCAGAGGACGAGAAGAGCGCCGGCGACCCTGATAGCGGGGCCAAGGCCACTGAGGCAGGGCTCTTCTCGGCGCCAGACAACGTGCCCTCCGTCTCGCCGTTTTGCCCTGGGCATGCAGTCTCCTTCGGCCTGGATTCTCTTCGGCTGCAGGGGATTCCTCCCATACCTCCGGCAGAGCCCTCTGTGTGCTGCCGTGTGTGAGGGGGCATAAGTGCCGGGTCGCTTTTCGCAGGCCCTCTGATCCCTCACCGCTTTGGGCGCACGCAGGGCCTGCCAGGGGCTGCTTTCCGGGGGCAATGTGCGCGACGGCCTGCGAGTCACCGCAGCGCGCGGGGCACGACACCGTCGCGGATTCCCGGGGGCGAACTGCGCGGCGAAATTCCGCGCATCGCTCGGGCGACGGCGAAGCCATCACCGGGATCTCCTCCCTTCCGGATCCCTCCCAAATCTCTCACTTCTGATGCCGCCCCCGGCGCCATTTGTTCGGCATCCTCGTTGTTGCCACTTCATCCGCTTCGCCGCGCGCCCTCTTCGCGTCGATATCGCCGCCATGATGGGAAAAGTGAGAGATTTGGGAGCCCGCCGGCCGTGCCTGGCGCTTCCGAGGTCCGCCCCTCTAGTTTCGACTCGAAACTCCACTCGCCTCGCGTCCCGACACACGGGCGTGCGGCGCTGATCCCGTGTTGCTTGCTTGCTGGCTGGCCTTCCCAAATTTCTCACCTTCGTGCATTGATTCGCGACCCCGGCCTTCCGTGATGCCGATCCGGAGCTCCCGCGCCCCGGCGCTCGCGCGGACATTTCCAAATCTCTCACCGTTCGGCACTCCCCGGGATACCCCGCGATCGGAGAGCTCCGGTGGTACCGATTGCCGGCGGCCGCATCGTCGCCTCAGGCGCGCACCCCCTCGACGGCGCCATTCGTAATAGGCGGCCTGCCCGCATTCGCAAAGTGAGAGATTTGGGAGTCCCACCCCGCCGTGCCTGGCGCGTCGGAGCCCGGGCCCTCGCGTTTCGATTCGAAACTCCCCCGCCGGGCTGGGCCCCGGCACCGGCCCGCTGCGGGCTTTCGTGTCGCACCGTGGCTCATCTTCCCAAATCTCTCACTTTGGCGAATCGATCCATGACCCGCTCCCGCCCACCCACCCGAGTGAGCAGGCCGCGCAGGCTCAGCGGGGCAAGGGAGGCGATACCAGCACTCCACGCGGGCGGTAGGGGGGAGCGGGAATCAATCGGTTCATGCTTCGAAGCGAAACGCCGCCTCCCGCGACCCTGCTCCGGATCTCCTGCGGCACGGCGTCCCCGCGCGTCTTCCCAAATCTCTCACCTGTCGTGCTCGGTGGTTGGTGAGAAACTGCGCCGCCCATCCAACATGCCGTTCCGGATTTCGGTGGCCCGACCAGGGGGCACGGTTCAGCTGATCGCATGGGACAGATTTCCCGCTCGATGTGTGTGTCTTTCGGCTCGCATTGCCTGCCAGCGAGCGGAGCACGAGCGGTGATTCCGCCCGCCCGGGCTATTGGTCCCGCTGTACGGATTACCGCTTCCGCTGCAGTGGGTGCTCGGGCACGACGATGCAGGACAGCGGGGCGCCCATGGTCATCTGGTATCTGGCTATCTCCGGAGGAGTGCCGGCAGAACACGAACACGGAGGGTTACACAGAAGAGATGCTCGGGTTACACGCCGGATCGCCCGGTCAATTGGATCGCGGCATCACGCGGGTTACCGATTCTCTGCCTCCCGGGCTGGCGTCCCAACGCCCAGCCCGCCGGGAAGTCCAGTCTGTAACCCCCCGTTTGTGTAATGCCGAAGCGAGTCACCGGTTGGGTTGCCGTCGTTTCTCCCTTACCGGGCTGCCGATGCCCCGGGTCGTGCCGGCGGCACCCACCTCCACGCGGTCCGGCGCCTGTGCGGCGCCCTCGATCCGATTGCCTGCCATGGCGTGCACCGCGCGGATTGGCCGGCATGCCTTCGGCACGATTTGCGCAGGCGCGAGGGAGCCTCGACAACGAGGCCGTGGCCGTCGCCTCAACACGTGGAGTGAAAGAGCCCGCCAACGGCATCGCCGCGCTCGACCAGCTCGTTGTAGATCCGAGCGGCCTCGTTGGTCTCCGCGATGTGAACGGTTACGCCGCGTGCGTCCAGGAGCACCCGCGTTTCGCGCATCGTCCGCAGCGCCTTCCACATGCCGCGGCTCAGCACGACGGTTGTCGCCCCGTGCTCGAGCAGCTCCCTGACGTCGGCGGGCTGGATGCCGGGGACGTGGCGGGTGCCGGTTTCATTCCAGTCCCACGCCCGGCCACCGCCCGGCCATAGCTTGAAGTCCTTTCCCGACCCGAGCGTCTCGATTGTCATGCGGCCCCCGCAACCCTGCCTTGAAGACGATTCCAGCCTCCCGGGCGCCGTGCCCCGCCGCCCGGTGAGCCTCGCGTAGGGCCGTGCCGCGGCCAGGGCCGAAGTTGCCCGGTTCTGGTGGACAGTTTCAGGCTTTCGTGATCGCGCTCACCGTGGCCATGCCGGTACACGCGTTGGGAAGCTCAGCGAGGCGCGGCCTGTAGCTCGGTGGAGGGCCCCTGGCTGTCAGGGTCGTTGACGTCCAAGGGGTGCTGTCGCCGTCGTTGCGTGTGTGTGGGGGGTGCATGCGCCCATCCGCCGCCGGTCGCGCCGGATGGGCGCCTCTGCGAGGACCGTGCGGATAATCCCGTTGAGCTCATCGCGCACCGCCTCGCGCGATTGCAGATCGGGCCCGCTGGCCGTTCTCGATCCGGAGGCAAAGAACATACCGCGGGCGGCGCAGGGCGCCGACATCGTATGCTCACGCTGGCGGCTCACTTGTCGGCGCCCGGCCCCGAGGCGCTCGCCAGGCACCGGCCGTTCGACGGTGCCCGCCTGGCCGGGCTGCCCCTGGATGCACTGCAACGCAGCGGCGATGCGGGCTTTTGGGGACGCGGCGCGCCGGTTTCGCTCACGCGAGACCGAGTCACGTCGCTCAGCGACCGGATCTTCGGGTGCCGGCAGACACCCCAACACCTGGCCCTGGCAAACGATCGTGGGGCGCACGCCCGTGCAGCCTTGTCAGTGAATGCGGCGCTGTTCTGATTTGAGGTTGATGGCTAGGCTTGCCCGCCCCTCATGCGGGGGGACGGTGATGAGGGCACGGCGGTTCAAGGCGCTCATGGCGTCTCTGGCGGATATCACGGAGGCACAGCCCGGGGAGCTGCGCCAGGGTCTGGGCGAGGCGCACGAGCAGCGCCAGAGCATCCTGGTCATCGAGGAGGCGCTGCCCATCGGCTGCCACCACTGCGCGAGCGAACGCGCGGTGCGCAACGGCACGCGGCTCGGGATCCGGCGCTGGCTGTGCCCGGAGTGCGGGCGCAGCGGCACCGCGACCACCGTTTGTGCACATAACGCAGAACCCCTTTTCACAGATTCTACGTTTGGGAACCATTTTTCACGTGCTAGTGTCAATTTTCACGGCAGCGGCGTGCAGAGACAATAATTCGAGGAGGGTGACAGAATTTCATGGGTGAGCGGCAAGGAGAGCATTTTCCAGGGCCGATAACGGTTTTTCAGGAAACCCGGCTGCCGGAGCGGGCAACGCCAGCGGGGTACAGCGCGCTCATTGACGCGTATGACCTGGCGGTACCGCTTCCGCGGCAGCTGACGGCCACGGGCCAGCACCACCGGATCACCGAAGGCGGCGGTTGGCGCATCATGACCCCGCGTCATGCCCCGGCCGCGACGCTCGATGGCCACCTGACGTTCGCCCTGAAGTATGAGGGGCTGGATCTGGCGGTGCTCAAGCGCCTGTTCCAGGCAACGGGACCCGCACCCATCGTGGAGCTCGTGGAGAACAGGCCCACCGGGGGATACGCCCGGCGGATCTGGTTTCTCCATGAGTGGCTGCTCGGGGCGCAACTCGACCTCCCCGATGCGCAGGCGGGGCGTTACGTCCCGGCGGTGGACCCGGCCCAGCAGTGGGCGATTCACGGTGAGAACTCGCCGCGGCATCGGGTGCGAAACAACCTGCCGGGAACGCCGGCCTTCTGCCCGTTGATCTTCCGCACCCCGGCGCTGGAGCGCTCTGTCGAGCTTGATCTGGCCCGCCGGGCCCGTGAGCTCGTTGCTGACGTGCCGCGCGATGTCATCGCGCGCACGGCCGCCTTCCTGTTGCTCGAAGACTCGAAGTCCAGCTACGCGATTGAGGGCGAGCACCCGCCCCAGGACAGGATCCAGCGTTGGGGCCGGGCGATCGGTGAGGCCGGCCGGCATCCGCTGGACGAGGACGAACTGCACCGTCTCCAGCGTACCGTGATCGGCGATGCCCGCTTTGTGACGCTCGGCCTCCGAGCGGAAGGGGGCTTCGTTGGCGAGCATGACCGGCAGTCGCGCCTGCCGCTGCCGCAGCATATCAGCGCGCGCCCCGAGGACCTGGACGCCCTGGTTGAAGGACTGGTGGCCTTTGACCGCGGTCCCGCCCAGGCGCTCGACCCGGTGCTGGCGGCCGCCGCACTGGCCTTCGGCTTCGTCTACATTCATCCGTTTGAAGACGGCAACGGGCGGATCCACCGCTATCTCATTCACCACGTGCTGGCCGAGCGGGGCTTCAATCCGCCGGGACTTGTATTTCCCGTCTCCGCGGCGATCCTGGACCGCCTGGACGATTACCGGCGCGTGCTGGAAACCTACTCGGCGCGCCTGTTGCCGGTCATCGACTGGGTGCCCACCGAGACCGGCAACGTCCACGTGCGCAACGACACGGGCGATTTCTACCGCTTCTTCGATGCGACGCCCCAGGCCGAGTTTCTTTACAGCTGTGTTGAGCGGACCATCGAGCAGGATGTACCCGATGAGGCTGCCTTCCTGCGGCAATACGATGCGTTCAGGAGCGAAGTGACGGCCATGGTCGACATGCCGGATCACACAGTGGACCTTCTTTTTCGCTTTCTGCGACAAGGGGATGGTCGCCTGTCCAGGCGGGCGCGCGAACGGGAGTTCGCCGCGCTGACGGATGCGGAGGCGGCCCGGGTGGAGGCGGTCTACGAACGGCTGTTCAGCGAGGCTTAGGCGCTGGGGATCTTTTCTGCGGTCCACGGGCCGCCTGGCAGCGTCGGAATGCAGGGCTCGGATTATCGCGGGACATGACCAGTTATCTGAAGCCGGGCCTGGCTATGAAGCTGATGGCTCATTCGGCGTCCGTGTCATTCATGAGTGAAATACAGTCCTGAATCGGCAGGAAGAGCTGGAGTCCGTCCTCCTCGATCCTGATAAAGCCGTATTTCCCGTAGAAGGCCGCGGCCTTCTGGTCCCTGGCGTCCACCACCAGTCCGCCGATGGCGGTGAATTCCCGGGAGATGGTTGCCGCGTCCTCAATGGCGGCGAGCAGAGCCAACTCTCCCAGTCCCTGGCCACGGGCGCTCAGGTCCGACGCCAGTCGGGCGATCCGCAGGAAGGGTACAGGGTGCGGGTACTTCCTCCAGGCCCTGACGCCGGGTGGCGGCGCGATCTCGCAGGGCGCGGTGGAGTCGTAGGCCAGAATGCGTTCCGGCCGGTCAGGATCGACCAGCACCGTGGTCCGGACCAGATGCCGCTCGTCCTGCCGTCGCGCTGTTTTCTGAATGAATGTGTTGAGTTCCTCGACCCCGCAGTCAAAGGCCGTGCGGTGGTGGTGCTTGCTAAGTTGTTCTTTCCTGATCCGAGCCATCCACCGTTTCCCTGTACCGCTGGGCCGCCTTCCTCAAGCGCGGCAGGGGCCGTGCCGGCTGGTCCAGGACCGTCATCATGTGCTCGAACGCCTCGCGGCTCGTGGCGATCCGCGTGGCGCGTTCGGTGACCTCGGCCGCGCGTTCCAACGCGGCGTCCAGCAAGAACTGGGAAACCGTGGCGCCCTGGAGTTCCGCCGCTTCCGCGATCCGTTGATGGACCTCCGGCCTGGCGCGTGCGACCAGCCGCCTCTCTTTCTCTCGTTCAGTGGGCGCTGTCATTGCGACATCTCCTCTGTCGTCATCCTTCCAGATCCTGGATAGATGGTGCCAAAATGGCATACAGAGGGGGCATGTCAAATGTGGTGCCAGAATGGCATACGCATGGACGGGGTGCCGCGTTCACTCCCGGTACCAGGAGGGCCTGTTCTGGAACGCTCGGTGTCTGGGGGAGGGCCGCGCCCCATGCCCGGTTGCAGCCGCGGTGTGGCACGTCGATCCCGCGTCTGCTCCCAGGCGGGACACTCCACCCCAATTGAAGGCGCCGCAGCTGCGCCGAGCTCGGCCACTGCATATGGCCCCCACCCCGTGTCATGCCCACAAGGGAGCTCAGCCAGATTTTTGGCAGAACCTGCCGACCACCTGTGAGCGTAGGTGACTGACGGGAATCGATTGCTCAGAACGCTCCCGAACCTCATCAACACTTTACGTGAACGCCTTGATCTGTCCCCCGCCTCTCGGGGTCTGCCGCGCCCCCAGGATCCAGTCGGCTCTGTTCTGATCAGCGGTTGATGACCTGCCTCCCGAGGGCGGATGCCACGATTTCCCGCGGCCTTGCGCCTCGCCCAGCCCAGCTCATCAGGCGCATCCAGCCGAGGTGGCGCGGGAGGTACTTGGTGGCGGCCCCGCGCAGCGCCACCGGGATCCAGCCCCTGAGCGTGCCGTGGTACTGATTCGCGGTCTGCACGTGGTGGGCCCGGTTGCGGACGTGGCCGTGGCAGCTCGCCACGAACGTTCTCGTGGCCACACCCGGCGCGCTCTGCAAGCGCAGGAACGCCGAGTGCCCATCAGTGCAGACCAGCGTCTGCCCCCCGGGGGCAACCACCTGCCTCAGCGCGTCGGTGACCGCCTCGCCGTTCATGGCCTCGCGCACCCGGTCGTTGGTGGCGGGCAGCCCCCGCCCGCGGCCGACGAGTACCGGCACCCAGTCTCCGCGCCGTCGCCCGGACCCCTCGCCGCCGCGCTTCTTCCCCTTGCGCCCCGGGCAGCGCTGGCCCTTCTTCGAGTCGGGTAAGCAGGTCTCGCCCACCTGCAGTACCCCCGACACCCCGCGGGGCTGGCAGGCGACGGCGGCCTGAAGGAAGCGGTGACGCGAGCGAAAGGCGGTATCCACGCGCACGCCTACCCCCTCGGCGGCATCGCGCACGGTCATGCCCGGCTCAAGGCCCCGGACGTAGGCCTCGAACTTGGCGCCTGCGCCGCAGGTGCGAGAGCGCGGTGCCGGTGGCGACCGTGCAGCTGCGCTCACACTCCCGGCACAGCCAGTGCTGGATCCCGTGCCGCGTGCCGTTGCGCACCACACGCTCGCTTGCGCGCAGGGGCGGCAGCCGATGGGCAGCGCCTCCCCGGTGGCGAGGATGCTCTGGCGCTGCTGATGCGCCTCGCCGAGCGCCTGGCGCAGCTACCTCGAACCTGTGCCCCGTCAGCTTCCCAGAGCCGCCAGGAGCGCCTTGAACCGTCGTGCCCGCATCACCTTGTCCCCCGTCCTGAGAAACCGGTAAGTCCAGCCATCAACCCCCAGTCAGATCAGAGCCGCGCATGCCGAATCTTCTGCGGCCTGCTTGACGCTCAGCCCCGAGAAACCTACATCCCAACAGGCCGGCAAATCCGGGTAGAAAAACATGGTGATGGTTTTCCTGATGAAGGGGCGGGCGCACTGCGTTGATTGGGGGCAGAGCGCGAGAAGTCGATTCCGTAGGGAGCGAATAACGCTCGGATATCCGTCTGGCGGCGACCCGAAAACGGGATTGTCTGTGACAGGCCGTCTTCGCAAAAACGGGTTGCGTGGCTGGTCGCGGTCACCGGTGCGCCCCGAACGGCCGCAGGTGCGGGGTAGCGGCATCTTCGTTCGGCCCGTGAAACCGGGCGTCACCTCGATCAATGCGACCGGTGGTGTCATGGCCTCCAGCCGGACTCTCGGTTGCTCCGGAAGCGTTGTGTCGGGATGGCGGGCCGTCGATCCCGAGTTCGTCACCAATCGCGCACTTCCAGCCCGGAGTGCGTTCCTGGTTTTTTGGGCGGGCAGAGGAGTGCGTTTACCCGCCTGCCTGCTTCGAGAGTGTTCCGCGCCGACGCGATTGCTTCCAACCCACCGATGGAGAAGACCGATGCAGATACTCAATGCCCTGCTGAATGACTCCCGCATGCTGCGGATCTGGAATTATCCGGATGCCCCGTTGCTTTGCGCTCTGCCGCCGTCGGCAGATTCCGGATTCCGGGCGATTCTGCTCGTGCGGTTCCGCAGCGACGCCAGAACGGGCGTGTGGCTGCGTGCGGACGAGCTGCGGAAGCCGCGCTGGCGGTCCGATGCGAGAGCGTGGCAGGTGCCGGTGAGCTGGTTCGATCGGCTCACGCAACGGTGTCTCGAAGACCATGGGGCGGTGTATCTCGTGCACACCCACGTGATCGAGCAGGTCTGCACTCCCTCGTGCCAGACCGCCACCCGGCACTGGTGCGAGTGCTCCTGTCAGGGGCGCAATCACGGCATCGCACGCGACGAGGCGCGCAATTACGCCTTCGATGGCGCGTTCATCGTCGAGTCGTTCGTCAAGCATTTCATCTGCCGGAAGCTCACCACCGTCGACGGCTGGGTCACGGCGACCGATGTCGCCTGACGCGATGACCTCGCCCCGTCAGGGAGCGCCATGAGCGGTCTCACCACCAGGGCCCTCGCCCGGTCATTGGGGTAACTGCCGGCCGGGCGTCAGATTTGACTTTGCCCCGCCAAAGAGCCTTTGCCGGTGCTCGGCTCCCGGCTTCGGAGGAGGGGGGCACTGCCGCGCTGAAGTGGATGCTGTTTTCTTGAAACGGCAACCCCGGACGCCGCCGAGGCAGTGAGCCACGGGCCGCGGCACGTCCCCCCGAGATCGGTGCAACGCAGGTCGAGCGGGTACCTTCAGCCGCTCCGCATGACGCCTGCCGGACGCGGGATCGTCGGCACCCTTGCCCCCTTCAGCGAGGCGGCGGGCCTTGGCATGGTGCACGGCTTCGTGCGCCACGCCGGGGAAGGCAGGGCGATCGACTCGGTGCCGGGCGAGGGTACCCGGATCGCGCTGCATCTGCCGTACGCGGCCGCAGACTCCGTGGGCGAGGATGCGGCGGCAGCCTCACTTGCGCCGCCGGAAGCGACGGGCGGCGGTTCGCGCCGCTGTATACTCGCGGTGGAGGATGACAACCTCTTGGGGCGTACGTCGCACAACGCCTCGCCAGCCTCCGCTACGATGGGCTCACCGCTGGAGACGCCGATGAGGCGCTCGAGATACTGGACCGTGACCGGCGCACCGACATGGTGTTTAACGACATCGTGCTGCCCGGAACGCGCAGGAGCCGGGAGCTCGCCGCCGAGGTGCGGGCCCGACGACCCGGCATCCCGGTGGTCCTTGCCTCTGGCTGGAGCGGCGACAGCGCCCTGCCTGCGGACGTGCGGGCTGGCAGCGAGCATTTCATCATGAAGCCCTATCGCCTGAGTGCCCTGGCGGCGAGCCTCTCGGAAGCCCTGCGCGGCGCAGCAATGAGCCTGACCGGAGTTTGAGGATGCGTTCAGCGTTCGTGGCAATGAGTCGCTTTGCCGTGGTCAGTGACACGGTCGAGGCGGTCAAGGCGGCCTTCCGGGACCGCCCGGGCCTGGTTGAGGAGGCGGATGGATTCCTGCGCCTCGATGTGATCAGCCCCGAGGAGGCGCCGGAGGAAATCTGGCTGATCACCTACTGGCGGGATCGCGAGAGCTTCCTGCGCTGGCATCACAGCCCGGCCCACAAGGCATCCCACCGGTTGATTCCGCGGGGGCTCAAGCTCGACCGCCGGCGCACCGGAATCACCTACTTCGAGCACGTCACCGACTGAGGTGCCGCGTCGCATGCGGCGGGGCGGCGGCGATACCCCTGGACGCCGGGAGGAATCGGATACGGTGAGCGTTGTCCTGGCACGCCAGATCACGGAGCGCAGCGAGGCGATCAGCGGCTGGGTGGTCGCGAGCGACTATGCGCGCCGCCCCGAGCTCCTGGAGCGCTATGGCGAGCGGGGTCGCGAGCTCTACCTGCGCGACAACGCCTATCACCTCTCCTTCCTTGCGGAGGCCGTGGCGAGCGGCGAGCCTGCGCTCTTTGTCGACTATGTGGCGTGGGCGAAGTCGATGCTCCTCGCGCACGGCGTGCTGGTGGAGGATCTGGTCCACAATCTGCGGCTGCTGCGTGAGGCGCTCGCCGTGCACCTCCAGGGCGATGACCTCTCGCCCGCGCTCGCTCCGCTCGATAGTGCGCTCGCGAGGCTGCCGGACCTGCCCGACGCCCCGCCGACGTTCATTGACGAGGGCGGGCGCAATGCGGTGCTCGCGCAGGAGTATCTGGAGCGGTTGCTCCAGGGCCGGCGCCGGGATGCTGGCGCCCTGATCGAGCGCGCACTCGGCGACGGCGTCCCCCTGAGGCAGGTCTACCTGGACGTGTTCCAGCGCACGCAGCGCGAGGTGGGCCGACTCTGGCAGCTGAACCGCATCACGGTCGCCGAGGAGCACTATTGCAGCGCCGCCACCCAGGTGCTGATGAGCCAGCTCTATCCGCTTGTGCTGGAGGCGCCCCGCAACGGGCGCAGCGTCACGGCGTTCTGCGTCGCTGACGATCTCCACGAGATCGGGCTTCGCATCGTCGCCGACTTCCTCGAGCTCGCAGGCTGGGACTGCGACTACATCGGCGCGAACACGCCGGGCGCGGCGCTCATCCGTCAGCTCGAGCGCCGCACGCCGGATCTGGTGGCGGTCTCGGTGACCATGCCCTATCACGTGCGCGCGCTCGCCGACTTCGTCGAGGCGCTGCGCGCCCGGCCCGCACTCGCCGAGTTGCCGATCCTGGTCGGCGGGCGCCCGTTCCTCATCACGGACAACCTTTGGCAGCGGATCGGCGCGAGCGGCTGGGCCGCGGATGCGGAGGCGGCGGTGGATCGGGCCGACGAGCTCGTGCGGGGGGCTGCGTGACCGACGCTCAGGGCCTGGCCGTCATCTGCGACGAAAGCGGGCGGCTGACAGCGCTGCTGCGGGACGACTTCACCCTCCCCGTAGCGGCCGGCGCGGCGCTCGCCGAGATCGTTGATACGGGTGATCGCGCCAAGCTCGCGCGCTTCCAGGCCACCGTGAACACCCGGCTTGCCGCCTTTGACTGGGCCATCAACGTCATGCTTGCCGGACGCATCGAGACCCTGCGTTTCGCGGGCGCCTGGGTCGAGGGGCGGGTGGTCGTGGTCGCTGCGCGCACGCGTGCGGACCTGGTGGCACTTGGCCAGCAGCTTCCCCTCGGCAGCTCGCGGGAGCTGGTGCGCTTGCGCCACGTCCTGCGCGAGTCCGCGCGCCAGCTCGAGGAGCGCTCGGCGCAGGATGAGCGCATGCTCGATGAGCTGACCGCGCTCAACAATGAGCTTGCAACCACCCAGCGCCGGCTCACCCGCAGCAACCATCATCTGGAGCGTGCAAATGCCGAGCTGCGGGCACTCTACGAATCCCTGCCGCTTGGCATCTTCCGCCTCCAGCGCAATGGGCGGCTCGCGCAGGCCAACAGCCGCTTCTTCGAGCTTGTCGGCGGCGCGACGCCCCGGGAGTGGCTCGCCGCCGTTCACCGGCGTGACCGCAGGGACGTCGTCAGCGGCTTGCGGCAGGCGCTGCGTCGCGGGGCTCGATGGCAGGGCGGCTACCGCCGAGCGACAACGCACGGTGACGGCGGGCATCTGCGCGTCGAGCTCGTGCCGATTGGCGAGGGTGGCGGTCAGCCACCGGGGTTTGTCGGCCTCGTCGAGGACGTCACGGCCACTGTGGCGCTGGAGGACAAGCGCCGGGAGCTCGAGCGCCAGCAAGCCCTCACGGAGCTTACGGCCGGCATCGCACACCACCTGAATTCGCTGCTCACCGTGATCATCGGCACCCATGAGCAGCTCCGGGAAGACCTGCCGGCGGGCCATCCGGCCGAGGCGAGCGTCCGGCTCTCGGAGCGGGCCGGTGAGCGGGCGGCAAAGCTTGTCGAGCGGCTCATGCTCTATGCCGGGATTAAGCCCATGCCACCAGGGCAGGCCCCGGTGGACGAGGTCCTCCAACGCACGATGCGGCAGTGGCGGGATGGGCTTCCTCGCCCGGTGCAGCTGGAGTGCGACCTGCGCGCCCGGGACGTTCAGCTACCCACCGCGGATACGCTCCTTGCCGAGGTGATCGAGGAACTGCTCGACAACGCGCTCGCCGCAATACGGGGGAACGGCAGGATCCGGCTGGAGTCGGCGCTCAAGACGACCGCCCGCGGACCCGAGGTGCGCATTGCGGTGAGGGACTCCGGCGCCGGCATGGATCCCGATCTCCTCGCCCGCGTCACGGATCCGTTCTTCACGACCCGCGACGCGGCGACCGCGATGGGCCTCGGGCTTACGCTGGCGTCGGGGTTCGCCCGGCTTGCCGGCGGCCGTGTCGACATCCGTAGCGCGCCCGGCGAGGGGACCTCGGTCGAACTGGTGCTGCCCGCGTCCACCTCCGGGTGTCCCGCCCCCTCAACAGGCTGAGCCCGCAGGGAGGCGACAGGCTGCCGAAATGCGACCGCCGCGCTAGGGCTCCGCGAACTCGCTCTCGCACTGCCCCGGGGCGACCGCCGGGTAGGCGAGCAGCCGCCCGAGGGCGAGCTGGCGCGGATCGCCCCAGTTCGAGCGCAGCCGCAGCAGCAGCCGGTGCGCGCGCACCGGCACGTTGCGGTGCACCGCCCAGACGCGGGTCATGCGCGGGATCGTGCCGTGGGCGAGGGTGCGGTGGTTGCGTCCCTCGGCGGTGGGCGAGACGAGCAGCTCGTAGGCCCTCGGCTTGCGGGCGGGCTGCTCCACCTGGCGCAGGTCCAGGCGCACGCAGCCAATCTCGGGCACGCCGTCGTCGGCCTCGAGCCCGAGCTCCACCTCCACGGGGTAGGGTGGGTCCACGGCGCGCCAGGGGCCACGTGGCTCGGCCGCCCCGAGCAGGACGTCCGCGTCCGGTGAGCCCGGCGCGGGGCGGGCGGTGACGCGCAGGATGCGCGCGGCGAGTGCGGCCGGGTCCCCGGCGACGGCTGGCGCCGACCTGCCCGCTGCAGCGCCGGCCTGCAGTACGGGCGTGATCCAGTAGGCCAGGTAATCCAGGCGCAGGGCCTCGCCGATGCCGCCCTCGTTGACCCGCAGCAGCATCGCGAGGGGGCTGCCGTCCACGGTAATGACGCTGCCGCTCATGCCGGTGGTGATGTGGTAGTCACCGTCCGGTGATACCAGCAGCATGGGGCCGCCGAGTGCTTCCGGGCGCACCGGGCGGGTGCGGATGGCCCCGCCCCCGGTGACCGCCCGCAGCTGCACCCGCCCGCGGAGGTCCGGCGCGCGGGAGACGCCGCGCGCGATCTCCCCGAGGTGCAGCCCGCACTCCGCCGCCGGGATCTCCGGCACCTCCAGGACGGCGATGTCGAACGGCAGCTCGTGGAGCAGATGTCCGGCGTAGCGCGCACCGGCGCCATCCTCGGGGATGAGGTAGCCGCCGGTGTCACCGGCGAGCACGTGGAGCGGCGCTAGCGCGAGGCAGGCGCCCTGCGCGCGCACGAGCACCGCCTGCCCCTGCTCGAAGACCGTGAGCTGCGCCTGGCGCGGGGCGGCATGGGTGCCCGGTGCGGGCAGCGCCAGCGCGCCGCCGAGGGCGAGGGCGGCAAACAGGCAGCGGTGCTGCGAGATCAGCCCGGAAACGCGCTGTCTCACCCGGCCGAGCGCCTTACCCAGGGGGCGGCCGATGAGAGCGAAGGTTTCCCGTGCCCGCCAGCCGTTGCCTGCCGGAGTGCCCCGGGCCTGCGCATTCGCCGGGCCTGCCAAGATCCACAGCAGGCCCTGGACGAGGGTCCCCAGAACCACCAGCACCACGCCGACGGCGCCGAGATACAGCGTGATCGGGTTTGCGATCATGTAGTACAGCCTGCCGACGGCGAAGTCGATGTCGGTGCCGCCGAAGCGGCTGATGTGGGCGGACTCGGCTTCGCCCTGGAGGAGCACGGAGAAGCCGTCCTGATCGCGATCGGCGTTGAGGTAGACGGCGCCGAAGGCGGGTGCCGGTTCCCCCGCGGCGTTCAGCAGGAGCACCGAGTCGCCCGGCTCCAGGCGCTCGGTGTAGACCGTGTAGCGTGGCCCGTAGACGGGCCGGCCCACCAGGCGCACCTCCCCGCTCAAGAGCATGCCGGCAGTCTGCCCGGCGGTGCGGCCGATGTCGGCGATACCGTAGAAGGCGAAGCTGAAATTGTGCGGCGACTCCTGCGCGCGGCGCGCGGTGAGCAGCAGCGTGTCGTCGAAGGAGCCGTGCTTGCTGCCATCGAGGCCGTTGAGGAGCGTGGCCCGCCGCTCTGGTGTGGCGAGGACGCTGATCCTGAGGGTGTCGGCGCCCTGGGAGGCGAAGACCACGCGTGTACCGGCGGTGAGGCGCAGCACCGGGCGGGCGAGCGACTCCAGCGCTTCCAGTGTATCGCAGCCGCCGTCTTCCCTGGGCTGACAGGCGTTCAGGCCCCGGATCGGCCAGTCCTGTCGCTCCGGTTCCTTCGCGAGCGAGACCCCCATCCACTGGGTGATGGCGGTTACGGAGAACCGTGCGTCCTGAGTGACCGTGGCGAGCACCATAAGCCCGAGGAAGAGCACGAGGGTGATGGTGACGGTCAGCCAGCGCCGGCGACTGGCAGGCGCCGATCCGGTGGCCGGTTCGTCGCCGGCGAGGCGGTCGCCGTCGTGCCCGGGCGCTTCGGGGGGCTGTGCGCTCATTTCCCCGCCATCCCGCGGCGGCGGCAGCGGCCGCCGGCCGGCAGTTGCTCCCGCGGAGGGTTCCGAGGCATGCGCCAGCGCCTACGGTAGCAGTGCACGGAAGTGGGCGCGGCCCGTCACCATGCCCAGCTCCCGAAGGGTGACGGTGACGGTGTACTCCGCAGCCCCGGGCTCCCAGGCGAGCGGGCAGGTGAAGTCGAAGCCCACCCGGCGACCGCTCTGGGACTGCACGCAGCGCACCAGGCGCCGGCCCTGCCCGCTTTCCCAGGTTACCCGCACGTCCGAGGCGCCCATGCCGTTCACCAGCAGCTCCACCGGCGGGGTCGCAGCGCGTTTGCCGTCGTCGGACCAGAGGCCGACCAGCACCGTCCGGATCGCCTCCCCGGGGCAGTCCCCGGGGGTGATGAGCGTCGCGAAGTCGCCGCCGCGCCCTTCCAATGTCTCCTCGTACGCGGCGAGGTTCACCGGGTTCTCCTGGAATTCCCTGCCCTCCAGGTAGGGCAGACGGGCGATCGCTCCCGCGGGCGCCGCTGGGGAATCCAGCGTGTAGTGCGACCGCCCGGCGTAGAGACCATCCGAGGTGATCACGCGCACGCAGAGCGCGTCGGTACCGTCCTCCGCAATGGGGGCGAGCAGCAGCCGCTGTGGGTGGTTCTGCCCGGAGAAACGCAGCCCGGCGATCACCCGGCCGCGGACTTTGACGACGCCGTCCTCGCGGAACTCGTCCACGTAGCTCGCCTGCTGGAACGCGACCTCCGGTTGGGCGGCGGCGCCCCCGGCCAGCAGGGCGAGAGCGACGGCCACCCACCCGGCGGCACGCAGGCTGGTCGGCGGCAACGGCCTCACGGCGCCGGGCCCTCCTGCAGCCGGTGTAAACCTCGATAGGAAGGGTAGCAGGCAAGGGGCGGAGTGGCCGCAGCAGCGCGCTTGGAGGACCGTCTACTACAATCAGGGCGGTTCGTTCCGGTACGAGTGCCGGTTGCCGACCTGGACGGCCCGACGTGGGGCAGCAGCGGCGAGCGGAGGCGATGCATGAATCCGGCGAAGCTCACCGGCGGCGTGATCCTGGCGCTGTGCCTGGCGGGGCCGGGCAAGACCCAGGGGCTGAGCGCGGAGGACATCCTCGGCGAGGCTCAGCAGCAGAGTGCGCGCATCGACGACGTGCTCGCGCTGCTGGATCACCCCGACCCGCACGTACGCATACTGGCCCTGCAGCGCATGGTGCGGGAGGGCTCGGACTACGAGCGCCGCCTCGGCCTGCAGCGGGCGTTCATCAGCGGTGACGAGGGGCTGCGCCACGCCGCCATCAAGCACCGCCTCGAGGAAATGCCGACGCTGCCGGTGGTGCTGGCCATCCCCGAGGAGGATGCCGAGGCGGTCCATGAGCGGGTGCGGGCTCTCTTCACCACGGACGGCACCTTCGTGCAGATGGTGCCCATGGGGGAGATGGACTTCCGCACCGGGCAGTTCCTGGTGCAGCCGGGCACGGGAGACGGTTCGCCCGGGTTCGTCAACGGGGATACGGTCTCGTTCCAGTTCCGGCCAGGGCAGCTGTACAACCGGGTCGGCCACTGCGCGGGAGAGCTCGAGCTGACCTCGGAACTCGCCCTCGCCGGCGTCGCCCGCTGCCAGGACCTGCAGCCGCCGCTGCAGATGACGATTCAGCTCTTCTGACCGGAGCGCCGGCTCCTCTGGCATGCACCATAGCCCGCCTCATGGCAGCGGGACCCGCGTGCCGCGGCGCAGCTCGCGTGCAGCGACTATATTCGGGGTGTGTTGTGTGCGGAGGCTCGGCCATGCAGAGCGTCCGCAGTGGCTCCATTGTCGTAGCGGTGGCCATCCTCCTCCTGGCCGCCCCGCTCCTGTCCGGCACGGCTCGGGGCGCCGCCCGGACGGGGGTTCCCCTCGACATCGTCTTCTCCATCGACAGCTCCGGGAGCATGGGACCACTGCCGCCGCAGGAGGATCCGGAGAACGCCCCGTTCTACGGCAAGGACGTGGAGGGGCTTCGCATCGACGCCACGCGGCAGGTGGTCGAGGGCCTGGAGCCGGAGCTGGCCTGGGTAGGCGCGGTGAGCTGGAACGAGGGGGTCGAGTTCACCGTGCCGGTCTCCGAAGACCACGCGCGGCTGCTGGCGGCGCTGGATGATGTGCCGAGCCGCGGCGGCACGGATCTCGACCTCGGCCTGGATACCGCGCTGGACCTCCTGGAGCAGTCCGCGCGTCAGGGTGCGCGGCGCATCGTGGTGTTCCTGACCGACGGCATGTCGACCGAGGGGATCTCGGAAGCCACGGTGCGCCGTGCCCGGGCGCAGGGGACAACGGTGTTCACGGTGGGCCTGCAGGTGCCGGAGGAGGCGGAGACGCTCCTGAGCGCCGTTGCCGAGGCCACCGGCGGCCGCTATTTCGCGGCCCCTGACGCGGGCGCGCTGCAGGCGATCTTCGAGTCGATCATCGGCCAGGTCACCGAAGTCTTCCTCGCGCTCGAGGTGCCGGAGCGCGGCAGCGCGGGAGAGCCGTTGGCGGTGACCGGCCGGCTGGTGGACCGTGATGGGCGGGCGGTGGTCGCGCTCGAGCCGATTCCGCTCGAGCTCACGGCGAGCCGTCCCCGCGCCACGGTGGAGGGCCTGACGCGGGTCGAGCACGGACGCGTCGAGCTGCTCTTCCCGGCCGGCGCGGGGACGGTGGAGGACGCGGTGTCCGTCGGGGATGCGTCCGGGATGGTGGTGATCGCCGGCAGCGTGCCGGGGCTCGGCCTGTCCCGGCGCCGGATGGTGCCGGTGACGCCCGCCGAGGCGGCACAGGGCACTGGCCGCGGCCGCTTCGAGCTGGTGGTCGAGGAGCCGAGCATGCCGGTGGGCCGGCGCCTCGCGATCAAGGTCGTGCACCGCGACGACGCCGGCAATCCGGTGCCGGCCGCCGGGGAGCACGCGCTGCTCTTCACCCTGACGCCGCACGAGCTCGCGACGCTGGCCGGCCGCCAGGGCGCGGCCGGCGCCGGGCTGATCGGCACGGCACTCGCCCAGCCGCGTGCGCGGAGCCTTGGCATAGACGCCGGCGAGCACGTGGTGCTTGAGAACGCCGTCTTCCGGATTCGTGCCGTGTTCCGCCAGGGTCGGGTGGCGTTCAGCTTCACGGTCGGGACGCTCGAGCCGCTCCTGTTCGAGGTGGGGCTCGAGGTGGACGGCCGCTCGCTGCCGGTGCGGGAACTCGTCGGCTTTGCCGAGCGCGCCGGCTGGGCGGAGCGCAGGGAGCAGGGGCTGCTGATCTGGGCCAACCCGGCAGAGATCGCCGCCGACGGCGAGGCGCAGGCGCTCCTGCGCGTGCTGACGGTCGCCGCAGAGGAGGGTGAGCGCTGGACGCTGAGCTGCCTGCCGCCCGTGGAAGGCGGAGCAAGGGCGCTCGAGCTCGCCGCGAGCCGCGGTGGCACGCTGGTGCCGCCACGGGTGGCGCCGCTTTCGGCGGGGTGCAACGCGATCGTCGAGGAGCGCATCACCCTGCGCGCCTCGCAGACGCCGGGCACGTCGGTGATCGAGGCCCTGGTGCGGCCGTTGGAGCCAACGGACGCGGAGCGCGGCCCGAGTGAATCGGCTGCGCTCTTCGGCGCGGGGAGCGTGGTCTTCGTGGCGGTGACGCCGTTCGCCTCGCTCCTTGCCGCCGCGCTGGGCGGGGTCGCCGGTGCGGTGATCCGGCGCTACCAGCAGCTGGAGGTGGCGGAGCGCGGGACGCCGGGGTATCGCGCCCTGCTCGGGCCGTTCCTGATCGTCGGGGCGCTGGTCGGGCTGCTCTTCTACGGGGCGCTCTTCTATACGCTTATGGTGTTGCCCTGGTCCCCGGCGCTGGTCGCGAACGCCGGTGCGGCGGCGGTGCTCGGCGGGCTCGCGGGGTTCACCGGCCCGGACGTCCTGCGGATGCTGCGCGACGTCGTGTTCCGGCGGTTGGGGCTCGGAGTGCCGAAGGCGTAGGTGGCAGCCGCTATGCCGCGGTGACGGGCGCCGCTCCCCGTGGGAGGTGTGCCCTTACGGCGAGACCGCGCGCAGCGCGGCTCCCGGGGATCGCCTGTCACGGGAGGGGTCTGTCATTTGCCACGCATCGGCGGCGAGATCCTCACCCGGAAACCAGCAGGTGCGGAGCGGGATATCGCCGGCCACCGCGGCGGCCAAGCGCGAATTCGGTGCCGCCGGGCTCAAGGGGGTGCGGCGCTAGGGTGTGTCGGCGGAACGCAAGAGGACCTCGCGGCGCCTCGTGCCGGTGAAGGGCGGGCAGGCGACGCAGGAGCCGTACCGGCGGGCAGTGAAGAAAGCCCGCCAGGACACGCTGGACGTCATCCGCCGGCAGCGTGAGGACCTCTTCGGGTAGGTGTCTGGGCCGCAGGAGCGCGCTGAGCGATGGTGTTTCCGGCGCCGTAGCGTCGTTGGCGGCTGTCGTCTGACGCGGGCCAGCTCGAGGCGACAGGCACCCGGTGCGGCCCATCGCCCTCATTGCAGGCCGCGTGGGAGGCGCCAGGGTCGAGCTCCTCGACCACCCCGCTGATGAAGCCGGCCACGTGATCCCTCGGCCACCGCTCGCGCAGGCTTCGCGGCAGCAGCAGATCCTGGTCCGCTGAATGCTCGCTTTGGGGGGCGAGTCCGGGTGGTCAGGGTTCATCCCGAGCGATACGGATGCCCCGCTGCTGCGGCTGCTCCAGGGCGTGCTCCCCCTTTGCATTGCCGCTTTGCGCGAGGCGGCGGGTGCCCTTCGGCGCCAAGGCCGATGCGGTAGCGCTGGACCTGGCGCCGGGCGTGTCGCTGACCGGTTGTGCCGCAATCGCACCCTGGGCGCTATTTCCGATTGGCCGACCGGCAGTGCTCGGCCAGGACATCTTCGAATCGGGTAACGACCGTCTCCGGTTGCCTTTCGGGTCTGGTGGCGTGGGCCCTGGCGGTGCCTAAGAGTGCGTCGTACCGCGAGTCATTGTCCCAGAGCTCGGAGAGCGCCCGCTTGCAGGCATCCATGCCGACGTCGGGGTCCAGCAGCACGCCACCGGGGACGACGGCCTGCGGCAGCCCGCCGCGATTGCTCCCAAGGACTCGGGTACCGCTGACCTGCGGTTCCGTTGCGACGTGGCCCCATGCCTCCGGGCAGCGGCCTGGAGAGGTCACAACGCGCGCCCGGCGATACAGGGGGCGCATGTCCGCTACCGAGTCATGCCAGGTGACATTGGGGAGCGACGCCGCGCGGTTGCGATGGCGGCGCATCTCTTCGCTGCTGCCCCAGGCCTCGACGATATGGAAGGGAATGTCCGGGCGGCGCTCGGCCCGAGGCCGGGGGTGATGTCGATCCCCTTGAGCCTGCACGGGTTGACGTGGAGCACTGAGCCACCCTCTCGCGCCCGGTGTAGCGCCCGGGGTCACCAGCGGCGGAATGACCGTGCACTCCTGATCGAGGGCCTCCCGAATCCGTCGCGCGGTGATATCGGAGTTCGCCGTGTCGGCGACTTCCGGTGATGGCGGGAACGGCGCCCCCATCTGGTCGAGCTCCACGGTGCTCACCTAGGCGATGGCGGGCAGGCAATTCTCGACGAAAGCGTGCACCACGGAGCCCGCGAAGCCGGCGTTGGCAAATGCCACTTCGGGGCGAAGCGCCGGGCGGCGGATCCGTTGATCGGTTGCCCAAATCTCTCACCTTTCCGTGTTGTCCGTTGAGCCCAGGCGGATGCGAGCCAAGTGCCCCCCCTGCGACTGCACCGGCTCTTTCCCCGGCCCGAACCTGGTTCCCGGACCCAGGCCGTGACCGTGCCCCCCTTTACCACGCTGGGCGCCATCCCTGGCCCGGGTGCCCCCAATTGTGAGAGATTTGGTACCCCACGAGATCCGAGCTGCAAAGCGCGGCACGGTGCACGCTGTCGCTCGCCTATGGCCGCCTCTCGAGGGGCGGGGGAGCGGAGCACGCGTGCCCGGCGCACCGCAGTTGGCGGAGTCGATCGCTTCTTCCGACAGGGCATCCGATTTTCGAATCGAAAATCCCCGCGGCCTGGCGGTACCTCCTCAATACCCATCCCGCCGCTCCCTTGCGCTCAAATCTCTCACCGGCTGCTGTATGCGCGCGACGGGCGCCCCATGCAGTGGCCGAGCGATAGGCAAATGCGGAATCCTCGCGTGGTCTATTGCTTGAGTCGATGCGCTTGCGTTCTGCAAGCGAGTGGCAGGTGGCTCGGCTCTGTTCTGATTAGGGGTTGATGGGTCGGTAGGCCTACGCCGAGAGCACTGATGTGCCGCGGTTTGTCTGGGCACAAGGCAGTGCCTAGCGGATGCCGCGCCACCACTGGCTCTGCCATGCTCATCAACCGCTAGTCAGAACAGAGCCGGTGGCTCGCACCGTCGCGCCGCGCAGCAGCTCGCTGGGGCCCACTCCGCGGCGGGGCCGGAGGATGGCCGGGGTGCTGAACTCATCATTGGCGATGGCGATGACACCGACCGGACCGCAAGCTGGCCGATGCTGATCTCCCCGTCCTCCTCGATCAGCGTTTCAATGATTGCCGGGGCCGGGGGTTGGAGCTTCCCATGACGCGAGCCTCCGCGCCGCCAGCCTGGTGGTGACGATCATCCATCCCGGCGACCAGGTTCCAGGGCAGCAACGCGTCGATCACCCGGAACGGGTGTTTGGCGACGCGCGCGAGCGTCACACAAAGATAGGCGCAGGGCGAATCCCGTGAGCCACGAGCTACCGGTGACGCTGTAAACGAGTGTGGTGCGCCTGCGGCCGCGGTCGGAGCCAACGGAGATATGGTGCTTGCGCCCGGAGCGATCGTGCCCAGTGCGTGACGTCGGGGCGCTCGATTTCAAGAGGCGCGCCATGCCGCCAGTGCTCAAGAAACGGGTTTGTCAGTCGATGCTAAAGATGTGCGCGTCAGATCGCACGCTTCGACGACTGAAAGGCAAAGAATCTGGAGCGACCATGGGGCAGGATCGTGCACGCCGGATGCTGGGGCGCCCGGTACTCACGCAGGACCAGTTTGAGCGCTACGAGTCGGCGCGGGATCCGAATCAGCCCGGTGTTCTGGCCACCCGGGAGGTGCTCGTCGAGGGCGACGGCGTTAGCGTCGCCGCCGAGAATCATGGGATCAGCCGAGGCACTGTACACAAGCGCCTGAAAGGGATCCTCGCGCGTGCGGCAAAGGTTGGGGAGACGATCACCGTACGCTTTCAGTGCGTCGGCCGCGACCCGGTGGCCTTTGCCGAGGCGCTTGGTTGTGACCCCAGTGAGATCAGGTGGTACCCGCCCGCCGCGCTCGCCGATGCCATCGGCCTCATGCGCTCGTGCGCGGCGGCCAACGATCTCGTGTGGCCGGATCTGCGCAGCGCCCTCTCCCTGCTGCCCGGCGCCGAGGAGTTCACCCTGACGCTTGCCCGCTTCTTTGGCGAATCCCCCGCAGCCTACCGGGCGAGCTGCCAGGAGCTCCTCGCCGAGCTTGGTGCGCGCACCGGGCTCGTCGATATCGAGCTGCCCCTGCCGGCTGCCGACTATGAGCGGCTTGAGGAGATCGCAGCGCAGACGCCCATTGCCCCCGAGTGCCCCGAGGATGTCGAGCACAACGCTCTCTGGGAGATCACCGCGTGGTTGCCCTACGCGCGCTCGCGCGCGACGCAGCGCGAGCTCTTAGATCTCTTCCGCAATCCTACCCGCGGGCGGCCGAGCGAGGGCGCCCGCGCCATCACCGAGCGGATTTTCCGCGAGGTCGGCGTTGGGATACTCGAGCACGCCACGCCGGGGGTAGCCCGTGCGCCCGAGGGAGTGGCGGCCTTCGCGCGCATGCTCATCCAGGAGTACCCGGCCCGCATCAGCCGCGAGCACTACATGCGCCCGGTCTACCGCCGTGAGGCGCTTGCCCGGGCCCTCAATGCCTGCCGCGGTAAGCTCGGTCCACGCCTTCGCAGCGCCCCCGGGCGCGTGGCAGTGAAGCGGATCTACCTTGATGGCGTGCCCCCGAACAGCGCCTTTCGCGAGGCCGGCTTCAACTCGGTGCCGGCGCGTGATCTCTACCACCTTCGTCATGGGCTTGCCCCGGAGGGTAAATACATCTCGCTGCACTACCTCACCTCGGCCGAGGTGAAGCCCGCCCTCGAGGCCGCGCTGAGCGAGCTCGGCGCCGAGCCCCTCGCGGTCGCCGCCGAGAGCGGCGTGGAGCGTTCGATCTCGATGCCGGTGCGCGTATAGCCGCTTCTCGGCTTATTGCAGCAGATGATCGCACTGCTTTGCGATGAGGGCGGGGGCAAGCGGCCCCGTGCCGCCGGACCCGCGGACGGTGTCTGCACGGCCGTTGCGCAGGTGCCGCAGCGCAGGTTGGGGGCGCTGTGGCTGATCAGCCGGAAGGCGGCCGGCACGTACTCAATCGCCGCGGAGATGTCGTCGCCGAAGGCGACGAGCACGGCGCCGCGGCTTTGGCAGACGTTGACGCCATGATGGTGCCGGGATAGGCAGCCGACGCGCCGGGACGGTCACCACCCCATTCTCACGATGCAGCTCGGCCCGCACCGGTTCATCGCCGACGCCCGAACTCGGGCCGTGCAACGCCCGTTTCGGCATCGCCTCATCGTTCGACGGACGCGACTCATGCTGCCGGCACCGGACCAGGATCGGTCGATCCAGCAGCTCTATGGCGCTCTGGTCGAAAGCGAAGAGCGCAACGCGCAAGTGATGGATGACATCCTGAGCGCGCTCGAATCCGGTTTCAGCCCCCTTGTGCTGATCGAGCGCCGGGATCACTGGCCTTGCTTGCCGAGCGGTTGCGTGGATTCGTCGTAAGCGTCCGGCCAGCACCCACTTCTCGTTGTGACGTCGCCTCGCCGATGATCAGCGCTCACGCATAGGCGGGCACTTGTGAGGTGCCCACTTGGAGGCGAGGTGGACACCATCGATGGGGATCAGACGCTGAGCCGCCAGCGCCGGCGGCGCTTCAGCATTGAATACAAGCGCCGCCTCGTTGAGGAGAGCCTCGAGGGCCCGGACTCGGTCTCGGTGGTCGCGCGCCGCCACGACGTCAACGCCAACCAGCTCTTCCGCTGGCGCCGGCTCTACCGCCTCGGGGAACTTGGGGCGCCGAGTGAGGGTTCGGCGCTGAGCCTGCTGCCGGTGCGCCTGGCCGCCTCCGAGCCGCCGCCGGTGCCGCCGGAGGTGAAGAGCGCGGCGCCGTCGGGCAGCCTGGAGATCGTGCTCGCCGCCGGCCACCGCCTGGTGGTGCGCGGCGCGGCGGACGCCGCGGCCCTGCGCGTCGCGCTCGAGGTGCTCGGGCGATGATCGCGCTGCCCTCGGGGGTGCGCATCTACCTGGTGGCCGGCGTGACCGACATGCGCAAGGGCTTCGACGGGCTCGCGGCGCTGGTGCAGCAGGCGCTGGCGAAGAACGCCTTCTCGGGGCAGCTGTTCGTCTTCCGCGGCCGGCGCGGGGATCGGATCAAGGTGCTCTGGTGGGACGGCCAGGGGCTGTGCCTCTATGCCAAGCGCCTCGAGCGGGGCCGGTTCATCTGGCCGCAGGTGCGCGAGGGGGCGGTGCACCTCACCGCCGCACAGCTCTCGATGCTGCTCGAGGGCATCGACTGGCGCCTCCCGCAGCGCACCTTCGACCCGCAATGCGCGGCCTGAATCGATCCGAAAAAGAGCGACTTGGCCGATCTGCCCGGGTATAATTAGCCGGTGCAATCCACCACTCCCCATCCGCCTGACGCCCTGCCCGTCGACGCCGCGGCGCTGCGCGAGCTGCTGCTCGCGAGCCGCGCGGAGCTTGCCGCCTCGCAGGCGACGGTGCGCCGCCAGGCCGAGGAGCTCGAGCGGCTGCGCCTGCAGCTCGCGAAGCTGCGCCGGATGCAGTTCGGGCGCTCCTCGGAGCGGCTGCAGGCGCAGATCGCGCAGCTCGAGCTCGCCATCGAGGCGCTTGGCGGGGAGCCGGCCGGGGAAGCGGTGGCGGCTCCCCCTGCCACCAAGCCGGCACGGCAGAGCGCGCCGCGCACCCCGCGGGCGCTGCCGGCGCACCTGCCGCGTGAGACCCAGCGCCATGAGGGCCCCTGCGCCTGCCCGAGCTGCGGCGGGGTGCTGGTCACCTTCGGTGAGGACGTCTCGGAGGTGCTCGAGTACGTACCGGCCTCCTTCCGGGTGATCCGCCACGTGCGCCCCAAGCAGCGCTGCCGCGCCTGCGCGGCGGTGGTGCAGGCGCCGGCTGCGGAGCGGCCCATCGCCCGAGGGCTCGCCGGCCCGGGGCTGCTCGCCCACGTGCTCGTGGCGAAGTACTGCGATCACCTGCCGCTCTACCGCCAGGCGCAGATCTATGCCCGCGAGGGCGTTGCCATCGAGCGCTCCACGCTCGCCGACTGGGTGGGCGCGGCGAGCGCGCTGCTCGCCCCGCTCGGCGAGGCGCTGGAGCGCCACGTCCTCGGTGGCGCGAGCCTGCACGCCGACGACACGCCGGTGCCGGTGCTCGATCCCGGGCGCGGGCGCACGCGCACCGCGCGCCTGTGGACCTACGTGCGCGAGGAGCGCGGCTGGGGCGGCGCGGCCGCCCCCGCGGTGGTCTTCCGCTACAGCGCCGACCGCAAGGGCATCCACCCCCAGCGCCACCTGGCCGGCTACCGCGGCACGCTCCAGGCCGACGGCTATGCCGGCTTCGGGGCGCTGTACGCCAGCGGGCGCATCGAGGAGGCGGCGTGCTGGGCGCACGTGCGCCGCAAGTTCCACGACGTGGCCGCGGCCACCGACTCGCCGCTCGCGCGCGAGGCGCTCGCGCGCATCGGCGCGCTCTACGCGCTGGAGGCCGAGATCCGTGGCCGCCCGGCCGAGGTGCGCCGCGCTGCCCGCGAGGCCCGCGCCGGCCCGCTCGTTGCCGGGCTCAGAACCTGGCTCGAGGAGATCCTGCGCACGCTCTCGGCAAAATCCGCGCTCGCCGCGGCAGCGGGCTATGCCCTTGGCCGCTGGGAGGCGCTTGCGCGCTACCTCGGCGACGGGCGGCTTGAGATCGACAACAACGCCGCCGAGCGGGCGCTGCGCACGGTCGCCCTCGGGCGCAAGAACTACCTGTTCATGGGCTCCGACCACGGCGGGGAGCGCGCCGCACTGATCTACAGCCTCATCGGCAGCGCCCGACTCAATGGGCTCGACCCCTTCGCCTACCTGCGTACGGTGCTCGAGCGCATCGCCGAGCATCCGATCCGGGAGATCGACGCGCTGCTGCCCTGGAACCTGGCCGCCGAGCTGGGCGACCATCGCCGTCAGGCTGCCTGAGCGAAGATCCCATGACCGAGCCCCCGCCACCGGCACTGCCGAACATCGAGGCCCTGATCGAGGAGGATGGCCAGATCACGGTCGGCCACCTCGACCCGGTCGGCGTCGTCGCCATCGCCAACGACGAGCACAACGCCCTGGCCATGCTGCGGCGTCGCCGGGGTGAGAACCTCGCCGCGCTGCTGCGCCGGCTCGACGCCGCCGTCCACCTCGCGCTCGAGGAAGGCGAGCGCACCGACGAGATCAACCCGCCGCGTTAGACCATCCGCCGGCCTGCGCAAGGGGTGGTCGTCGTACGCTTACGATTCGTCCGCCATCTCGTGACATTTCACGGTGGGATGGGGGCACGCAAACGCAGTGAGGCCCGCGATCAGCTGGTGGCCATTCCGGATGACGAAGAGCGTCTGATTCTTGCAACCGGCCGCTATGTCGACGAGGGATTCGATGACCCTCGACTCGATACGCTCTTTCTCATTACCCGATTCGGGTGCGTGGAAAGTCTTCGATGGGCTTTAGACCCTTCACAACCTGATGACCAACTCTGGCCCTCAAGCTCCGAGAACGACGCCGGTGTGAGCATCAAAGCTCCAGGAGATCACGAATCGACTTCAGTGGTCGCAGTAGTCGCAAGGGATGGCTCGGCAGCGGCTGAAAGCCGTGGTGTTTGTAGAACTGTACGGCGCTTTGATCCAAGGCGTCGACGATGACGGCGGCGGTCCCAATTTGCTCGCCGACGAGCGCGGCTCTGTGCAAGGCATCGACAAGAAGATCACTGGCGTATCCGCGGCCCGCATAGCCTCGATCGACGGCCAGCTGCCCGAGGAGTATCACTGGCAGGGGATGGTTCTTCCCACGTGGGCCACGGAGATCTGCCGGCCAGTCATCAGGCTGGATGCTAGCGCTTGATAGAGCATAGAAACCAGCGACCTTTGGCGGCTCTCGAGCATCGTCTATGAGCAAGTAAGTCTGGGCGAGATCGTTCTTCCGATACTGCGTGGCCCGCCTGGCGAGCCAGTCATCGAGCTTCGGCCTGCCGCAATGGAACGCCGTACGGCCTTGCTTATGGGATTCCCTCGCAAGGGCAACTATCCTCATTCGCTGGCAATACGCTCGCGATAGCGCCGTACCTTGGCCTTCATGTGCTCGGGCCACGCCGGAGGTTTGCGCATCGCTTCAATGAAGGCATCGCGGTCGCCTTCGGCGATCGCGATGGTCTCATGCGCTTCAATGGTGCGCCGCGCCTCACGAGCCAGGACGTCCCTGACGTATTCGCTCACGCCCTGACCCGATAGAGCTGCAGCGCGGCTCACCTGCTCTCGCATGGCCTGCGAGGTGCGAATGTACATGCGACTGGCTTGCCTGTCCCTCTGCTCCATCTCTCGTCTCACTCCAACCTGATTCCTCGCCGCCCGAGCGACTCTCACATTCGTGTAATGTACGCCACATCGGCGGACATTGCCAACTGACCATCCCTTTTGATCGGCCGAATGACGACGGGGGCCCTGTATGGGAAGCCCCTTATTACCGCCACTGGTGAGCGTGCTGGCAAGACGAGACGTCGCAGAGTCGCTGCTTTTCTCCCTGGCAACGCCGCAGCCCCAGCGGGGGCGCCGGGCCAGATTTGACAATGATGGCCAAGTGGCTCCAAGACCCTGTCGTTAGAGTATCCACCATGGCCACGATGAGCGTTTCCCTACCCGCGGCGATGAAGCGCTCGGCCGAGCAGCCGGCGCAAAGTGGTCGCTACAGGAGCACGAGCGACTACGTGCGCGAGCTGATCCGGCGTAATCAGCGGCGTCAGGCGCGGATCGATGCGGGGCTTGCCAGCGCCCCCGGAAAGCGCTCGATGGATGAGCTGTGCGAGGCGGCCCGGAAGAAGGTCACCGGCGGCGACTAGCAGCGATCCTCCGCCCCCCGGTATTCCTGGTTTTTCGCAATGCAGCGGTAAGTCTTAAGGGCCTGGGCTGACGCGTGGGGGCGGCCCCCGCCGCTGATGCAGGATGCCGAGGATCGCCTGGGCGTTGACCCGGCGGCTGCCTGCGACGGCCTCGGTCTCGAGGGTAAGCGGCTCAGCGCCGAACTTTCTCAGTGCGGCCTCAAGCGCCGGCTTCTCGCTTGCGGAAATGAGGTAGTGGAGCGGGAGATGGACCTGCTCGTCTTTCAGCGCCGCACCCAGGGCGCGCACATCGCGCCTGGGCACGGAGTCGAAGCCGGCGTCGGAGAAGGCGCTGTTCGGTGGCACGCCATCCAGGTAGATCCGCTTCAGCGCCGCGCGTCCGCGGGCGCTGCGAAGGCGCGGTCCGAGCTCATGGCGGCAGCTGTTGAGTGCCCGCGCGAGGGCGTCGCGGCGATAGATCGGCTGTATGGAGCTCTTGCGGTTGATGCGCGCCGGGTACTCCTGGATGAGCATGCGCGCGAAGGCCGCCACACCCTCGGGGGCGATGGCAACCCCGGGTGCGGCCTGCTCGATCTCACCGATGCCGATCTCATCGAAGATCCGTTCGGTGATGGCGAGCGTGCCCTCCCTTGCTCGCCCCCGGGTGGCGTTGCGAAAGAAGTCGAAGAGCTCCCGCTGGGTGGCCCGCGAGCGGGCATAGGGAAGGCGGGTGGTGATCTCCCAGAGCGCGGTGCTCTGCGTCTCCTCCCGGCACTCCGAGGGGGCGGGCGTTTGCTGCGCGATCGCTTCGAGTTGTCCATGGCGGCTGGCGGGCACGTCGAGCTCGATATCAACGAGCCCGGTGCGCTTGCCGTGCGCGGCGATGAGCTTTTCGCAGCGCGCTCTGTAGTCAGCGGGGGCCTCGGCGAAGAAGCGGGCAAGCTGCGGGGTGAACTTCTCGGCTCCGGGGAGCAGCGAGAGGGTGCTGCGCAGGTCCGGCCAGACCAGATGGCTTGCCTCGGCACAGGCGCGCATCAACCGGACGGCATCCGCGAGGGCGGTCGGCGGGTACCACCTGATGTCCGCGGGATCGCAGCCAAGGGCCTCGGCAAAGGCGATCGGGTCGCGCCCCGCGCACTGAAATCGAACGGTGAGTGTTGCCTGCGCCTCCATCCCGTTGCCGATGATTCGTTGCATGTGCTCGTGGATGGTCTGCGGGCTGACGCCATGGCGCTCGGCGGCCACGGCCACGTCGTGCCCCTCGACAAGCACCTCCCGGGTCGCGAGAACACCGGGCTCGCTCGGATCTCGTGACGAATCGAGGCGCTCGAACTGTGCTGGCGTCATTACAGCTTGCCAGAGCATTCGACGTGCATTGCCCTTGGTCATCACCGCTCCTTGTCTTCGCCTGGTTAATTATTATGCCACACCGTGCATGGTTCGCTTACTCGCGGGTTATTTTGGACACCGCACTGGAGCAAGGTCCCGGGTGTGTAGCCGGGCCTTCCCCTTGCTGGAAGCAGTGAAGGAGGTGTCCATGAGCCAGCGCGATCCGCAGGGGAAGAAGGACAAGGGGCGCTTCTCGAGCAGGCGCAGGACCGAGGCGGTGCTGCGCCTGCTCCGGGGCGAGGACCTTGACACGCTGAGCCGCGAGCTCGGGGTGACGGCGGCATGCCTGAGCCGGTGGCGTGAGGGGTTTCTCGCCGGCGGCGAAGCGGGCCTGAAGAGCCGTCCAGGGGATGGACGCGAGCAGCAGGTTCGCGAGCTGCAAGCCAGGGTCGGCGAGCTCACCATGGATCACGAGGCCTCGCGCGAGGCGGTCAGCCGCCACAAGGAGAGCGCCACTTGGACCCGAGGAGGTCGAGCTCGTGAGCCGGGCGCACTCGATCTCTACTGGCGAGCCCTTCGGTGTGGTCTGGCTCCGCCGGGAGTGGAGCATCCCCCGCTCGACGGTCTACCCGCGCGCCGTCACAGCGGCGCACCGTCCGCACAGCCGCCCGCCGGGCGGGGTCCCGACACGGTCCAGGGTGACGCGGCGTTGACCGCGGTCATCAAGGCGACGATCCAGCAATCGCCGTTCACCGGCGAGGGCCATCGCAACGTCTGGGCGCGGCTGCGCCAGCAGGGCATCCGCACGGGCAAGCCCCGCGTCCCGCGGCTGATGCGCGACGCCGGGCTGCTCGCCCCGCAACGCCGCGGCCCGTGGGTGCACCACCTGTGGTCGTGCCCGCAAGACAAGATGTCGCAGATTTGCTAACCTGCTCAAAAGCTCAAAAGGCAACGTCGCCGAGAAACCCGTGAGTTGTCCGTCACACACGCAGCGCGGGCGCTGCCAGGAAGCGGAAGGACGCCAGCCACGCGCTGCGCCCCAGGGAGCGTTATGCACAATCAGCGGGTATCCCGGCATCGACGAATTGGTGGACAGGCTCGCGCCCGGCGCCGAGGCGGTTCATTTACGGTTCCCAATGGGCAGTTACGATTCTGAGCCAATCATTGCGCATCACCCGAGCGCAGAGCGATCTTCGCGCGGGGTGGTTCAGCCCCAATTCGCCGGAGTCATGCCGCATGTCCGCGGCGCAATCGGCAGCGCGGCCAATGTCTACGGGAAGGGCTGCTGATGGCCGATCAAGCGTACAGGCTGCTCGATAAGCTCGCCGAACGCCCCGAGAACCGCGATGCGATGCGCCGCGCCTCGATGGCGCTCGATTTGGGGCGCCTTGCGTTTGGGATGCGCGAGGCGAGAGGCCTGACCCAAAGGCAAGTGGCTGAGCGCGTGGAGACAAGCCGTACCGTGATCTCTCGCCTTGAGGGCGGCAACGCCGGGCGCGTTCCGGGCCTCGATCAGATCCAGAAGATCGCCGAGGCGTGCGGTTTTGAGCTCCGCCTCGAGGCTGAGCGGGTTCGCCCCGAGACGGTGGCACAGAAACCGAAGGCCGGATTCAGCGTCGCGTTCGCCAATGCCGACCCCTCACCGGTCAATACGACCGCAGGGCGCTAACGACAATGGCGAGCGCGCTGGCAATTCGAGCCGGCTACCAGGCGGTTTCCTGATCAGCAACGATCGTCAGCTACCGTCTGCTGGTGCGATTCGGAGGTCCGCATATACTGATCATGCATTCAGTATTCAGATCCGAGAATCGCCCCATGCCCATGAACTGCACCCCGTTTCAACCCGGCTTTCGATGCCCAAGTTCCTTCGACTTTACAGGCAGGAGTGCCAGTGTGCGGCGGCCCTCGAGCAGGCACGCTGGCCGGCGGGCTTGCGCCTTCCGCGCTGCCACGTGGCGGCGTACAGCCGCGTGCAGGGGCGCACCCATACGCTATTCCAGTGCCGTGGCTGCCGCCATCAGACCTCGCTGATCGCAGGCGCCGTGATGCGGGGCACGAAGCTCCCGCTGACCGTGCGGTTCCTCGCCATCTGCCTCCTCAGCCAGGCGAAGACCGGGCTCTCGGCGCTCGCCCTCGCACGCCATCTCGGGGTGAGTTACCCCAGCGCCTGGCTGATGCATCACAAGCTCACGCTCCGCCATGGCGGAGCGTGAGCAGCGTTACCGCCTCTCCGGCCACGTCCGGCTCGACTATGCCTACCTCGGCGGCGAGCGATGGGGTGGCAAGGCCGGCCGGGGCTCGGAGAACAAGATCGGCTTTCTCGCGGCCGTCTCTCTCAGCGACGAAGGCCACCCCCTGCGCACCCGCCTCACCCCCGTGGCAACGTTCACCAGTGAGGTGGTGAAGCGCCGGGCCGAGGCGAGTCTGGTACCCGGCAGCACGGCCTCCTCGGACGGCCTGGCGTGCTTCTGCGGCGTCACCGCCACCGGCTGCACGCATCGCCCTACGTTGGTGGCCGCGCGCGCAAGCCAAGCGAACTGCCTGAGTTGCGCTGGATCAGCACGGTGCTCGGCAACGCCCGGGTTACACAATCTGTGGAGGGGCAGTCCGCAGAGGATAAGTGACCCACCGGGGGCACCGCGCGGATGACACCACGTGACGCAGGCGGACTCCCGGCATTACACAAACGCTGGGGTTACACGCGGCATGATCGCTGTGGGTGGAAAAGTTTGGAAACCGGGCCAGACACTTGCGGCCTCAGTGCGCACCAGCCCCTCGATGCCGTCAAGGCAGGGCACGGCTCTCGATCACAGGGGTGGCTCGCCGGCGCGCGGCGCTCTCGGTGCGCTCACACGTATCCACCCCCCTCCATGCGAGACACGCCGTGGGCGCCGAGAAATCGCTTTCAAGTCAGTTGGTTACGACCCAATCACTGGCGGAAGGCATGACCGCCACGAGCGCGGCGCCACTGAAGGGGATCGCGGCAGGGGAAAGGGAGTGTAACCCCCCCGCGTTTGTGTAATGCCGCGCCTGCCTCCCCCAACCGGCAGGCGTGAATGCGCGCCAGAGAACCCCATCTATCGCGACTTCCGAGTGCTTGCGGGCAGCGCGCTGTTTTTCCCAACTGAAATGGGAGGGGGCCTCAGCCACAACAGGTGTTCAACACGTCACCAACGCTTTGTGCAGCTGCACTGTCTCCGAGCCCGATAGCTCCAGTAGCTGCTAAACGCTATGCACTTCGGCCGTTAGCCGTGGGGTGCCGGCGGCCGTCTGCGCAGCAACCGGCACACCGCCAGCGCGAGGAAGCAGATCCATCGCGTGCGCACGGATGCGCTCGGGCAGGCGGTGATACCCTGCGGCGATGTCCCGGGCGCTTTTCGGCCCCCGCCCGCTGCCCAGGCCTCGTCGTTGATCCTGTAACAGTGGAGTGCCGCCCGCGCCCGAACTTGCCGGCGGCCTGGTTGTCTAGCCGCCGGGCAAGGCGCTGGCCGCACAGCAGGCTTCGAGATCGGCCGTTCGAGGGCGTCCGCTGGAGCCCGACGGGACGCGGTACGGCCTCAGATGCGCCGTTGGCGCTCATGAGGTGCCCGGACCTGATGCCGATCTGGCCGTCGATGCATCCGAGGTCGCGAAGTGGCGCACCGAAATCGCGTAGATCGCCGGGTTCAGCCGTGCGCCGATCGGCTGGCGATGAAAGCCAGCCAAAAGCTGAGGCGTTGACAACGCCCTTCGCGATGTGGCTTGCTGCGTCAGCGTCTTACGAGCACATCAGATCAGAGTAGCCCCGTGAGTACCTTTCCCCGCCTGCTTCCAAACGCCAGCTCCGGCGCACTGCGCATACGCGGGCATTAAAGCCCGTTACCGCACGGCGGCAACGCGCGCCCCGTTAACCGCCAACCGCGATGAGTCACCATCTAGCTGGCATCAGCCGGAAGCAGACATGCGCTACCTGATCCATCAAGCACCTCCGCTCGACCTCTCCCGCCGGCCCCCCGCCGAGGCCGGGCACTGCTGCGCTACCCCGCGCGACGGCGCCAACCGGGGCCGTCGAATAGCCTCGATCGCCTAGACCACGGACGCCCCGGCGCGCGCTCGGACGAAGGTCCCCGCGTCGGGCCGGTCGCGGTCCCCGGGGCGGTGCCGGGCGTCCGCGCCCACTCCCCTATCCCTGGTCAGGATCATGCCCGCACGGTCCAGCTCTGGACGAAGGAGCCGGCATGATCCGATCTACCGCGAGAGAGGCGATCATGCTTCGCGATAAGGTGCTGCTTGCCTTCGGCGGACTCGACGATCAGCCCTTGCACGGCGCATGGGCCACGGCAGCCGAGGACGATGGCGGCCTGCGAAGGCTCGCCAACGCAGGACGCGGCAAGGTGCTGCTCACCTTTGGTGACGCAACCCGCAATGTTCTAGTCACCGGAACCACGGGAAGCGGGAAGACCGTATCGGTGATGCTGCCCGCGCTCCGGCGGCTCATCGAGAGCGGCTGCTCGGGCGTGGTCTTAAGCGCGAAGGAGGAAGACGCCGGCCTCGCCGCGGAATACCCGCAGCGCACGCTGCTGCTCGGGGCGTCTCGCGAGGCGACCCCGGTCAACCTCATCGGTGGCATGGCGGTGGAGCCGCTGCGAGCGCTGCTTGAGCGCCTCACCCGGACTCGCGCGACCCGCGACTCCTATTGGGGCTCGCGTGCCATCGACTATGCGCTGCTCGTCCACCAGACCTATCGGCTTTGGGGCCGGGCGACCACGCTCGCGGATCTGCATGATGCGCTGAGCCATCCGAGTTCGTTCGTCGCGCGCTTCGATGCCTGGGTCGAGGGCGAGCCGACGCTGCCACGGGACTACCTCTCCCTGCTCCACGGCGTGCGCGCTGACGCATTCAGCATCCTCGCCGCTGGCGGCTCGCGGCACGCACACGGCAGTTCCTCCTGGAAGCTCGACGAGGAAGTGAGGAAGCAGTACGCCTGGCACGTTAACCACGTGCTGCCTGCGCTGCACCCCTTCGCCTCTGACGAGCGACTGCGCTCGAAGCTCGCTGATCCGGCGGCGCCGGCGCTCGATATGACCCAGGTGCTCTATCGGGCCCGGAAGGTCGTGGTCACCGACCTGCCCGCGCACCTATTCGGGGCTACGGCTGCCCTGGTGCACGAGCTGTTGCGGATCCGGCTCCGGGAGGCGGTGCTCGGCTACGCTCACCATCGCGCCGAGGGTTGGGGGCGGGACCGCTTTACCTTCCTTGCGATCGACGAGTACCAGCAGCATGTGCACTTCGCGCCGGGCGGCGCGAGTTCCGGGCTGCTAGACGACAACCTATGGCTCGACCGCTCGCGCTCGAGCGGGCACATCAACCTGCTCGCCACGCAGGGGGTGGCCTCGCTCGCCGCGCGGCTACCGGGCGGCTGCCCGCCGGCGACGGTAGAGAGTCTGCTGCAGAACTGCGGGACCACGATCGCCTTTTCCACCCACGACCCCCACACCCTGGCTCACCTGCAGGCGCAGGCCGGGCCTGCCGCCCGGGAGGCGGTGCTGGAGGCGTGCGGGGTGCGTCTGCGCCAGGGGCAGGCGGTTGTCGTCTCCCACCATCTCGAGCGCCACGGTGGCCCGGTGTGCGCCACAGTGCGCGCGGGCGCGACCGCGGGTTACCCGCACATGGCCTCCGGCCTCCACCAGCCGCTGCCAGAGGTTGCCGCTGACCGGTTCGCGCCACCGGCGACGGTCATGCTCGACAACCCGATTGGCCCGAGCCACGGGGATATCGAACCCTGGGCGAACTGGCTCATCGGCGGTGCCGACTACCGCGTCGATGAGCTTCGCGATCTGCTCAGGGGGCGCCGAGGGCGCCGTCTCATGTCTGCCTCGCTCGATTTCCCCGATAACGCACGTGAGCGGGAGGTCCGACTCGAGCGGCGCGGAGACACGCTTTATCTTGAAGCGAAACGGGAGGGCGGATCCGGTGCCTGGTCACTGACCATGCCTTTTCGCGAGGCCGTCGACCTCGTTGAGATGCCCGGCCTTGCGGAGCGCGATTGCGGTGCCAGGGGAGTAGCGACCACCGAGGCGCCGTGGTCTGTGGAGCGCCACGACGATCAGCCTGGTAGGCGGGCCGGCGTGAGGATTTCGTACGCCAGGAGCCTCTCTGTCGACGTCGAGCAACATGACTGGGACTGGTTCGTGTTCATCGTGCGCGGCTTCTGCGATCTCCTCCTGCGTGTGGAGCGCGAAGGTCCCCGCGGGCGCATGATTCGGGATCGGGAAGATCACCCTGGTTAGGCTCACGCGGAGGCCCAAGGGCAATGACCGAGCACCCAGCGCCGCTGCCTTGCTTCATCGACGTGGAGGCATCCGGAATTGCGCCGGACAGCTATCCCGTGGAAGTGGCGTGGAGCAAGCCTGATGGGTCGGTTACCGACTGCCTGATCGCACCGGTTGATTACTGGACCCACTGGGATGCCAACGCCGAGGCGATTCACGGTATCCCCAGAGAACTGGCGGTGCGTGAAGGTGAGTCCGTGGAGCGCGTCACGTTGCGGTTGAACGCCGCCCTGGGGCAGGTGGGCGTTGCCTACAGCGATGCGTCCGCGCTCGATGGCTGGTGGCTAGATGTGCTGTTTGAAGCGGCTGGCCTGCTGCCGGAGTTCCGCGTCGCCCCGGCGATAGAGGTGTTTCCGGATACAACGCTGGCTGCGCTCGAGGGCTACAAGGAGGCCGCCTACCAGCGCATCGGTGGACAGCGGCACCGGGCAGAGACGGACGTACGTGCGCTTCTCGAGGCGTACCGACTGGCCTCTCAGGGCGCAGGTCAGCGCTAGGGGAGCAGTAAGGCCATGGAAATCCGCTATGTGAGCGACCTTCACCTGGAGGTCAGCGGCCGGGGGCTGCACCGTAAGGACACCCCGTTCCAGCTGCCCGTCTCTGACGTCGACAGGCACCGCGTGCTGGTCCTGGCGGGTGACATCGACGTTGGCATGCGCAGCTGTGATTTCGCGCTGAAGGTTGCAGAACACTTTCATGCCGCGGTGCTCGTTCTGGGCAACCACGAGTACTACGGGCAGTCCCTCGCAAGACTCCCCGGGAAGCTGCTCGATCGGGTCAAAGCGGCTGGCGTCGGGAACGTGCATGTCTTGGAGCGGCGTGCCGTCACGTTAGGATCTCTGCGGATCATCGGGGCAACACTCTGGACGGATTTCAGGCGGGGAAGCCCAACGGCCATGGATGCCGCAAAGACGCAGATGCGCGATTTCCGGCGTATCCGCACCGGCCCTCCGGACGCCCCATACGCGTATCGAGTCCACCCGCGCGACTTGATGTCGATTCATGTCCGGACGAAGGCGTACATCGAAGAGGAAGTCGCCCGCGCTCACTATCTGGGGCAGACGCCGGTAGTGGTGACCCACCATGCGCCGTATTACCCGTACTCTGACTGGGGGCCGTCCATCTCATTCAGCTACGGCTCGGACCTCACCGCGCTTATCGAGCGTGCGCGGCCGGCGCTTTGGATTCACGGGCATACGCATGAGGTGATCGATACCCGGATTGGCGGTTGTCGTGTCGTCTCCAACGCTCGCGGTTACGGTGGCCTCGAGGAGAACGAGGCGTTCGATGCGCACCGACTCCTGCGCGTGGAGTGACCGGACTGTCCGTCTGAAAAAGGGCTGGATGGACAGGGGAACGGGACGGCGTTATCCAGAACAGTGGGTGGGGAATTCGATGGACCTTGATCCACGCTCCCGCGAGTGCGCAGTACAGAAGCGGAAGAAGGCGGGGCTGGCCGGACCTGCTCAACCTGAGCGTGAGACCGTGCGGATTTCAGCGCGAGCAGCAATGGCGGTTGGAGGCCAGCTTGGTGGGCACAGCGACGCCCTTGAATGTCATTACGAGCCAAGGGGAAAGCGAATGGGCGATGAAGATGGAGAGTCAATCTGAACTTGGTGCCGAACTCGCATACTACCTCGGCGACCTCGAGTCCCGTGAGCTCGTGGCTTTGCAGTGGGGCGATTGGGCAGCGCTGCACCGGCTGACAGAGCAAGGGGTGGCGGCGCGCCATGCTGCCCGGATGCGCAGTCGGGTGAGCGCATCCGTGTTCGACAGGTGCGTGATGCCAAGGACAACGCTGCAGTCAAAAGCTCCCTCCGCGAGGCTGTCGACTCTGCAGTCGGAGCGAGCAGTGCGTGTTGCCCACATCTACGCTCTGGCAACCCGGGCGTTCGGGGACCGCGACCGCGGCAGCGCCTGGCTGCAAAGGGCGAATGCAGCGCTTGATGGCAACGCGCCGTCGGATCTCCTGACAAATGAGGCAGGGGCTCGCTGCATCGAACAACTGCTCGGTCGGCTCGAACACGGCGTCGCCGCCTGAGACCAGGGTATTCAGACCATGCGTTGAAGATCCGCTGACCGCGATCAGCCCCGCGGATACCCCTCCAAGGGGGGCGTCGCGGCATCCGGCCGACGACCAGCGCTGCGGCTCGGACAGGCCTTGAAGGCCGTATCTGGGGAGGGCGGCCGTGGCGGTAAGGGGGGTCAGCCTCTCGGCTTGTGCCTCGGCGACGAGCATGCGAGTAAACGGCTTTCGTGGTGGTGCGGCAGTCCCGACCCCTTTCCCGTCTTCTGGGCAATAGGCCCTGCAATGGGAACGCCTACCATTGCGACTCTCCCGAGATAGCATCGGCTTACGCACGTTCAGACTCGCATATTGCGATGGGAGCCGGCTTGCCATGCCCTATAATGTTGAGACGTAAGTTGCCGAACGTCGGCCGGACGAGGGTCCCATGCCAGCCCGAGAGCGTGTTAGCCGTCGTCACTGGCTTCTGGCGCCGGAGCACTTGGAAAAGGTGCGGCGGATCAGTAAGCAGGAGAAGATTTCGGGGTCAGAGGTGGTGCGCCGTGCCATTGAGGCCTACGACTTGGACTCCGGCCGGGATCGCGACGCAGAGGCAGCACTCGAGGTGATGGTCGAGAGTATTCGCGTTACCCGCTCCGAGCTCGCGGCGCTGCAGAAAAGGCTCGATGAGACGATGTCCCATGCGTATCGGGAACGGGTGCGTAAGCAGGTCCGTGACGACGTGCGTGCGCACCTTGTCACGCACCCCGAGGAGCTCGACGCCCTCGCGGACTACTTCGGTGGGCAGCGCTAGCGAGTCCGCGCGGTGGAAAGCGTCCGTGGAGACGGGGTAGAACCCGTGCGAGGTCCCATGCAGCCGCACGGCGTGTGCGGCTGAGGCAGGTGCAGCGGAGGTAGGGGCGCTATCGCGAAGCAGGCTGCCGCTTCTACGGCGCCGGTGCCTGCCCCCACTTTGTCCCGGCCTGGGACGATCCACTCCATGGTTGATCTTAGGCTGGGACGGATATCCGTGCACGGATGACCCGGGATAATCCCCACCGATCGCCTCAGGTGCAAGGCCGTCCGGGGGCTAGCTTCAGAGTTCGCTGGGTCGATCTGCATCACCTGCTGAGGTCACCTCGACCGGTTTCGGGGTCGAGGCCGGTGGCACGACGGCGCCTTTGTCGGCCACACGCTCTGTGAGATCCGATGGTGATTTCCAAAGACAAGACAGCCGGAGTTGCCGCACACGTCGCGACAGGGGGGATGCTTGAGCACCGTCGATGAAGGGGTTGCGAGACCGCCGTCCACAAGGAATGGGGGAGTTCGGGCTTTCCCAAATTCCGCAGGACCTGGAGCCCTCTGGGTGCTGCAAGCGACACTCATCGCGGGGCCTGTCCGCAGTACCGTCCGGGTACCGTCCTTCGAGGTCATCTCTGAAGAGCGAGCGCGCGCACGAACGGCGATATACTCCCCGGGTACCCTACCATTCGCTTTCTCGGGCAGCAGCGCGCAGCCCTTTGAGGAAGCTCGGCCACTCGTCGCGCGCACAGAGTTCGAGGCGCCTCGCCGGGTGCTCGACCGTTGGCAGACTAAAGGCATCCCCCGGGTCACTTGCCGCGTCAACGGGCCCTGCCGGAGTCCGTGATGCCGCCGGCTGCGCCGTGGGCCACCGGCGATGATGCGGCGAGCCTTTCAGACCGTGACGAGGGCCGCGTGAATGCAAGTCAATCTGGTGTCCACGAAATCGTCAGCGGCAGGGTCGGAAGGCGGCGTAGCGGCGCAAAGCCGTCCATGATCAGGAACGGTGAGGAATGCGCCCTGAACTCCCGGCCTGATCCGTCACAAAGGGCTCTTGTGATGGGCTCTGCCGGAATCGGCGGCGCTTTTGCCGTTTCTGGCATTCGTAATGCCTGGATTGGCACAAACTCGGGTGCGGTCGACGGCAGTAATGACGCGGTTTGAGCGTGACGATTTTCGTGAACCTTATGGACATTATAACTTATAAAATTATAAAGGTTATAATTATTATACCACACCGCAACACAGACTGCCAGCATAGTGTGCATTGTGCCGGCGTTTGCTCGCTGTCTTTGCCACTTTCCGTGGGAGTGACGACCCTGGGCCCTGATGGAGGACGCGGAATTGGTGACGCACGCGCGGGCATTGTCGAAAGATCTTCGCCGCGTGCGAGTTCCGTGGCCGAATTGAAGCGGCATTCCGCATGAGCAAGGGCGCAATTGTGCAGACGGCTGGGGCGGTGTTCGAGGAGGATTTTGCCGGGCGCATGGAGCGCTACGCGTGTACCCCCCCCAATCCAGGGGTTGCCTGATGAACTTGGGGTGTCCGGCCCCGGCGAGAGGGTCCGCACCTGAATGGGCGCTCGCCCACCACGCGACGTTGCGAGCGGCCCAGTTCGCGCGCTGCGGTCCTGTGTGGGTGGGACGGCCCGCCTGGTTGTCTGCATCGGGAAGAATTACCCATGGTCATGACCATGGGTAATATCGCCATGAACCTGTGCGGGGAGTGAGCAATGGCTACGATTCAGGCGTCCGAGTTCAAGGCCAGGTGCTTGGCGCTAATGGAGCAGGTGGCTGCGACGGGGGAAACGTTGGTGATCACCAAGAATGGACGGCCCATTGCGGAGTTGCGTCGGTATTCTCCAGGCAGGGCAGAGTCGCCGTTCGGCTTGCACCCGAACGTACGGATCTCTGGGGATGTGCTAACGCCCTTGGAGCAGCAGGCCTGGGAAGTGATGGAGTGATCGTACTCGACACGCACGTGCTGCTATGGATGGACGTCGATGATCCGTCACTGGGGGTGAAAGCTCGCGAGTTGATACCGCACGCGTGGAATCAATCAGCCGTCGCCGTCAGCGCTATCAGCTTCCGGGAATGCGCGATGCTCGCCGCAGCCGGGCGAGTCGTGATCCCAATGTCGATTGCGGAGTGGAGGCTGTAGTTGCTGGGGGCTGGCCTTGCAGAAATTCCAGTCGATGGCCGCGTGGCGTTGCACGCGGTCGGACTCGATTTGCAGCACAAGGATCCTGTGGACCGCTTCATCACGGCCACGGCACAGATCGCCAATGCGACGCTGGTTACCGCGGACCAGCGTCTGCTCGACTGGTCTTCGGATCTGGCGCGCTGCAATGCTCGATCCTGAACTCGCCGCGGAGCGAGAGAGCCTCAGAGGACCACCTCCTCCAGCATGCGGAGGAGGTGGTCACCGTAGCCGCTCTTTGCGAGCGGGGCGGCGAGGGCGCGCACCTGATCGGCGTCGATGTAGCCCATGCGGTAGGCGATCTCCTCGGGGCAGGCGATCTTGAGGCCCTGGCGCTTTTCCAGGCTCTCGATGAAGGTGGCGGCCTTAAGGAGGGATTCGTGGGTGCCGGCGTCGAGCCAGGCCATGCCGCGGCCCATGATCTGGAGCTGCGACTCGCCGCTCGCGAGGGAATCCTTGTTGATGTCCGTGATCTTGAGCTCACCCCGTGCGGAGGGCGAGAGGCTGCGGGCGACGTCCACGACGCTTGCGTCGTAGAAGCAGAGGCCCGTAACGGCATAGCGGCTGCGCGGTTGAGGTGGCTTTTCCGCCAGACTGACCGCGCGGCCCTCGCCGTCCAGTTCGACCACACCACCTGAACACGGATCACAGGACCAGGCAGAACGGCCTGGTTTAACCGCTTACGGCAAACGCGCAGCGCTCGCCGACACGCCGGCTATACCGCGCGACTGGCGCCGCGGCGCACAGGCCCTCCGAGGGCGGAGCCAGAGCCGCGCGCGGGCGTTCACTTCGGGGCATACCAGTTCCCCTCCGGGTGATATTTCAGGCCACGCTCGGCGCTCCCGCCGCGGAACGCGGCCTGGAAGAAGGCCGCGACCTTCTCGTTCTTCTCCGCCGGCTCGCCGAACGGGGAGTGGGAGTTGCGCACCCGGGGGGTGTCGGTGAGATTGACGTAGTACGCGTGCCGGCTGGTGAGGTCCTGCAGGTAGTGACCCAGACGGGCCAGCTGCTCGGAGCCGAGCTTGGCGCGCGAGAGGCCAAGGGCGTAGTCGTTCTCGTTGATCGTGATCAACAGGCGCTTGCGGAAGCGGAGCCGGTCGACCCACAGCGGATGGTCGAGGTGGTTGGTGTCGGCCTGGCAGAGGGTGATGTTGTCGAACAGCAGGGCGTTGCCTTCATTGGCGCTGCTCTTGAGCATCTGTTTGAGCAGGTAATTCCCCATGCTGTGGTACATGGCGTTCACGGTGAAGGGGCAGTCCTCCCGGAGCAGCCGTGCGTAGAGCTCGTCTCTGGCCTCCGGGTTGCTCTTGTGCTCCTGGTTCGCCCGTGCCAGCAGCCGCTCCCGCCGGGCGTTTGTGATCCATTGCAGGTACTGGTGCATGAACTTGAGGACGCGCTCCAGTGCGCCTGTCGAGGCCCGGGCGTCCCGCTTGTCCGATTTGTAGCTCAGCCTGCCGTGCAGGCCGCCCCCGTTGGCCGGCCAGGAGAAGGCAACGACCTCCACGCCGTACCGGCTCTCCAGTGCCTGAGCGCTGGAGAGGAGATCGTGCATGTCGTTGTTGTAGCCGTGGACGAAGAACAGCACATGACGCTTCTCCCTGCGGACGCGGCGGGCGATCTCGCAGGCCACCCGCAGGCTGGGATAGAAGGTGTCATCGGGCTTGAGCGGGAGCCCGAATTCCTGGATGAGGGCCTTCACCTCCTCCTGCGGCAGCGGCTCGTCCGGGATGAAGTCGACCTGCCAGGCGTCTCCGTCCCGGGTGATATTCGCAAGGCGCAGGTTGTTGCTCCCGCCCTGGTTCGGCTTGTCCCCGAACTGCGCGAGACCGGTCTCGCCCTCGTGGACCCAGCGATTCGTTACGACGTACATCGGCGTCTCCCTGGCAACCGGGATCGTCTTTCTGGATATTCAGAATTCTGGTGAGGAGTGGGTGTCGCTGGCCAGTGTAGCCATTTTACACTTTTCCCCAGGTACGCCCTGTCGTCGAAATCCGCTCGATAGAAGATCCCCGATATAGTCGCGATTATCACGCACTCTGCCAGCAGGGCGACTTCCATCGCAGACAGGCTTCCCGGATTCACCCCTGATCACCCGGAGTGACCTGTCGCTTTCCTGGCTTATCGGGCCTGCGGCGCTGGAGCTTGCTGGAGGTGCGGGAGGCCGCGGCTGCCAGCAGGTTGGTGGCGTAACCTTTGGGCAGGGTCCATGGCAACTGGACCCGACTCGCGAAATAGATGCTCCCGGGCGGTTCACCGGGACGTGTGGCTGGCCCCTCGTAGGCAGTTCCGGAACGCACTCGTAGTACCTCAACGGTGCGGCGCAATTGACTACATAGCCTCCCGCGAGATTGCGGCCCTGGTGGAAACCCCGAATGACAGACCGCTTCGGGTGGTCGGCGTCCAGCGGATTTGCCGAGATCTCTTGGCATTCGCCGAGGAATGACGGGAGCGCGCGATCTGTGGATAGTGTGTACGAGCGCATGACTTCAGACACCCAACGCAGCGTGAAACCGCACCGAGGTGCGGGACGATCACCACCGGCGCGCTCGGTACCAGAAGAGCATGTGTCGCTGGGATTCGTTACACGCGAATGGGGGGAGAAATCGTCAGAAGGGGGAGTAGGCGCGGGGAGGACTACCGCAACGCCGCCGCAGGCACGATCTGTCTGGCGGATCGGGGTTGCGACGGCCACCGTTGCGATCGAATTCCGGAAGCTTCAGCCGGTCACGTGATCATGACAGGGAGCGGCCGATGAGCGTCTTCCCCGAGTATGTGGACTGCGATGCGACCAGACTCGCAGAACTGGTGCGGGCTCGCGAGGTCAGCGCCGAGGAGGTGCTTGAGGCCGCAATCGAGCGGCTGGAGCGCCGCAACCCAGCGGTCAACGCAGTGATCCGCACGACCCTGGAGGAGTCGCACACTGCGGCGGCGGGGCCGGGCGGCCAAGCCTTCTCCGGGGTGCCTTTCCTGTTCAAGGATATCCTCCAGGCGTTTGCGGGCGTACCCATGACCTTCGGCAGCGCGGCGGTTCGTGGCTACGTCCCGCCGGTACACAGCGAGTACGTGCGCCGCGCCCTCGGCGCCGGCGTATTACCCCTCGGGGTCAGCAACATACCCGAGCTCGGGTTGATGGCCACCACCGAGCCCGAGGCCTTCGGTGCGACCCGCAACCCGTGGGACCTGACGCGCACTGCCGGGGGCTCCAGCGGTGGTGCCGCGGCGGCCGTGGCAGCCGGCATCGTGCCCATGGCCGGCGCGAACGACGGCGGCGGGTCGATCCGCATCCCCGCGGGCTGGTGTGGTCTCGTCGGGCTCAAGCCGTCGCGCGGGCGCGTGCCAATGGGGCCGTATCACAGCGAGGTCTGGCACGGCGCCGTGTGCGAGCACGTGGTCAGCCGCAGCGTGCGCGACTGCGCCGGCATGCTCGACGTCCTCAGCGGACCGTGCCGGGGCGCTCCGTACACCGCGCCCCGTCCGGAGCGGCCCTATCGCGAGGCGATCGCTGCCGATCCCCCGGCGCTGCGCGTGGGCTTCACCACCCGCTCGCCGGTGGATATGCCCGTCGAGCCTTCGTGCGTCGAGGCCGTAGAGAAGTGTGCCCGGCACCTGCAGAACCTCGGCCACCATGTGGAGGAGGCCGAACCGGCTGTCGACGGCATGGCCATCGCCCGCGCCTTCCTGACGCTCTACTACGGCCAGGCGGGCGCACAATTGCAGAGGCTTAGCGAGCTCCTCGGTGACGGTTTTCGTCCCAGCGCGCTGGAAGTCACCACGCGCGCCCTCGCCCGCCTGGGCCAGGCACTCTCCGCCGCGGAGTACTGCCACGCTCACGACCACTGGAGCACTGCCGCACGGGCGATGACCGAATACCACGCCTGTTACCACCTCTACCTCACACCCACCGCCGCGTCGGCGGCGCCTCGCCTTGGCGAGCTGCTCCCCCGCGGCTGGGAATACCTGCAGCGCCGGCTGCTGAGCCTGCCGGGGGTGGCCAATGCGGCACTCCGGCTGCGCATCCCGGAGCGCCTCGCAGCCGAGACCTTCGCTGCCACGCCGTTCACGCAGCTGGCGAACCTCACCGGGCAGCCCGCCATCAGCCTGCCCCTGCACTGGACCGATGCCGGCCTTCCGATCGGGGTGCAGCTCATTGCGCCCACGGGTGGCGAGGCACGCCTGCTGCAGGTGGCGGCGCAGCTCGAACGCGCCTGCCCCTGGTTCCGGCGGTGCCCGCCCGCAGCAGCGTAGGGCGCGGCGTCAGGAGCCGCCAGCCGTCTTTTTCGATGATGCGGTGACGCCCGCCGATGGCGCGGAGGATGCGCGGCAGAGCCACGGCAACGTCCCAGGTGTCGGTCTTGCAGGAAGGCGCTATTCCTGACAAACGCTCACGGGACCTGAAAAACGATGCTGGGGGGCCCGCCATGAAAGCCCTGCCCTACCCGTGAAAGCCTGTTCCGGGAATCTGGTTGCCCCTGAATCGTGTTTGGGCGGGTGCGGCCGACCGGGAGCCGTTGTCCTGCTGCGGCGCGATGGTGGCCCCGGGGGGAGGTCCCTGATCGCGCCTCAGAACACCACCTCCTCCAGCATGCGGAGGAGGTAGTCGCCGTAGCCGCTCTTTGCGAGCGGGGCGGCCAGGGCGCGGACCTGGTAGGCGTCGATGTAGCCCATGCGGAAGGCGATCTCCTCCGGGCAGGCGATCTTGAGGCCCTGGCGCTTTTCCAGGGTCTCAATGAAGGTGGCGGCCTCGAGGAGAGATTCATGGGTGCCGGTGTCGAGCCAGGCCATGCCGCGGCCCATGATCTCGACCTGCAGCTCCCCACGCGCGAGGTAATGCTTGTTGATGTCCGTGATCTCGAGCTCACCCCGTGCGGAGGGCGAGAGGCTGCGGGCGACGTCCGCGACGCTTGCGTCGTAGAAGTAGAGGCCCGTGACGGCATATCGGCTGCGCGGCTGATCGGGCTTTTCCTCCAGGCTGACGGCGCGGCCTTCGCGGTCGAATTCGACCACGCCGTAGCGCTCCGGGTCGCGCACCGCGTAGGCGAACACGGTGCCCCCCGCCTCCCGCTGTGCGGCCTGGGCGACGGTGGTGGCGAGGTCGTGCCCGTGGAAGATGTTGTCGCCGAGCACCAGTGCACACGGCGCATCGCCGATGAAACGCTCGCCGATGATGAACGCCTCGGCGAGGCCCCGCGGCTCCTCCTGTATCGCATACTCGAGCTGCATCCCCCACTGGCTGCCGTCGCCGAGCAGCTGCTCGAAGCGCGGCGTGTCCTGCGGCGTGGAGATGATCAGCACCTCGCGGATCCCCGCCAGCATGAGCGTGGTGAGCGGGTAGTAGATCATCGGCTTGTCGTAGACCGGAAGCAGCTGCTTCGACACCGCGTGGGTGACGGGGTAGAGGCGGGTGCCGGAGCCGCCAGCCAGGATGATTCCCTTTCGGTTCGGTGGTGTATGCATCGCGATTAGGTGATTGGGTGATTAGGTGATTGGGTGATTAGGTGATTGGGTGATTAGGTGATTGGGTGATTAGGTGATTGGGTGATTAGGTGATTGGGCGGGTGGGCCGTTAGCCACCTTGCGGTGTAGGCCCGAGACCAGGGCCGATACTTCGTTGATTCTTGCTTCCCGAGCGGATGCTTCCCTGACGAAGCCGGGCTCCTTCGCGATTACGGTCTGGGTATCGAGCTCGCTGAGCGAGCCATTGGCCATGGCAAGGAAGCGCGCAAAATTCCTCGACGGGCTTCTGGCTGCCCCCTCTGCGATGTTGCTGCACACGGGCACTGGCGCCCGGCGCCTCTGTGTCGTTAACCCGTAAACTTCCTCACGCGGGAAATGCCGGGTCATGCCGTAGACATCCTTCACAAGCAACATCCCCGCGCGCCACGCCCGAAGACGACGATGCGGCCTTTCCTTCGCCTCCACGCCCCTGTCGAGCCTCCCTGCTCGTTCACATCATCACCTAATCACCTAATCCCATCCCCCTCAACCAATTCAGAAACCACCCTCTCCACCCCAGCCTCCCACGGTGGCATCCGGAGCCCGAACGCCCGCTCCAGCTCCGAGACGTCCAGCCGTGAATTCCGGGGGCGGGCGGCGGGGGTGGGGAAGGCTTCGCTCGGCACGGGGGTGATGGCGTCGTCGGTGACGCGGATCGGGTAGCCTGCCTCGCGGGCTTCGGTGATCAGGTGGCGGGCGTAGCCGTGCCAGGTGGTTTGACCGCGGGCCGTGAGGTGGTAGGTGCCGTCCAGCGTTGAATTGCGGAGTGTGGCATGGAGCGCCTGGGCGGTGACGTCGGCGATGAGCTCGGCGCCGGTGGGGGCGCCGTGCTGGTCGTCGACGACCTGGAGGGCGTCGCGCTCGGCGGCGAGGCGCAGCATGGTGCGCAGGAAATTCCTGCCGCGGGCCGCGTAGACCCAGCTGGTGCGGAAGATGAGGTGGCGGCAGCTTGCGGCGCGTATGGCGGTCTCCCCGGCGAGCTTGGTCTTGCCGTAGAGGTTCAGCGGGTCGGTGGGGTCGCCCTCTCGCCAGGGAGCCGTGCCGCTGCCATCGAAGACATAGTCTGTGGAGTAATGCACCAGTAGCGAACCCGTCTCCCGGCAGGCCTCGGCCAGTGCCTGCGGACCGTGGGCATTGATCTGGCGTGCGGTGTCCGCCTCCTGCTCCGCGCGATCGACGGCGGTGTAGGCGGCGGCGTTGACCACTGCGTCCGGCTTGAGGGTGTGTACGGTCTGGGCAAGCTTGCCGGGGGTGCCGAGGTCGCCGTGGAGGCCGTCACGGCCATCCCGGTCCAGGGCGATGAGCTCTCCGAGCGGGGCGAGTGCTCGTCGCAGTTCCCAGCCTACCTGGCCGTTGGGCCCGAGCAGTAGCAGGCGCGGTGCGCTCATGGATAGGCCTCCGCCTCAGCGAATGCGGCGCCGCTGGCGTCCTTCTCGGAGAGTAGCGGTCGGTTCCCTGCCGTGAGCGGCCACTCGATCCCGAGGTCCGGATCGTCCCATCGCAGCGTGCGTTCGTGCTCCGGAGCGTAGTAGTCCGTGCACTTGTACTGGAACTCGGCCGCGTCTGAGAGGACCAGGAAGCCGTGGGCGAAGCCGGGCGGCACCCAAAGCATGCGCTTGTTCTCCGCCGACAGCCGCTCCCCGACCCATTGTCCGAAGGTGGCCGAGCTGCGCCGCATGTCCACGGCCACGTCGAACACCTCGCCCACCGTCACCCGCACCAGCTTCCCCTGCGGCTGGCGGATCTGATAATGCAGGCCGCGCAGAGTGCCCTGCTGCGAGCGGCTGTGGTTGTCCTGGACGAAGACGAGATCGAGCCCGAGCTCGGCGAAGACACGGGCGTTCCAGGTCTCCATGAAAAAGCCGCGGTGGTCGCCGTGGACCTTCGGCGTAAGGAGGAGGACGTCGGGGATGTGGGTGGGGGTGTGGTGCATGGGATTGGGTGATGAGGTGATGAAGTGATGAAGTCATGAGGTGATGAGGTGGTTGAGAGGGTGGCTTGCGGGGAGGGCTGGGGCAAGGGGTAGTCGGTGACGGGGTGGCTGGCACTCGTGCGGAAGCTGGTTTCGCGGGTGAATGTCTGCGGCCGCGTGGGTCGGGATTCGCCCGGCAGGGCCGGGCCCCCGAAGAAGCCGCCCCCGCCGCCGGGATTCGGCCACGCTTACCTCATCCCCCCATCCCCCCCAACCCCATACTGCCTCTCCATCCACTCCCGATACGCCCCCGTGCGCACGCTTTCCACCCACTCGGGGTTATCCAGGTACCACTGCACGGTCTTCTCGAGTCCGGTTTCGAAGCTTTCGTGGGGCTCCCAGCCGAGCTCGCGGCGGATTTTGGTGGCGTCGATGGCGTAGCGCTGGTCGTGGCCGGGGCGGTCGGTGACGAAGCGGATGAGCTGCTCGCGTGGGCTGCGCGGGTCGGGCATCAGGCGATCGAGGATCCCGCACACGGTCTGGACGACTTCGAGGTTGTTGCGCTCATTGAGGCCGCCGACGTTGTAGGTTTCGCCAAGGGCGCCCCGTTCCAGAATCATCCGCAGCGCGCGGGCGTGGTCCTCGACATAGAGCCAGTCGCGGACGTTCTCGCCGCGCCCGTACACCGGTAGCGGCTTCCAGTCCACGGCATTCAGGATCATGAGGGGGATGAGCTTCTCGGGAAACTGGTAGGGGCCGTAGTTGTTGGAACAGTTGCTGGTGACCACTGGCAGGCCGTAGGTGTGGTGCCAGGCCCGCACCAGGTGGTCCGAGGCGGCCTTGCTCGCGGAATAGGGCGAGTTCGGCTGGTAGGGGCTGTCCTCGGTGAAGAGGCCCTCGGCCCCGAGGCTGCCGTAAACCTCGTCGGTAGAGATGTGGTGAAAGCGGAACCGCGCCCGGCGCTCCGCCGGCAGTGCCTCCCAGTGCCGCCGGCTCGCCTCCAGCAGGTTGAAGGTGCCGTCGATGTTGGTCTCGACGAATGCCTGGGGTCCGGCGATGGAGCGATCGACGTGCGACTCCGCCGCAAGGTGCATCACTGCATCGGGTGATGAGTCGGCGAAGGTGCGCTCCAGTGCCGCCGCGTCACGAATATCGACGTGGATGAAACGGTACCGGGCGCTGTTGGACGCCTCGGCGACCGAAGCGAGGTTGCCGGCATAGGTCAGGGCATCGAGGTTGATGACCTCATGCTCGGTTTCGCGGATCAGATGGCGGATGACGGCCGATCCAATGAAGCCGGCCCCGCCGGTTATGAGGATGCGCATGGTGCTCCTGCCGCCTTTCTCGCTGTGACGAAGCGTATCGGATTCTATGGCTCTGGGGTGTTGGTGATGGGTGAGTGCGTGGTGATGGGGTAATGAGGTCGGCATCGGAGGTGGATGCAGCCGTGTGACCAGAGAAGCCTGCTTTGGCCGGGCGATGCCGCCGTGTAAAACGGGCAGCACGCGGCCTACGCCCCATCACCCCGTCCCCCCCCCCCCTCTCCACCCGCCCCCTCGCCATCCCCAGGAATGCCACCAGCCAGAACAGCATGGCAATCCGAGGCGACCAGAACACCGTGGCGAAGACCGCGATGACCAATAGGCCCGCCAGGGCGGCCAGGACCGCAAGCGCGACCGGTGAGCCGGCGACGGACCGGCGCGCCAGAGCGGCCGCCGCGGCCAGGATGAAGAGGGTGAAGGTGGTGGCGCCGAGGAGGCCCTGATCGATGTAGAACTCGAGCCACTGGTTCTCGGCGCGCCAGGCCTCATGGCGGGAAGTGGTGTGGTACCAGCGCTCGAGGCCGTCGGTGAAGCTGCCGTTGGAGAGCAGGTCATGGCCGTCGTCGAGCAGTGCGGCGCGCTCGATTTCGATGATGCCCTCACCGCCGAAATGGGCGATCCCGAAGGCAAGACCCCGCTGGGCGAACCAGGGCCCGGCGCCAAGATCGCCAGCCTGAATGCTGAGCTCGTGCTGTTGCCAGACGCCGGGCTCGCCTTCCACCCGAAGCCGCTGCCACTCGCAGCGTACCCACTCCATCCGGTGGGTCTCGCAGAGGACGACCGCGAGCGCGCCCCACTCGGCGAGCACGGGGCGCACCTGGAGCTCCACGGTCAACCGTGACCCGGGCATCGCGGCGACCCGCTGGGCGACGAAACTCGGCTGGCTCGGGCTGAGGCGCAGCAGGCCGTCGCCGGGCTCCGCCGAGTGGGCGAAGTTCACCGGCAGGCGCTCCTCGCGGGCGAGGCGGTCGGCCACGTGGAGGCGCGGGTAAGCGCCGAGCCCGTGGCCCAAGGTGGCTTCCAGCGCGCCAGCCTCGGCGAGGCGAAGGGCGTGTTGCCAGCGCTCGAGGCGCCCCTCCAGATCGGCCTCCAGACGGGTGAGGCGGTAGTCGAGGTAGCTGCCCATGCCGCCCTGCACGCCGGCTGCGAGCAGCGGCAGCAGTACGAGGGCGGCCAGCGACCCGATGGCGCGCAGCCGATCGCCGTCGCGCCAGGCCAGCCATGCGAGCCCGGCGAGGGTCGCTGCCGCGGCGAGGGCCGCCCCGAGATAGCCGGCTCGGGAGTAGGTGACCAGGACCGCGTAGGCTGCGCCAGCCAGTAGCGTGAGCCCGCACAGGAACGTGATCAGGTGCCGCGCCTGCCATGTCCAAAGCAGGGCGAAGGGCAGCGTCAGCACCAGAAAGGCCTCGATGGTCGGGCCGCCCACGTGCATGTCCGCAAAGAGTGCGGTGACGCGGTAGCCGCTGTCGAAGTCGAGGAGCCCGGGGTAGGCGTTGCGCTCCCAGAGCACGACAGCCACGACGGCCGCGAGGCCGGCGGTCATGCCGGCGGTGAAGCGATGACCCACGCGCTCGGCCTCGGCGCTCGGGAGGCGGCGCGCGAGGAGGTAGAGCGCCACACCCCAGGCGAAGCCCTTGCCAACGCGCAGGGCGTTCATGGGGCTGTCGTAGGTGGCGAAGGCGTTGGCGTCGAGGGGTGGCAGGGGCCACAGGCCGGTGGCCAGACTGATCACCCAGGAAACCGCGAACAGCCCCGCCGCCGTGGCGGCGAGGCGCGGCAGGTGCAGGCCGTGGGCGGCCGGTGGTCGGCGCCAGAGTCCGACGGCCAGGGTGACGGCGAGCAGCAGATCGAGCTCGCTGACGAAGTATCGCCCTGTGTAAGGCGCAAAGTTGAGCAGAGGCACTGCCACTGGAACGGCGAGCAGCCAGGCCCCGGGGTCGCGATAGAGCCAGGCGGCGTAGGCGATGAGGCCGATCACCAGCAGCAGTCCGGCCATTGGCCAGAACAGCGCCGCGGCCAGCGCTGTCGGTCCGAGCAGGAGCGCGACGGCTCGCGCCCGGTAGCGGGAGGGCCGCTTCGGGCGTGCCGGCGCGTGGCGCCGGGCACCGCGCCTGATGCGTCTTCCCGAACGGGGCGCCTGCTGCCAGACGCTCGTGCTCACGGCCACCGAGTCACCCGGCGGGCGCCCGGCGCTCTCTGCCGCGGCGGCGGGAACTCGACTTGGCGGTCCTGCGGGCAGTGGGGGGCTGCGCGCTGACAGCGCGGTGAACCCGCGCTCCAGTACCGCATGAGCGAGCACGGCCCCGACTGCGGCGATCAGGAGGTTGGTGGGGTCCGGATGGAGCTCGGCCACCAGGAGCTTGCCCGTTTCCATCACCAGCGCGATGAGCGCAGCCACGGTGGCGGCGATCCCGGCCGTGGCCGCACCGCGACCCCATGTCCAGAGCGCGGCACCGATGGGTGCGTAGAGCCCGAGGTGGTAGACGAGGCTCTGCATCGCCTCCGCCTCGGAGGTGAAGTAGTGGTAGTAGAAGGGGAGGAACGATACCTCGGAGAGGCGTGCCAGCGCCTCATTCACCGGCAGCCGCGAGCTCCCGGTGAGGCCGTTCAGGAGGGGCAGGCCGATGGCGTAGGGAATGATCCCGGCCAGTGCGAGTGTTCTCAGCTGTCGGCGCAACCGCTCGGGCGGGGTGCTGAGGGCGTGGGTCAGGGCCAGGGCTCCGGCTGCGCTGCCGACACCCCGCGCGACAATGGAGGCGCCCTGGCTCACGCCGTGGAAGATGAAGATCTGCAGGGTCTCCAGGCAAACGCCGAGCGCGAGGCCGGCCAGGAACACGGGTGCGGTTCCGAGGGCTCGCCCGTGCAGCCTGGCCCGCAGCGCAAGCCAGGCGCCAATGGGCAGCACGGTCAGCGTCTCGAGCAGCAGTCGCGCAGCGCAGCGGGCTTCGTCCTCGCAGCCGCTTATCAGCAGCGCGGGCGGCCGCGTGGCGAGCCGGCGGGAGAGCTCGTCGGCGCTCGTGATGAAGTCGAAGGGGAAAAGGCTGAACAGCAGGTAGCCCGCGGTGTACACGCCAAGGCCGGCGGTGATGCCCGGCAGGCCGGGGTGCGCCGCGGCGCGCAGGCTCGCGAGGATGCGGGGCCCGGCGCCGATCCACAGTGAGATCCCGAGGCCACCGCCAAGGAGCGCGGCCAGGATGTCGTTGAGCGAGGCCGTGCGTGGCGAGAACTGGGGCTGCACCACCTCGATGGCGAGGGCAGTGAGGAGCACGGCGAAGAGGGCGCCGAGCGCCGCGATGGGGCCGGGGTGGCGATGGCGCCGGGCCAGTGCAGCGACGAGCAGCATGCCGAAGGGCACGAAGAGCACCAGGTTCGCGATCCAGTCCGCTCGGCTGCCGAGCCCGAGATCCAGCCAGCGCAGCTCCAGTGCCCGCTGCCACCAGATCTCCGCCGGCAGCCCCCGGTAGCGGAAAGGGATGAAGCTGACGTACGCGAGCCCCGCCAGGTAGGCCGTGATCCACGGCCATAACCGGCGGCCCGTGGTGGGGCCGGTGGCGGGGATCGCTCGCTCGGCGGCGGTGGTGACCATGCCGGTTCGGGCCTCGTGCGGAGCCGGCGCGCTGCGCCAGGCCGGGTTGCTCTAGGAGGCGGACCGTTCCAGGCGCAGCGCCCATACAGTGGTGGGCTCAGCGTGACTGCCGGTGACCAGCAGGAACACCTCCCGCCTGCGATCGTAGACCATCATGAAGTTCATGCCCTGAGCGGGCAGCGTTGCCTCGGGCAGGCGCCGGTAGCGGTTGCGCTCGGGGTCATAGACGCAGGTGACGGCACGCTCGGCGTCCTCCCCGCCCTCGTCGGGAAGCAGCAGGTAGACCCCGTGGTCGGGGCTGTAGGCTGCCGGGAAGTGCTGGTCGGCGGGGCACTCGTCGCCCCCGGGACGGCGATACTCCCAGCGGCCGGCATCGCCCGGCAACGTCCCGGGGTGGTAGAGCCAGACACCTTCCCGGGCGCGCTCGCTGCGCTGGTCGCCGAACACGGCAAGGCTCCCCGAGCGGCTGTCGTAGGCCATGGTGTGGTGCATGTTGTGATGGCTCTCCGCGGATGCCTGCAGCCACTGGCTGCGCTCGGGGCCGAGCTCCCAGATGCCGTTGCTGTAAACGACGATGGTCTCGCGGCGCTCGTCGTAGGCGCTGGCGCTCAGGAACAGTGACGTTGGTGCAGGTAATGCGCGCCATTCGCCCGTCTCCAGGCCATGGCGCCATGCGAACGGGGCGAGTTCGGCGGAAACCTCTTGCCGGCGTGGGTTGTGCAGAGGGTGCGAGGCGACGAAGAGGGCATCCGCGAGGGCATCGTAGAGCACGCCATCGTAGGTGTGCATGGCCCAGGGCTGGTCGCCGCGGGGGCCGGCGACGGCGCGCTCCGAGCCGTCTGCGCGATAGCTATCCGGGTCGGCCGGCGGATGGCTTCGCTGCCAGCGGCGCGTGGCCGGGTCGAAGCGGTGAACGGTATTGTCCCAGTCGCGGCCGTGGGTGTCGGAACCGAAGAGCAGCAGGTGGCCGCGTCGACGGTCGTAGGCTGCCCCGGCGTGGCCCTGGCGGTGCCAGCCCAGATCCCGGGCCTCGTGGAGAGACACCCAGCGGTTTGGCGGCAGCGACTCGAGGCCAGCGGTGCCGAATGCCCCGGACGGGGCCGGGTCCTCGCTGCAGGCAGCGAGCAGCAGGGCACTCGCGAGTCCCGCTGCGAGACGCCGCCGCCGACGCTGGCACTGCGCCGCGCGGCTCACCGCGGCGTGTCGTCCCGGGCGACACGCACCCGCACGCCCTGCTCGCGGTCATCGATCAACCACCAGTGAGTGGTGCCCCCGTCCGGGCTGCGCAGCTCCACGGCCAGGCGGTCTGGCTGCTCGATGCGGGTGACCTCCGGGGTGTCCGCTTCGCCCGCCAGGCGAGGGAACATCACGACCAGAAAGCGCGTTTCGCGGCTCGCGATGCCCGGGGAGACCTCGATCCGCCAGGATCCGGGTTCGGCATCCGGCTTGCGCTCCTCGACGATCCGCTGAACCTCGCCGTCCGCGTCGTAGTTGCGGTCCTCGACGAAGAACTCGAAGCCCCGGCCGCCGATCGGGTTGACGTTAGCGCCTTCGGGCAGCAGCACCTCGGCGGGCATCCGCCCCCCCCCGCGCCCGGGTGAGCCGGTGCCCGTGGTGAACACCTCGAAGCCACCGCGTTCCGCTTCGGGGCGCTCCACGCAATGCAGCAGCCAGCGCTTGCGGAAGTCCGGATCGGTGGCGCGGACGCGGTCGTAGACGATCACCGCGCCGCTGCGTCGGTCATAGATGAAGGTGCGCAGGAAGCGCTCCACCCGCCGCGTGCGGTGGGAGAAGGTACCGTCGCCGGAGAGGGCGTTGGTGTAGGCGGCGGTGAGGTCGGCGACGACGTAGAGATAGTCCTCCTCGATGCGGTGGTGGAGGATGTCGCCCGTCTCGTAGATCTCGCGCTTGGCCTGCCACTCGGCGAGGTCGATGGGGGCGGCCTCCACGCCCCAGCCCGAGCCGATGCGGCGCTGGCCGCCGTCATTGGCAATGCGCCGGCTGGACTCGTCATCCTTGCGCGGCGGGGCGTGCACGGTGTCGTCGGGATCGGTGACGGTGACGACGTTGTGCGCGATCGCCTGGTAGGTGTAGTTCATGTGATGGTCGGAGTTGTACTTCGGCCCGTACAGCCCGCTGTCGATGGCGAGGGGCCCGCCCTTGTAGATCGTGAAGGCCCCCTGGTCCAGGTGGCTGTGGGACCAGTAGTTGTCGCCCGCCTTGAAGGTTACGTAGGTGGCCTCGCCCGACCAGTCGCTGCGCGCGACCACAAGCCCCAGGCCATCGAAGAGCCTGGCCCAGGGCAGACGCCTGACCGCGTCCGGGTCGTAGAGCTCGGGTCGGGGCAGCGGACCCCAGGGCCAGGCCGTCGGCTCGATGCGCGGGCGGTTCCCGAGGCTGTAGGCCGCGGCGTGGCCGTACTCGAGGGCGAGGGGTACACGGTCGGGGACGCGGTTGTTGAAGTGCCCGGCGTCCCCCCAGCGGAAGTCCGTCCCATCGGGGCGCTTGCGGTAGACGAGGAAGTCCAGAAAGCCGCGGATGCCGGGTTCGCTGGCGAAGAAATCCTCTCCGGTGGCCGAGCGCCACATGGCCGGCACCTGATAGATCGCCTGGCCGATGCCGATGCCCACGTACTCGCCGCCTTCGTGCCAGCCGCCGTTCTCCCCCATGACCTGGCGCCAGACCGGCAGCACGCGCTCCTCCCAGAGGTCCTGGGTAAAGCGCATGATTGGATCCGCCCGGGGGGTATCTCCGTAGCCGGCAAGGGCGACGGCGACCAGCGCCTGGAAAGGGCTGTTGTAGAGGTAGACGTTGTAGGGCGAGAGGCGCTGCTCGCGGATGAAGCCGATCAGGTACTCGCCCCCTTCCACGAGCTTGTCCTGGAGCTGAGCGCGTTGCTCGGCGGTCCACTGATCATGGAGCCAGTCATAGGCGAGGGCGATGGGCTTGGCCTGCTGGTGGCCTCGCCAGTCGTACTCGAGCGCCATGAGCCGCTCGTGGAGGCGCCCTAGGTCCTGACTGCCCGGGTCGAGGAAGGCGGTGAGGGTGACGGAGTAGAGATTCCCCGCCCCGCCGCTGGCGCGCTCCCGGTGGCGCTCCAGGTAGCCGGGGTTCTCGGCCCGCAGGCGTTCGATGTCGGATGCCGACGGAGCGGGAAGTCTCGGGTGCTCGTGGCGGAATCCGGGCAGGGAGACCGGCGTCAGGTCCGAGGGTTCCGGAAACTCCGGGGCCGGCGTAGTGGACGGGCCCTGCTCGGCCTCCCCGGTGGGGCCGAAGACGACACTGGCGCCGAGCAGGCCGGCCGCCGTCAGCAGGATAATACCCTGTGGTGCCCAGAGGCCGAGCGGGCGTAGCGCCAGCGGGCGCACCCGTGCGCGCTCGGAGCTGCCGGTGCGCCAGCGGTACCAGGCTGCGGCCCAGCCCATCAGCGGCAGCGCAATGTCGGTGACGTCCGGATAGCGGCCCGGGATGCCGGTCTGGGCGAGCTCGACGGCGCCGGTAAGCACCAGCACCAGCAGGCCGCCACCAATGGCCAGCCAGCGCCGCAGCCCCGGGTGGCGACTGTAGCTGCGCAGGGCACAGCCTGCGGCCAGGTATGGCCAGAGGCTTTCCAGGATGCCGGCGAGGCCGAGCACGCCGGGAAGATGACCCCGGAACGGCGTCCAGTTGAAGGCCCGATTGGGCGCGCCCTCGATGCCCAAGCCCCCGAGGCCGCCCGCGGCGGCGCCCGCGAGCAGGAGCGCGCATGCGAGCAACGCAGCGCTCTTGCGGTTTGCGCGGGTCAGCAGCGCCAGGAGCGCCCCTGCCGTGGCGAGACCGATGAGGGCCTCGAGGGTCAGGGCGCGGCTGAGGACGGGGATCTTCAGGAGCAGCGCCGCCCCCGCGAGCGCCATGAATGCAAGCGGCCAGGGCTTCCAGCGGTTGCCTACCGTGTACAGCAGCAGCCCCAGGCCGGCGAGCTCGAGGGCGTGGGAGAGGGCCTGATGCCAGGCGACGGGCGCAACGCCCAGCAGCCCCCGCTCCACCGGGAGCAGGCCAGTGCGCAGCGTTTCGAGGGTGAACCCTGGCGCGAAGGGTACGAGCTCAGCGAGCAGCCAGAGGATCAGCGCTCCCGTGGCGAGATCGCCGGTTAGGCCCGGTAGCAGCCAGTTGCGCCGCCAGTGGCGCATCACCCGCCCCGGCGGCGTGTCCGCCCGAGCGAGGCGCTCCAGGAGAGCCCCTGCCAGCGTCCCAAGCGTGTTCGCGGCCAGGTCGGTGCCCGACGTCTGGCGTGCGGGCAGGTAGGCCTGGAGAAGCTCCATGGACAGGCTGAACGTGGCGCCTGCCATGGTCACGAGGATGAGCGCCGGGAGTGTGCCGAGACGTCGGCCAAGCCCTATCCCGAGCAGCAACCCGAGCGGTATGTAGACCAGCAGGTTGAGCGCCAGCTGACTGCCGCCGAGGGCTTGGGCATCGAGCGTCCGGAGTAGCTGCAGCGGGTCGTGCAGCGGCGGGCGCCAGCCGACCAACGGGAAGAGACTGCCGTAGGCGAGCAGCAGCAGGTAGCCGCCGAGCAGAAGCGTCAGTGCGCCGCCTCCCGTGGACCCGCGCTCGGCGGGCTCGACATGTGGATCTGATGCCTCAGGCATGGGCCTCGCGCCCCCGCAGGGCCTTGCGTGTGAGGTGAGGGAGAAGCAGGTGCAGGGGCATGCGCAGATAGTGACCGCGCACGTAAAGCAGCCAGCGGGCGAGGCCCGCGCCGCGGGGCTCGCAGCTCGGGTGCACGCCGCGCACGGCGGTGCGGAAGAGCGGAAGCAGCCAGCGGTCGCTGGGCCGTGTGGTTCCGCTGCCCCGCGCGAGTGCTTCCAGGGGTTCCGGCGGAACGGTGACCCCCAGCACGGCGCGAGCGGTCATGAGGCCGTGATAGAGCGGACGCGAGAGGTCCATGTCGTCCGCCCGTTCGGTCAGCCGCTGCCATTGGGCGGGATCGTCTCCGAGCGGTGCCACCAGGGCGCGCAGATCCACCAGGTCACGCAGCCCGTGATCGAACTCGCCCTCGCAGAAGAGGTGGGTGGCGCAGTGGAGAATCCGATCCTCCGGCGACGGGATGGCGAACGGAGGATGGGCCGGTAGGGGTTCGGCGGCGGTGATCAGCCGCTCGCCCGAGGGGTGATGACGCGCGGTGTCCGGCAGGATGTTGTGGTGCACGTCCAGGATGCTGCCACGGGCGCTGTGCTGCAGGGGCGGCAGCTCGTGCATCCAGCGCCGGTAGTAGCGCTGGTCGTAGGCATCGGTCTTGGTGCTGACCCAGCCGTGGAGGAACAAGGCGCGCTCCACTTCGTCCAGCCGCTCACGGCGGACGAGCAGATCGATATCGCTGAATTGGCGGCCGCGTGCCGCCGGCAGGCCGGCAAGCACGTAGGCTGCACCCTTCAGCAGTACCACCGGCTGGTTCAGTGCCCCGAGTGCCTTTGCGACGGCGGCGAGCTCGCGGTTGACCGAGCCGTGGAGGTGCTCCGCCTGTAGCGCTGCCGCGTCCAGGTGCCATCGCGGCGACGGGGGTACTGCGTCCAGCCAGCCCGCCTGTTCGCCCATGGCGTGCAGATGGGCGAGCAGCTGCGCCTGGCGGGCCTGGCGGATCAGCAGGTCCCAGTCGCGTGCACGGCGTGCCGGCAGCTCAGCCGGGCGCCGCAGCGCTCGCAGCAGTAGCTCTTTGGACATGCTCAGGCTCGCTTTTCGGTAGCGCGGCCAGTTCCCGGAGGGCTTGATCAAGGTTGCCGTACACCAGGCTATGTGTGCTGGAGCCCTCGATAAGATCCGCCAGGCAGTCGAAACCGCGCACGCCGAGGAGGTCGTAGTTGAAGCTGTTCCTGGCGAGCTCGAGAAACGCCTGGGCGCGTGGCACCCCCTCGAGCCTCGTGTCGCTGTCCGGGGCGAAGCGGGGGAAGACCACCCAGGCCGCCCTCGCCATCTCGTGCGCCCGAGTGACGCTTTCCGAGGGCGGGCGTAGATGGGCGATCGTCCCCTTGAGCGTGTCTCGGGCGAGGGGGCCGAACGCGGCCCCGGGCGAGCGCGCTTGGATGAGCCCGATCGCGTCGTTCTTCAGCCCCACCGGGCGCGCGAGCGGCTGGATGCGGGTGCTGCCATCGCGCAGGACCAGTGCCAGCTCGTCGGAGAGCAGGCGCCAGCCGTCGTGGATCAGCCCGGCGGTCAGGGTGCTCTTGCCGGAGCCCGGGGGGCCGCTGAGGATGAGCGCGTGTGGTCCTCGGGCCACGACGGCGGCATGGATGATCAGATACTGATGGGCATGCGTGTAGATGCACCAGTTGAGTGCCCACTCCTGCAGCGCCGGAGCGTGGGCCAGGGGCAAGGGCTTGAACGGGACGCGGCCATCCAGCGAGAAGCTGACCTGGGGCGCGAGCCAGCGACGCAGCCCGCGGGGACGGTCCAGCTCGAGGTGGAAGTCGACAAACGCCGCTTCGTCGACCACGGGAAAGTCGGCATAGAGCGTGCACAATGCGGCGGGTATGTCTCGCACCGTGGTCCGGAGAGCGACCGCGAATGGCCCGATGCCCAGGCGCAGGCCCAGATCGGACCGCAGGCGCCGCCGGATCTCCCCCAGGGGCAACTCGGCCAGAGTCATGGCGCGTCCTTTTCTGCCTCGGCCGCAATGATGATGCCGGCGATCCACAGCTCCGCAAGCGCGCGATGCACATCGCGCTGTGTGGCCACCCACGCGCGCAGACCGAGCGCCGAGCGCACGCGTCGGGTTATGGCATCGGGCTCGGCAATGCCCTGTTCGATGCAATGGAGGACCTGGGTGCTGAAAGCATTCAGGTAGTGCGTGGCGTCGCTGCGCGTGTCGTAGAGTACGCTCTCGCCCTCCCACGTGCGCCAGCGGCAGCCGGGTGAGAGTGTCAGCGGCGTTGTCGCGGAGTCTTGCACGGGACGCGGCTCCTGGCCCCGCCGGGGCCGCGGCTCAGAGCGAGTCGTCCGCCGCCAGTGGGCAATACCGCTCGTTCAGCATGATGAGGTCGGCCCTGAGCCCTTCCTGATCGTCGTGCACCCGGGCGTTGTAGATCTCGACGATCTCCGACCAGCCATAGCCGAACTCGACGCGGGGATCGGCGGCGTTCAGCAGAGCCGCCGCTGCGTGGAAGCCCAGCTCGAAGGGATCGCTGTAGACGTCTTTCGTGTCCTTGCAACGCGCGCGGCGCATGACCTGCATCAGCGTGAGGTCGGCGAAATTGGCGTTGACGGACTTCTCGAACAGGTAGTCCGCGTGGAACGGCGTGCCGTCCTTGTTGAAGCAGTTACTGCCCTTTTCCGCATACGGCGTGCCTGGGTCGAAGGTTTCGGGCCATTGCCCCGGATTGTTCATCCAGTACCCGGGCGTGCAGCCTTCACAGCTCGCGGTACGCTCCGGGCGCGAGAGGTTGGCCGAGGTCATGGCGGAGATGGTGCAGTTGCCATCCGCCCCCCAGACGCGCCGGCTCGGCAAGGTCAATAGCACCGGTGCAGTGACGGTGATGCCCTTGAGCAAAGACCGCCGCCGCCGGTCCGGCGACTGCTCCGGCGCGGAATGTGCCGCCTCTGACTCGGCCGGCTTGCGCGGTTCGTCCTGCTTCATCGCGGGTGCCCGTCAGTTGGGAGATCTGCGGTTACAATAACCGCTCTCTCTATTTCTGTAATCTATGTCACATTTTACCCATTGGCAATCGCCTCCGGTCCTCACCACGTACTCGCCCGTCACCGTGGCTGTATTCAGGCATGCACGATTTGCGCCGAATCGGCTGATTCCCTTGACGTTCCGCGCTGTGCAGCTGGTGGGCGCCTTGGTCGGACGCCAGTGAGTGTCTCGGTGTAAAGGTTTTCGACAGATGTTGGAGCGCGCCCGGTGGTGTACGTTTTGGGTGATGCGCTGATACCGAACGACCGCCACTCACGGAGTGTCACCATGCTGCGATTGCCTCGCCAGGCCGCGACGCTCCTGCTGGCTGCCCTTGCGCTCGTGCCGGTGGTGTCGGCGCAGGAGTTGCCCGACACCATCGAGCGGATCAAGCCGGCGATCGTCGGCGTCGGCACCTACCAGGCCACTCGCCGGCCGCCCTCCCAGCTTCTCGGCACCGGCTTTGTCGTGCTCGAAGGCCGCCATGTGGTTACGGCCGATCACGTGCTGCCGACGGTGCTGGACGAGGAAAACCGGGAACAGCTCGCGATTTTCTTCCGGCGCGGGGAGCGGCTCGAGTGGCGGCCGGCTACGCTGCGCCGGTCGGACTCCGAGCACGATATCGCTGTGCTGGCGATCGATGGGCGACCACTGCCCGCTCTGCAGATCGGCGACTCGGACAGCGTGCGCGAGGGCGAGGGGTACGCATTCACCGGGTTCCCCATCGGCGCGGTTCTGGGTCTTTATCCGGTGACGCACCGGGGGATTGTCAGCGCGATCACCCCCATCATTACGCCGGCGAATCGTGGCCGCGAGCTGGATGCGGAGGCCATCCGGCGCCTGCGCAGCCCTTTCCGAGTGTTTCAGCTTGATGCCACCGCGTATCCCGGGAACAGTGGCAGTCCGGTCTATGACACGGAGACCGGCGAGGTTGTCGGCCTTCTTAACAGTGTCTTCGTGAAGGGTAGCAAGGAGCGGGTGCTGGAGGACCCCAGCGGTATCTCCTACGCGGTCCCGGCGCAGTATATACGGGCGCTGCTGGACGGCATTCGCTGACGTACCATTATCTTGGGCGCTGTGGGTGGGGTGCCGGCCTCGCCGGCAGGATGCTGGTTGCGCGTGATCGCGCCGACGGGATAATTTAGCGCGGCGGCCTCCTGAAGGAATCGGGTAACGCCCTTCATAGCCCGACCCCCTCTTGACGCCCGCCGAGCAGCCGTCGCATGCCGGCGATGAGCCCCGGCCCCTGCCAGGCCACCCATTGCGTCTGCCGCGCCCGCTGAAGTCCGTTCGAGATCTCCTGGACCTTTAAAGAGGCCCACGCGACTTGATATAAGCGCTTCCCTCAGTCGTGAAACGGCGGCTCGCAAAGTACTCAGGGGGGGGGGTCTTGCAGGCAGGGAGCCCGCAGCGGCTTCACCGCGCCCGACCTACGATGGGGGTTGCCGCTTTGGCAGTTCGAGGCCGATGCGGTTCTCAACGTAATGCCTGGTGCGCTGCAGGGCATCCAGTAGCTCCGGCGCGAGTTCAAGTGCCCGGTTAAGAGCCGTGACCCGGTCGACGCTCTGTTTCGGATAGTCGTGGGAAAGGGCGTTTCGCACCTCACGGACTTCGCTCCATCGCTCGAAGCCAGAGATCAGACCGCGCTTTTCCATGGCGTTGATCACATCCAGCATCGTGGCCTCGCTCGCTGCCTCCTGTTCCAGGAAAAGCAGCGATCGAAAGACCTTGCGGCCGAGGGCATCCTGCAGGTCGCAGAAGCGGGCACGAAATGCGTCGAGGTGGTCCTTCGTGTCCTCGTCGAATGCTTCCGGCGAGGCGTCCTCGGCTACCGGAAGCCAGCCCTGGCTCCTGCCGCGCCGAAGCGACGATTCGAGGTTTCGCGCCGAGCGCGCGGCTTCGGCGAATACTTCCGTGAAGATCTGCGCGGCAGTGGCGTCATATTTCATTGCAGCCGGATGCCCTGGTGGCAGACATGGCGCTCGAAGGCGGTGGGCGGGCGCTGCCGTGGCCGAACGATGAGGTCGATTTGCTGCTCCCCGAGTTTGCGGGCAAGTGCTGCCTTGAAGGCGGCGCGAGCCCGCAGGATGTCGTCGCGGTCCGTCTCCACGTAGAGGTCGATGTCGCCGCCGCGGCGCTCGTTGTCGACGCGCGACCCGAACAGCCAGACCTCGGCACTATCGCCAAAGTGTTTTCGAGCGAGATCGATTATGGCGTCTTGTTCCGGCTGAGAGAGTCTCATGTATAGCAAGGGATCCTGTTGACCCGAGTTCCCCTGGTGATAGCACAGAGCGTCCATCTCGTGCACCGCCGGCGTCTGATGTCTTCCGCTGCTCACCTGCGCCTTGTCCCCCGTGCGCTTCCTGGTGGATCAGGATGACCCGCTCCGCGGGTTCCTGTGCTCCGCGTACACCCTGAGCTTCAGCGCGTACTGGTTCATGCTGTGGTCCGACGCCAGGGCGCGGAAGCCGGTGGCAAGCAGCCGCTGGATCACCTCCTTGGCGCGCCAGATGATGTTCGGGCTGTGCCCGACCAGGCCCTTGCGGGGTTCCCCGTTGCCATCGGGGGCGAGGGCCGGGCCCGGACGGAGGTAGATCAGGTGGCCGTGGTGGGTGTAGCCGCCGAGGTGGCGGCGGACCCACTCGCTGAGGTTGAAGGTGAAGTTGATCGGGATGACCCGGATGCCCGCCAGCAGGACCGTCAGGCCGTAGCCGAACGGGATCCGCGTGACGCCGTCGGCGCCGTGGACAACGCGGTACACGGGCGTTTTCAGATGGCGGAAGAACTCGTCGTCGGCGACGCGGGGACAGCCGTAGGTGTAGGTCGCGCCGGTGCTGTCGGCCTGCAGGTAGCGGGTGGCGACCAGCGCCAGGGCGCCGCCGAGGGAGTGGCCGCTGAAATACACCGGCAGTCCCGGGTATTGCGCCAGCGCGTGGCGGATCGGTTCCCGCACCCGCTCGAAGGCTTCGAGAAAACCGGCGTGGACGCGGCCGCCGCCGGGGGCGGCCACCATGTTGGCCTTGAGGTCGGTGGCGACGTCGGCGATGGAGGGCTGCGTGCCGCGGAATACCACCACGAGCATGCCGTCGAAGTCCTCGACGGGGGGAAAGCGGAGGATCATGCCCTCCGTGCCGCCCTCGGTGAAGATGTCCAGCAGCTCGAGATGGGCGCGGGCCAGGGCCGGGTCGAGCGGGGAGCTCGCCGGGCGTCGGGCGGCCAGGGCGTCGTGCAGCAGGCGCGTCAGCTCGGTGTCGTCGGCGTCGTCGGCGATGGCCGCGCGCAGCCGCGGCAGGAGGTCGGAGGGGAGCTCGCTGCCCGGGAGCGGTTCGTAGACCAGGCGTGACAGCTCGGCGAGGAGCCATGCGGTGCGGTCGGAGTAGGCGGCCCGGCGGGTGGGCGGTCTATCGAGGTCGATGTCGCAGACGAAGTAGTCGCTCATCGGGGTGCCTGTCCTTGCTGGAGGTAAGGCCGTGTTGGCTGGATCTCGTTGCGCTGACGGTCTCTGAAGGAAAGATCAGGCAGGGGTGTTTTGCCAGGTTTCCAGGCTGCTGTTGGCGCGCTGTGCGCGCCATCGCGGTCGGAGACCGCTTCTAACCCGGGCATTTCGGGTATCCAAACCGGGCTGGATGGTCTATCTAATCCGGCGAGGGATGAAGGGATTCCGCGGCTGTTGGGGGAAGGATGGCAAGGCAGCAGTTGATCATCGTCCACGGGATGGGGCAGCACACGGCGGACTCGTTCCGGGACGAGGTGCGAGATGCCTGCCGGGAGGCGGGCGGGCTGTACGACTCGCTGCGGGATGAGGACGTCACCGGGCGCTTCGACATCGTCCCCGTCGGCTATAACGACATCTTCGAGGAGTTCCGGGCCGAGCTTGCGGAGCGGGCGCAGCCGCTGGCCGAGCGCATGGCGGCCATTGCCGGGACCCTGCCCATCGCCTCCAGCGTGGCGGCGCGGATCAACGCGCTGGAGTCGGAGATCACCGACGACAGCTTCTTCCGCACGCACTGGCTGGATGTGCTGCTGTATCGCTTCACGATCCTCAGCGAGCGTGTTCGGCTGCGGCTCGCCGAGGCGCTGGCGCGCACGATCGCCGAGCACGGTTCGGCCAACGTCCACGTGCTCGGGCACTCGCTCGGCACGGCCGTGGTCCACGACACCCTCGCCAAGGCCTACGGCCCCGAACAGATGGTGGGCCCCGACGGCAGCCAGCACAGTCTGAGCCCGACGACCCACCGCCTCGGCAGCGTGCACATGGTCGCGAACGTCAGCCGCGTGCTGCAGAGCTTCATCGACGTGAAGGCCTCGCCGGTGCGCCCGGGTGAGCGGGGCTGCACGGCGGAGTTCCTCGAGTACCGGCATCGCCTGGACCCGGTGGCGCGGGTGCGGCCCTTCGACCCGACGGACAACGGCCGCTGGGTATCGCATCTGGTCTTCCGCAAGGCCTACACGCTGGCGGAGCTGACCTCCGTCACCCGCGCCAACACCCACGCCATCGGCCACTACCTGCTCAACCCCAAGGTGCACCTGCCGCTGTTCCGGCTGCTGTTCCGGTTCCGTCCCCGCAAGGCGGAGACGGAGGCGGCCTCGGAGCGGTTCTTCGCACGCACCCTGCGCGGACATGCGGAGCGCCTGGAGGAGGCCTTCGAGGACTTCCAGCCGCGGGACGAGGATGCGCTGCGGGATCTCATCCGTGCCGGGCAGGCGCTGAAGGCGCTGGTGGAGAGCTTCGGGGAGGAGTTCGAGTGATGGGCGTGGTCGGGTTGGCGCGGCGGCTGCTGGTGGGCGGGGTGCTGGTTGCCCTGCTCGGCCTGGTGGGCCCGGCGGGTGCGCAGAACGGGCCGGGCAATCCCTGCGGGCCGGATGCCACCGCGGCGGACTGCCTCTGCGAGCAGGAGACGCCGCCCGCGGTGCACCTGCCGGCGGTGCAGGCCGGCGCCGCGGACGTGCGCGCGGCGCTCTGCGCCGACAACGAGGACCTGCGGGGCGTGCTCGAGCGGCTGACCACCTTCCTGCGGGAGACCCAGGGCTGGGCGGAGCGTTATGGCGGCTTCCGGCGCCTCACGGAGGCCGGCGAGCGGGGGGAGCGGGTCAGCCCGAATCAGGCGGTGCTGGATGTCATCGACGCCGGGCGCGGGGTGCCGACGGTGACCGTCGGGCGCGACGGGGAGCTGGTGATCGACGGGCGCGTGTTCCTGCAGCCGGCGAACGTTGGGGCCTGTGATGCCCGGGCCATGGAAGTGGCCGACAGGGCGGACTGCTTCGATGTGCTGGACGAGTACGCCGAGCTCTACAACCACGCCCAGGCGACCTACGCCTCGGATTCGGCCCTGGCCTTTGCCCGCTACGCGCGGGATCTGGACGCCCAGTGGCAGGCCTATCTGGACGACGCCCGCTCGCAGACCCTGCTGGAGCTCACGCTGAACAGCTATCTCTACCGGCGGGACGAGGACGCCCGCTTTGCGCCGCCGCCGGAGAGGCAGTGGATCCTGCTGCATCCGAACCTGGTGATGGAGTACGTCGAGGGGGCGGAGGACGGGGACCAGTTCCAGGAGGCGCTGATGCTGGAGGTGGTGGGGGTCAACTACTGGCGCCAGGAGCGCTGGTACCTGCCCTCCGGCGGCTCGCTCATCGCCCTGTACTCGGACCGCCGCGAGGTGGAGGACTGGGGCTACGGCGCGGCGCTGCACTTCGCCAACGCCTACACCGTGGGTGTGTCCCGCCGTGACGACGAGACCGGGTTCTTCCTGACGGTGGATCTGCTGAAGCTGGTGGAGAATCGGAGGACGATTCTGGAGAGTTTCGGGCGCTGAGGGGCCGCCACGGCAGGCACCAGAATACCCTAGGGGCCTGGCCCCCGAGCTTCATCCTGGATCTCCAGGCGCCGTTCGATGCGCTCGATACGCTCCAGCAGCCGATCATAACGGCCGTGCTGATCCACCGTGTCAGCGTATACCTGGGCGCTGTCGCGACGCAGGCCGGCGACGCCTGATTCGACGCTGGTGATCCGTTGCTTGACCTCCCGAAGGTCTTCCTTCATCGCGGAGAGGTCCGAGCGGATGACGCGCAGATGTTCGAGCAGCAGATTCTCTACGCTATCGGGCATTGGCCATCCCCGTTCTGGTCTAGCGAGAAAATTAGCACAGTCAGCAACTCGAGTAAGGACAGGTTGTCATGGAGGACTACCCACGCATCGAGCACCACGGCGGCCATGAGGGCGTGACCGGCAGCTGCCATCGGCTGCGGCTTGGCCCGGGGCAGTCCCTGCTGGTGGACTGCGGGCTGTTCCAGGGGGAGGACGGCGGTTCGGGTGACACGCTGGAGCGCCACCGGATCGATTTCCCTGTCGACGACGTCATTGCGCTGGTGGTCACCCACGTGCATATCGACCATATCGGGCGCCTGCCCTATCTGCTGGCCGCCGGCTATCGCGGGCCGATCCTCTGCAGCGTGCCCTCGGCGCGGCTGCTGCCGCTGGTGATCGAGGATGCGCTGAAGATCGGCTTCACCCGGGACGAGCGGCTGATCCGGCAGTTCCTGGATGAGGTGCAGGGGCGGCTGGTGGCGCTGGACTACGGCGCGTGGCACGGGCTGCCCGGCGCCGGCGGCACGCGGCTGCGGCTGCAGCGCGCCGGGCATATTCTCGGGTCGGCCTATGTGGAGGTGGACTGGCGGTGCGAGGGTCGGCGGGAGCGCATCGTGTTCTCGGGGGACCTGGGGGCGCCCTACGCGCCGCTGCTGCCTGCGCCGAAGGCGTCTTACGCCGCGGACCGCTTGGTGCTCGAGTCCACCTACGGGGATGGTGTGCACGAGGGGCGGCGGGCGCGGCGCCACCGTCTCAAGGCGGCGATCGACCAGGCGCTGGCCGACGGCGGCACGGTGATCGTGCCGGCGTTCAGCATCGGGCGGACGCAGGAGCTGCTGTACGAGATCGAAGGGCTGATTCACGGGGCGGCGGGGTCGAGGGATTGGGGGGATCGCCGCGGGAGCGCGCCTCCCACGGGAGAGGGGGCCATGGGAGGCGCGCTCCCGCGGCGACTCGCCTCATCACCCGCAGACTGGCCCAACCTCGAGATCATCGTCGACTCCCCGCTCGCCGCACGCTTCACGGAGGTCTACCGGGATCTCCGCCCTTACTGGGATGCCGAGGCCCACCGACGGGTGCGCGCGGGCCGGCATCCGCTCGCCTTCGACAACCTCTACACCGTGGACAGCCACGAGGAGCATCTGCAGACGGCGGACTATCTGGCCCGCACCCACCGCCCGGCGGTGGTGATCGCCGCGAGCGGGATGTGCGCCGGCGGCCGCGTGGTGAACTACCTCCGGCGCATGCTCCCCGACCCGCGCCATGCGGTGGTCTTCGTCGGCTACCAGGCGGCGGGGACGCCCGGGCGGGACATCCAGCGCTACGGCCCCCGCGGCGGCTGGGTAATGCTCGACGGCGAGCGCATCGATATCCGCGCCCGCATCGAGACCCTCGGCGGTTATTCCGCCCACGCGGACCGTGAAGACCTGATCCGCTTCGTCCGCCGCATGCGACGCCGGCCGCGGGAGGTGCGGCTGGTGCATGGGGAGCCGAATGCCAAGCGTGCCCTGCGCGAGGCGCTGCTGGCGCGGGGCGGGCTCCCCGAGGGGGCGAGGGTTGTGCTGTAGCGAGGGCGGAAGGCGCAGACGTTGCCCCGTGGGAGCGGCCCCCCTGTGGGAGCGGTCTCCGACCGCGAAAGGCCGCGCACCGGCGTACGGCTCCGGCTCGCGGCATGTAGCGCGCTGCGCTGGCCATCTCGGTCGGACACCTTTCCCATGGGCGTTGGCCGACCCGCTCCGCTGCTGAAGGGTGCGCCTGAAAGGGCTATGGGCTTCAGCGGGGGGTAAGCTGCCGGGTCAGGCCATGCCAGAGGAGCAGGGCCAGGAGGATGCCGGCGGCGTTCAGGGCCATGTCGGTGAGGGAGGCGTAGCGGCCGGGAACGAAGCCCTGGCGGAGCTCGTCGAGGAGGCCGGTGGCGAGCGCCGCGGTGGCGGCGAGACCAAGGTGGGTGGCGCGCTGGCCGACGTGGTGCAGGGCGCGCAGCCAGACCCAGGTGATGATCCCGTAGAGCGGGATGTGCAGGGCGTTCTGCAGGGTCGGGGGCAGGGCGGCAATGGAGAAGCGGCCCTCGACCTCCTCGGCGGGGACGCCGGGGATGGAGGCGAGGGCGAGGATGCCGAGCACCGCGGCCGCCGGGGCGAGCCAGGCCGGCTCGCGGCGGTGGGGGGCGAGGAGCAGGGGTGCGAGGGGTGTTTTCATGGCGAGTGGGGCATGTTGATTGCTTTGTGTGACGGCCGGTGAATGTCGCACACGGCTGCGCCGAACGGGAGTACGGCGCTGCGCGCCGTTTCGCGGTTGGGGGGACCGCTCCTACAGGGTCGGTCGTGCAAGGCTGGACCGTGTGCCAGGTGCATGTGCCCGGAGCGGGCCGATGTTGCACGCGGCCTCGGACCGCGCAGAACCGACCGGGTAGGTCGTGCACGGCGAAGCCGTGTGCGACATCCCGGGTGTCCGGTGCCGGGGAACGTTGCACGCGGCCTTTGGCCGCGCACAACCTACGGAGAAGTTTCGCGGTCGGAGACCGCTTCTCTAAAGCGGCCCCCGGAGTCAACCTCCCGGGTTGTAAAAGGAAGGCTGGCCGAGGCCTCAGGCTTCTCTACGTGGTCGCCCCCGTGGGGGCGCCGACAGGATGGGATGTACGAGAACGCCGTCCGGAATCTCCCAAACACGGGGTCACTGCCCCAAGCGGTCTGCAGGATCGGCGTCCTCGATACCCCGGCCAACCTGTTTGCTCGCTTTGATCGCTTTGCTGCGCGTTGCGCTACCTCCCGGCGGTCGTGATCAGGCACCCACCGCCCGCTCGGGCCAGGCCTTGAAGCGCTCACCGCTCACCCAGAGCCGGTGGAGGAGTACCGCCAGTTTGCGCGCCAGCGCCACCTTCGCCTTCGCCTGGCCCTTGCGCTCGGCAAGCCGCAAGCCCCAGCGCCTGAGCGCGCAGTCCCGACCGCGGACCAGCAGCGAATGCGCGGCCTCCACCAGGTGCCAGCGCAGGAGCTTGTCGCCCTCACGGCTGATGCGCCCCTGTACCTGGAGCTCGCCGGACTGGTAGATCCGCGGCGTGAGCCCCGCGTAGTCGGCCACCTCATCACCACTGGCGAACCGCCGCGGGTCATCGATGGTGGCCACGTACGCCTGGCTGACCAGCGGACCCACTCCGGGCACGCTCGCCAGGCGCTCCGCCACCGCATGCTCGCGCGCCTCGCGCTCGATCTCCCGGCGCAGGCGCCGCGCCTCACCGAGCGCATGCTCGTAGGCCGCGAGCAGCGGCTCCAGGTAGGCCGCCAGCCCCGGCACGTGCTCGGCGCACAGCGCACGCACCCGCGGCGCAAACTCGCCCTTGCTCACCCGGCCAACCCGCACCCCGTGCGCGCGCAACAGCCCCCGCACCCGCGCCGCGAAGCCCTTGTAGGCCTCCACCAGCCCCTGACGCGCCTGCAGCCGCGAGCGCTGCAACCGCGCCTCAGCCGACTTGCGGTGCACCGCCGTGTACCAGCCCGCCTGAGCCATGCGCGCCAGCGTCCGGGCATCCCGCCGGTCGGTCTTCTTCGAGGCATCCATCAGCCGCTTCGCCGAGCGCGCATCGATCACCACCGCCTCATGGCCAGCATCCTCGACCACCAACGCCACCCACTCCGCTAGCGGCGTGCTCTCGATGACCACCCGCGTCGCCTCAAGGCCCGAGAACGCCTCCATCAGCGCCCCCGCCTCGGTCGCCACCGTGCGCTCGAGGATCACCTCGGCGTTCGCGTCCACCACGCAAACCGTGCTTGCCCGATTCGCCACATCGATGCCAGCGTAGAGCATGGAGACAACCTCCCTTTCCGTTGAGGCGCCTTCGGCGACCTCGTGAATCTGCTCGGGAGGTTGTCTCCTCCTTCCCACTCCACTCAAGCCGCAGGCCGCTTTACTCCATCTCCCACGGGGGCCGGGCGGCCTTGACACTCTGCCCGCTTTTCCGCACATTACGCGGCCTGATCGCGCGGAGGGGTACCCAAGCGGTCAACGGGGGCAGACTGTAAATCTGCTGGCACAGCCTTCGGAGGTTCGAATCCTCCCCCCTCCACCACATATAGGTGCACCAGCGGCAAGTCGCTGCTGAGTGGACCGGAATTTTTCCGGGCAGCACCGCCGGCAGGCCGCTGGCGCGCGCGCCGGACTGGTCCTATAAAGGCAGCACGGCTGGCGACGCTGGCACGGGCGCCTGACTGATGCCGCCCCGGCGGCGGCTCGCTGGGTGGTGGCGTCGCGGGTGGCGATAGATCCCCGCGGGTGTAGTTCAATGGTAGAACCTCAGCCTTCCAAGCTGATGATGTGGGTTCGATTCCCATCACCCGCTCCATTGCGCCCGCCGCGGGGCTGAATAGCGCGGACTGGCCATACGCCCATGTAGCTCAGGGGTAGAGCACTTCCTTGGTAAGGAAGAGGTCCCCGGTTCAAATCCGGGCATGGGCTCCATCTTTCATCGCACGACGAGCCCTCGGCTCCTCAGGCAGGCAATAACAAAGGGGAGATCGCGCCGTGTCCAAGGCGAAGTTTGAGCGCACGAAGCCGCATGTGAACGTTGGCACGATTGGTCACGTGGACCATGGCAAGACGACGCTGACCGCGGCGCTGACGAAGGTTCTGGCGGAGAAGTACGGTGGTGTGGCGCGTGCGTTCGACCAGATCGACAACGCGCCGGAGGAGCGTGCGCGGGGCATCACGATTGCCACGGCGCACGTGGAGTACGAGACCGACCATCGTCACTATGCGCACGTCGACTGCCCCGGGCACGCGGACTATGTGAAGAACATGATCACGGGCGCGGCGCAGATGGACGGTGCGATCCTGGTGGTTTCGGCCGCCGACGGTCCGATGCCGCAGACCCGCGAGCACATTCTGCTGGCGCGCCAGGTGGGCGTGCCGGCGATGGTGGTCTACCTGAACAAGGCGGACATGGTGGACGACGCGGAGCTGCTGGAGCTCGTGGAGATGGAGGTCCGAGAGCTGCTGAGCCAGTACGAGTTCCCGGGCGACGACATCCCGATCATCACCGGCTCGGCGCTGAAGGCGCTGGAGGGTGATGAGAGCGAGATCGGGGCGCCCTCGATCGTGCGCCTGGTGGAGTCGATGGACGAGTACATCCCCGAGCCCGAGCGGGCGGTGGACGGTGCCTTCCTGATGCCGATCGAGGACGTGTTCTCGATCTCGGGCCGTGGCACGGTGGTGACCGGGCGCGTGGAGCGCGGGATCATCAAGACCGGCCAGGAGGTGGAGATCGTCGGCATCCGCCCGACCACGAAGACGGTGGTCACGGGGGTGGAGATGTTCCGCAAGCTGCTCGACGAGGGGCGTGCGGGGGACAACATCGGCGCGCTGCTGCGCGGCACCAAGCGTGACGACGTCGAGCGCGGTCAGGTGCTCTGCAAGCCGGGCTCGATCACGCCGCACACGAAGTTCGAGTGCGAGGTGTACGTGCTCTCCAAGGACGAGGGCGGGCGGCACACGCCGTTCTTCAACGGCTACCGGCCGCAGTTCTACTTCCGCACCACCGACGTCACCGGTGCCTGTGACCTGCCGGAGGGCACGGAGATGGTGATGCCGGGTGACAACGTGAAGATGACGGTCTCGCTGATCGCGCCGATCGCGATGGAGGAGGGGCTGCGCTTTGCGGTGCGCGAGGGCGGCCGCACCGTGGGCGCCGGCGTCGTCTCCAAGATCCTCGAGTAACGGGGTCGCCTGCATGCGCCCTGGGCAGGGGTTCCCTTGCCCAGGGCGTTGCCGTAGACTACCGAGTTCGCCGAGTGACGGCCGGTCACCGGCGGCAGGTTACAGGCCAGTAGCTCAATTGGCAGAGCAGCGGTCTCCAAAACCGCAGGTTGGGGGTTCGAGTCCCTCCTGGCCTGCCAACTCTCCGGCCGCGTCGCCGCCCTTCGGGAGCTGGCGAGGTGGCCTTTACGTCGTGAATCCATGAGCGCCAGAGCCGACAGCGAAGCCTCGTCCCTCGACAAGCTCAAGCTCGCTGCCGCCGCCGGGGTATTCCTCGCCGGCGTGGTGGGCTTCTACTACTTCGAGGCGGAGTCCGCGCTGCTGCGCGCGCTCGGCATGGTGGTGGTGGCGGCCGTCGCCATCGCCATCGCCGTGAGCAGCCAGTACGGGCGCAATGCCTGGGCGTTCGCCCGCGAGGCGCGCCAGGAGCTGCGCAAGGTCGTGTGGCCGACGCGCCAGGAGTCGATGCAGACGACCCTCATCGTGCTCGTCATGGTGGTGATCGTTGCCATCATCCTCTGGCTCATGGACATGTTTTTCCTGTGGGGCGTCGGCGCCCTCGTGAGCCCCGGAGGCTGATCACCGATGGCGAAGCGCTGGTACGTCGTGCACGCCTATTCGGGTTTCGAGAACCAGGTCAAGAAGTCCCTGCTGGAGCGCATCAAGCGCGCGGGGATGGAAGACCAGTTCGGCGAGATCCTCGTCCCCACCGAGGAAGTGGTGGAGATGAAGGACGGCCAGAAGCGCCGCAGCGAGCGCAAGTTCTTCCCCGGCTACGTGCTGGTGCAGATGGAGATGACCGACGACACCTGGCACCTGGTCAAGGAGGTGCCGCGGGTCATGGGCTTCATCGGCGCCTCCCGCGACAAGCCGGCCCCCATCTCCGAGCGCGAGGCCGAGCAGATCCTCGACCGGGTGAAGGAGGGCGTGGAGAAGCCGCGGCCCAAGGTCCTGTTCGAGGTCGGCGAGGTGGTCCGCGTCACCGACGGCCCCTTCAACGACTTCAACGGCGTGGTGGAAGAGGTCAACTACGAGAAGAGCCGCCTGCGCGTTGCGGTTCTGATCTTCGGCCGCTCGACGCCGGTGGAGCTGGAGTTCAGCCAGGTTGAGAAGGGCTGAGCGCTTCGCGCTCAGCCTTTAGTGGCAAGTTGCAAGTGACAAGTAACAAGCGAGAGGCGTGAAGGTGCCCCTCCGGTGCCGCCCGGCTCCACTTGTAACTTGCTACTTGCAACTCAGTACTGCGGCCCCTGCGGGGCCGCCGGGGAGCCCGGGTAGCCAGTCCCGGGCGCTATCACCCACATCAGGAGTCTGTCATGGCACGCAAGGTCACTGCCTACATCAAGCTGCAGGTGCCGGCCGGGAAGGCGAATCCGAGCCCGCCCGTGGGTCCGGCGCTGGGTCAGCACGGTCTCAACATCATGGAGTTCTGCAAGCAGTTCAACGCGCAGACCCAGGAGATCGAGCCCGGGCTGCCCATCCCGGTGGTCATCACCGTGATGTCGGACCGCAGCTTCACGTTCGTCACCAAGACGCCGCCGGCGGCGGTGCTGCTGAAGAAGGCGGCCGGCATCCAGTCCGGCAGCGGCACGCCCAACACCAAGAAGGTGGGCAAGGTCAGCCGCGACGATCTCGAGGAGATCGCGAAGACCAAGTGGCCGGACCTGAACGCCGCCGACATGGACGCCGCGATCCGCACGATCGCCGGCAGCGCCCGCAGCATGGGCCTCGACGTGGAGGGGGTCTGACGCCATGGCCAAGCTGACCCGCAGACAGCAGGCTTTCCGCGAGAAGGTCGACCGCACGAAGCTCTATCCGGCGGAGGAGGCCTTCTCGCTGCTGAAGGAGCTCGCCAGCGCGAAGTTCACCGAGTCGGTGGACGTCGCCGTGAACCTCGGCATCGACCCGCGCAAGTCCGACCAGATGGTGCGCGGCTCCACCGTGCTGCCGAACGGCACCGGCAAGACGGTGCGCGTGGCCGTGTTCGCCCAGGGCGCCAACGCCGACGCGGCGAAGGAGGCCGGCGCCGACGTGGTGGGCATGGAGGATCTCGCCGAGCGTATCCAGGGCGGTGAGCTCGACTTCGACGTGGTCATCGCGAGCCCCGACGCCATGGGCGTCGTTGGCCGCCTCGGCCGCATCCTCGGCCCCCGCGGCCTGATGCCGAACCCGCGCGTGGGCACGGTCACCGCCGATGTGGCGGGCGCCGTGCACAACGCCAAGGCCGGCCAGGTCCGCTACCGCGCCGACAAGGGCGGCCTCATCCACTGCAGCCTCGGCAAGGTGGATTTCGAGCCCCAGGCCCTGGCGGAGAACCTGAAGGCGCTGCTCAACGATCTGCAGAAGATCAAGCCGGCGTCGAGCAAGGGTGTGTACCTGAAGAGGGCCACCGTTTCCACGACCATGGGGCCGGGGGTCTCGGTGGATTTGGGAGCCCTCACCTAGGGCGCTGTGCGCCCTAGGTGAGGGCAGTGGCAAGTTGCAAGTGACAAGTTGCAAGCAAGAGGTGGCGGGCGGTGCATCGGAAGGGCGCCGGACCGCAGCCAGCGGCCGCTCGGAGGCGGTCTTGCAACTTGAAACTTGAAACTTGTCACTCAACGGCCGGCCGACAGGCCGGCCGTGGCTGTCGTCAACGACAGCCGTCGAAGACCGCATGGTGCGCCTTGGCGCTGAAAGGCCTTCGGGTCGCCTGCGGTAGACGGTGCTGCCGGGACAGGATGGATTTCCTGCACTGGGCCACCGTCGCTCCGCTCCGGCAATGACGCCGGGCGGGGCGGGAGTCTCCGCCGGCAGGCGGGGTCTCCGGTGCGGTGCCGGCTCGCCCGCCGGCATCGTGTTCGCCAACCGCCGTTCCAGGAGGCAAACCGAATGGGCGTGAGTCTGGAACAGAAGAAGCGGATGGTGCAGGAAGTCGCCGAAGTCGCCGGTGAGGCCCACTCCGCGCTGGCCGCGGAGTACCGGGGTCTCACCGCCGGCGACATGGACAGGCTGCGTGTGCAGGCGCGCGAGTCGGGGGTCTACATCCGCGTGGTGAAGAACACCCTCGCCAAGCGTGCCGTCGAGGGCACGGATTTCGAATGCATGAAGGATGGCTTCGAAGGTCCGCTGCTGCTCGCGTTCTCGCAGCAGGATCCAGGGTCGGCTGCGCGTGTCCTGAAGGATTTCTCCAAGGGCAACGACAAGCTGGTGGTGAAGATGCTCTCCGTGGGCGGGTCGGTGTACCCGGGCTCGGAGATCGATCGCCTCGCCACCCTGCCGACCTACGACGAGGCGATCAGTCGCCTCATGGCGACGATGCGGGCGCCGGTGCAGAAGCTCGCCACGACCCTCAACGAGGTGCCGGGCAAGCTGGTGCGCACGCTCGCCGCGGTGAAGGATGCCAAGCAGTAGGCAGCCCGCCGCGATCCTGTCCGCCGCAGTCAGTGCAACGTAATCGCGTCAACACTCAGGAGAATTGACGATGGCCGTTTCCAAAGAGGATATTCTCGAGACGATCTCCAGCATGACCGTGATGGAGGTGGTCGAGCTCATCGAGGCGATGGAGGAGAAATTCGGCGTCACTGCCGCTGCCGCCGTCGCCGCCGCCCCGGCCGCCGCCGGTGGTGGCGAGGCCGAGGCCGCCGAGGAGCAGACCGAGTTCGACGTCGTGCTCTCCAGCTTCGGCTCCAACAAGGTGCAGGTGATCAAGGCCGTGCGTGCGGCCACCGGTCTCGGCCTGAAGGAGGCGAAGGAGCTGGTCGAGGGCGCTCCCGCCCCGGTGAAGGAGGGCGCTTCGAAGGAGGACGCCGAGGCGCTGAAGAAGCAGCTGGAGGAGGCGGGTGCCAGCGTCGAGCTCAAGTAACTCGGTGCCGCACCACTCTATAACTAGCTGAAAGGGAAACCGGCTGGTGGCCTCCGGGCCGCCGGCCTTTTCCCGTTTGTAATATCACGCCGCCCGGCGTGTCCAAGGCTGCGGGCGTTCCCGCGAGCGTCCGGAGCCTTGCACACGGCGGACCCCAACCTGGTTGAGGAACCTCGATGGCCTATTCGTTCACCGAAAAGAAGCGCATCCGCAAGGACTTCGGCAAGCAGCCGAATATCCTGGATGTCCCTTTCCTGCTCGCGACGCAGATCGAGTCCTACCGGGACTTCCTGCAGCTCGAGCGCGACCCGGACAGCCGTGACGGCAAGGGCCTGCACGCCGCGTTCAGCTCAGTGTTCCCGATCCAGAGCTACTCTGGCAATGCCCGTCTGGAATACGTGCGCTATCGCATCGGCGAGCCGGCCTTCGACGTCAAGGAGTGCCAGCTGCGCGGGCTGACCTACGCCGCCCCGCTGCGCGTGCTCGTGCGCCTGGTCATCAACGACAAGGAGACGCGCACGGTCAAGGACATCAAGGAGCAGGAAGTCTACATGGGCGAGATGCCGCTCATGACCCGCAACGGCACCTTCGTGGTGAACGGTACCGAGCGGGTCATCGTGCAGCAGCTGCACCGCTCGCCGGGCGTGTTCTTCGACCACGACAAGGGCAAGACCCACAGCTCCGGCAAGCTGCTGTTCAGCGCGCGGGTCATTCCCTATCGCGGCTCATGGCTCGACTTCGAGTTCGACCCGAAGGACGCCATCTACGTGCGCATCGACCGCCGCCGCAAGCTGCCGGCGACGGTGCTGCTGCGCGCGCTCGGCTACGACAACGAGCAGATCCTCGACCTGTTCTTCGAGAAGAACCAGTTCAAGCTGAAGAAGAAGGGCGCCGAGCTGGCGCTCGTGCCGGACCGCCTGCGCGGCGAGACCGCGAGCTTCGACATCAAGGCCGGCGGCGAGACCATCGTCGAGAGCGGGCGGCGGATTACCGCGCGCCACATCCGGCAGATGGAGAAGGTGGGCCTGGACAAGCTCGAGGTCCCTGACGAGTACCTCGTGGGCAAGGTGCTCGCCCACGGCATCGTCGACAAGTCCACCGGCGAGGTGCTGGCCGAGGCCAATGCCGAGCTCACCGAGGAGCTGGTGCAGCAGCTGCGCGACGCCGGGGTGAAGTCCTTCGAGACGCTGTTCATCAACGATCTCGACCAGGGGCCCTACGTTTCCAACACCCTGCGCATCGACGCCACGCGCACGCAGCTCGAGGCGCTGGTGGAGATCTACCGGATGATGCGCCCGGGCGAGCCGCCGACCAAGGAGGCCGCGGAGAACCTGTTCGCCAACCTGTTCTTCAGCGAGGACCGCTACGACCTGTCCTCGGTGGGGCGGATGAAGTTCAACCTGCGGGTCGGCCGGGACGAGGTCACCGGCTCCGGCGTGCTGGACAACGAGGACATCCTCGACGTCCTGCGCGAGCTCATCAACATCCGCAACGGCAAGGGCACGGTCGACGACATCGACCACCTCGGCAACCGGCGGGTGCGCTGTGTCGGCGAGATGGCGGAGAACGTCTTCCGCGTGGGGCTCGTGCGCGTGGAGCGCGCCGTGCGCGAGCGCCTGAGCCTCGCCGAGAGCGAGGGGCTGATGCCCCAGGAGCTGATCAACGCCAAGCCCGTGGCGGCGGCGATCAAGGAGTTCTTCGGCTCCTCGCAGCTCTCGCAGTTCATGGACCAGAACAACCCGCTCTCCGAGGTGACCCACAAGCGCCGGGTCTCGGCGCTCGGCCCGGGCGGCCTGACCCGCGAGCGGGCGGGCTTCGAGGTGCGCGACGTGCACCCGACCCACTACGGCCGCGTCTGCCCCATCGAGACGCCGGAGGGGCCGAACATCGGCCTCATCTCCTCGCTCGCCTGCTATGCCCGGCTCAACAGCTACGGCTTCCTGGAGACGCCGTACCGCAAGGTGATCGACGGCCGCGTCACCGACGAGGTGGACTATCTCTCCGCCATCGAGGAGAGCCGCTACGTCATCGCCCAGGCCAACGCGCGCCTGGACGAGAACGGCTATCTGGCGGATTCGCTGATCTCCATGCGCCACCAGAACGAGTTCGGCATGGCCTCGCCGGAGAAGGTCCAGTACATGGACGTCTCGCCGAAGCAGATCGTCTCGGTGGCGGCCTCCATGGTGCCGTTCCTCGAGCACGACGACGCCAACCGCGCGCTCATGGGCTCGAACATGCAGCGCCAGGCGGTGCCGACGCTGCGCGCCGAGAAGCCCCTGGTGGGCACCGGCATGGAGCGCGCCGTCGCCATCGACTCCGGCGTCACCGTGATCGCCGAGCGCGGCGGTGTGGTGGAGCAGGTGGACGCCGCGCGCATGGTGGTGCGGGTCAACGACGACGAGACCGTCCCCGGCGAGCCCGGCGTCGACATCTACAACCTGACCAAGTACACGCGCTCCAACCAGAACACCTGCCAGAACCAGAAGCCGCTGGTGCGCCCGGGCGACCAGGTGGCCCGGGGCGACGTCCTCGCCGACGGCCCGTCCACGGACATGGGCGAGCTGGCGCTCGGGCAGAACATGCGCGTCGCCTTCATGCCCTGGAACGGCTACAACTTCGAGGACTCCATCCTCATGTCCGAGAAGGTGGTGGAGGAGGACCGCTACACCACCATCCACATCGAGGAGCTCACCGCCGTCGCCCGTGACACCAAGCTCGGGCCGGAGGAGATCACCGCCGACATCCCCAACGTCGGCGAGAGCGCGCTCGCCAAGCTGGACGAGTCGGGCATCGTCTACGTGGGCGCCGAGGTCAACGCGGGCGACATCCTCGTCGGCAAGGTCACGCCCAAGGGCGAGACCCAGCTCACCCCCGAGGAGAAGCTGCTGCGGGCGATCTTCGGCGAGAAGGCCTCGGACGTGAAGGACACCTCCCAGCGCGTGCCCACGGGCATGGACGGCACGGTGGTGGACGTCCAGGTGTTCACCCGCGACGGCGTCGAGAAGGATGCCCGCGCCCTGTCCATCGAGGCGGATGCGCTGGCCGCGGTGCGCAAGGACCTGAACGACCAGTTCCGCATCTTCGAGGACGACGCCTTCGCCCGCCTCGAGAAGCTGCTGGACGGCAAGGTCGCCGAGGGCGGCCCGAACGGCCTCAAGGCCGGCACCAAGGTCACGCCCGAGTACCTGCAGGGCGTCGAGCGGGAGCGCTGGTTCGAGATCCGCATGCGTGACGACGACGTCACCGAGCAGCTGGAGAAGGTGCAGGCCCAGCTCAAGGCCCAGCGCGAGGCCTTCGACCGCCGCTTCGACGAGAAGAAGGCCAAGATCACCGCCGGCGACGACCTCGCCCCCGGTGTGCTGAAGATGGTCAAGGTCTACCTCGCGGTGAAGCGGCGGATCCAGCCGGGCGACAAGCTCGCCGGGCGCCACGGCAACAAGGGCGTGATCTCGCGCGTGGTGCCGGTGGAGGACATGCCCTTCACCGAGGACGGCGAGCCCATCGACGTGGTGCTCTCGCCGCTGGGCGTGCCCTCGCGGATGAACGTCGGCCAGGTGCTGGAGACCCACCTCGGCTGGGCCGCCAAGGGCCTCGGCCAGAAGATCGGCCGCATGCTGGACGAGCAGGTGGAGCTCGCCGAGCTGCGCCGGTTCCTCGACCAGATCTACAACTCCAGCGGCAAGCGCGAGGACCTCGACAGCCTCACCGACGAGGAGATCCGCAGCCTGGCGGACAACCTGCGCGGCGGCGTGCCCATGGCCTCGCCGGTGTTCGACGGCGCCGACGAGACCGAGGTCAAGACCATGCTGCGGCTGGCGGAGCTGCCGGAGAACGGCCAGACCACGCTCTACGACGGCCGCACCGGTGAGGCCTTCGACCGCCCGGTGACCATCGGCTACATGCACATCCTGAAGCTGAACCACCTGGTGGACGACAAGGTCCATGCCCGCTCCACCGGTCCGTACAGCCTGGTCACCCAGCAGCCGCTGGGCGGCAAGGCCCAGTTCGGCGGCCAGCGCTTCGGCGAGATGGAGGTCTGGGCGCTGGAGGCCTACGGCGCGGCGTACACGCTGCAGGAGATGCTCACGGTGAAGTCCGACGACGTGACCGGCCGCACCAAGATGTACAAGAACATCGTGGACGGCGACCACCAGATGGAGGCGGGGATGCCCGAATCCTTCAACGTGCTGGTCAAGGAGATCCGGTCGCTCGGTATCGATATCGAGCTGGAGCAGGATTGATTTTGGGGAGTTAGAGGTCGCCGCGACGCGCGCCTCCCACAGCGGGGAGCGAAGCCACCGTGGGAGGCGCGAGACGCGGCGATTCCGAATTCCCCACCCAACGATTTAGCCAACTCAAGTTGGACGGGCAGCGGATATGAGAGACCTTCTGAATCTGTTCAAGCAGCCGGGCGCCCAGCTCGACGACTTCGACGCCATCCGTATCGGGCTGGCGTCGCCGGAGAAGATCCGGTCCTGGTCCTTCGGCGAGGTGAAGAAGCCGGAGACGATCAACTACCGGACCTTCAAGCCGGAGCGGGACGGCCTGTTCTGCGCCAAGATCTTCGGGCCCGTGAAGGACTACGAGTGCCTCTGCGGCAAGTACAAGCGACTCAAGCACCGCGGCGTGGTCTGCGAGAAGTGCGGCGTCGAGGTGACGCTGGCCAAGGTGCGCCGCGAGCGCATGGGCCACATCGAGCTGGCGAGCCCCACCGCGCACATCTGGTTCCTGAAGTCGCTGCCCTCGCGCATCGGGCTGCTGCTCGACATGACCCTGCGCGATATCGAGCGCATCCTCTACTTCGAGGCGTTCGTGGTCATCGACGCGGGGATGACGCCGCTGGAGCGCGGGCAGCTGCTCACCGACGAGGGCTACCTCGACGCCATCGAGCAGTACGGTGACGAGTTCGACGCCCGCATGGGCGCCGAGGCGGTGTTCCATCTCCTGAAGAGCATCGACCTCCAGGAGGAGGCGAACACCCTGCGCGAGGAGATCGGCGCCACCAACTCCGAGTCCAAGATCAAGCGGCTGTCCAAGCGGCTGAAGCTGGTGGAGTCGTTTATCGACTCCGGCAACAAGCCGGAGTGGATGATCATGACCGTGCTGCCGGTGCTGCCGCCGGACCTGCGGCCGCTGGTGCCGCTGGATGGCGGGCGCTTCGCCACCTCGGACCTGAACGACCTCTACCGCCGGGTGATCAACCGCAACAACCGCCTGCGCCGGCTGCTGGAGCTCTCGGCGCCGGACATCATCGTGCGCAACGAGAAGCGCATGCTGCAGGAGGCGGTGGACGCGCTGCTGGACAACGGCCGCCGCGGCCGCGCCATCACCGGCACCAACAAGCGCCCGCTGAAGTCCCTGGCGGACATGATCAAGGGCAAGCAGGGCCGCTTCCGGCAGAACCTGCTCGGCAAGCGTGTGGACTACTCCGGGCGTTCGGTGATCGTGGTCGGCCCGACCCTGCGCCTGCACCAGTGCGGCCTGCCCAAGCGCATGGCGCTGGAGCTGTTCAAGCCGTTCATCTTCTCCAAGCTCCAGCGTCTGGGGCTCGCCACCACCATCAAGGCGGCGAAGAAGATGGTCGAGCGCGAGACCCCTGAGGTCTGGGACATCCTCGAGGACGTCATCCGCGAGCATCCGGTGATGCTCAACCGCGCGCCGACGCTGCATCGCCTGGGTATTCAGGCGTTCGAGCCGGTGCTCATCGAGGGCAAGGCGATCCAGCTGCACCCGCTGGTCTGCCCGGCCTTCAACGCCGACTTCGACGGCGACCAGATGGCGGTGCACGTGCCGCTCTCGCTGGAGGCCCAGCTCGAGGCCCGGGCCCTGATGATGGCCACCAACAACGTGCTCTCGCCGGCCTCCGGCGAGCCCATCATCGGCGCCTCCCAGGACATCGTGCTGGGGCTGTACTACATGACGCTGTCCCTGGTGGGCCGGCGCGGCGAGGGCATGCGCTTCTCCGACCTCACCGAGCTGCACCGGGCCTACGAGAGCCGCATGGTGGACGTGCACGCGCGGGTGACGGTGCGCATCCACGAGGTCGTGGTGGACGACGAGGGCAACCGCAGCGAAGGCACCCGCCGGGTGGAGACCACCGTCGGCCGCGGCCTGCTGTACGACATCGTGCCCGAGGGGCTGCCGTTCTCCCTGGTCGACCGGGACATGACCAAGAAGGCCATCTCGGAGATGATCGACCAGTGCTACCGGCGACTCGGCCTGAAGGCCACGGTCATCTTCGCCGACCAGCTCATGTACCTCGGCTTCCACATGTCGACCCGGGCCGCCGTGTCCATCGGCATGGAGGACATGGTCATCCCCGAGGAGAAGGAGCGCATCCTGCGCGAGGCCGAGGTCGAGGTGAAGGACATCGAGGATCAGTACGCCTCGGGCCTGGTCACCAACGGCGAGCGCTACAACAAGGTGGTGGACATCTGGTCGCGCACCAACGACGAGGTGGCGCGGGCCATGATGGACAAGCTCGGCAAGGAGACCCTCACCGACGCCGAGGGCAACGAGGTGGTGCAGAAGTCCACCAACTCGATCTTCATGATGGCCGACTCCGGCGCCCGTGGCTCGGCGGCGCAGATCCGCCAGCTCGCCGGCATGCGCGGCCTCATGGCCAAGCCCGACGGCTCCATCATCGAGACGCCCATCACCGCGAACTTCCGCGAGGGCCTGAACGTCCTGCAGTACTTCATCTCCTCCCACGGCGCGCGCAAGGGCCTGGCGGACACGGCGCTCAAGACCGCCAACTCCGGCTACCTGACCCGCCGCCTGGTGGACGTCTCCCAGGACCTGGTGGTCACCGAGGACGACTGCGGCACCCATCGCGGCCTGAAGATGGCGCCGCTGATCGAGGGCGGCGACGTGGTCGAGGCACTCGGCGAGCGCGTGCTCGGCCGGGTTCTGGCCCAGGACGTGGTCCGCCCCGGTGCCAATGACACCCTGCTGGACGCCGGCACCCTGCTGGACGAGCGCCTCGTGGAGCAGCTCGAGACCGAGGGCGTGGACGAGGTCTGGGTCCGCTCGCCCATCACCTGCGAGACCCGCCACGGCGTCTGCTCGGCCTGCTACGGGCGTGACCTCGCCCGCGGCCACCGGGTGAACGTCGGCGAGGCGGTCGGCGTGATCGCCGCGCAGTCCATCGGCGAGCCGGGCACCCAGCTCACCATGCGCACGTTCCACATCGGCGGCGCCGCCTCCCGCGCGGCCTCGGTGAGCAACGTGCAGGTGAAGGGCGCGGGCACCGTGCGGCTGCACAACCTCAAGACCGTGCAGCACCACTCCGGCAACCTGGTGGCGGTTTCCCGCTCCGGCGAGATCACCGTCATGGACGAGGCCGGGCGCGAGCGCGAGCGCTACAAGGTGCCCTACGGCGCCACCATCGCGGTGGCCGACAACGAGCCGGTGGAGGCCGGGCAGATCGTCGCCAACTGGGATCCGCACACCCACCCGATCATCACCGAGGTGAAGGGGCGGCTGAAGTTCTTCGACTTCGTCGAGGGCGTGACGGTCAACCGCGAGGTGGACGAGGTCACCGGCCTCACCAGCCTCGTGGTCACCGACCCCAAGACCCGCGGCACCGGCGAGCATCGGCGCAACGTCACCGACGCCAAGGGCAAGCAGACCGAGGAGCGCATCGCCTACAAGGATCTGCGCCCGATGATCAAGCTGGTGGACGAGGACGGCAACGACCTCAACCTCGCCGGCACCGACATCCCGGCCCACTACTACCTGGCGGCCGGGGCCATCGTCAGCGTCGACGACAACGCCGAGGTGGACGTGGGCGACGTCATCGCCCGCATCCCGCAGGAGTCCTCCAAGACCCGCGACATCACCGGCGGCCTGCCCCGGGTGGCGGACCTGTTCGAGGCCCGCAAGCCGAAGGAGCCGGCGATCCTCGCCGAGGTCTCCGGCACCGTGTCCTTCGGCAAGGACACCAAGGGCAAGCAGCGCCTGGTGATCACGACGCCGGACGGCGAGCACTACGAGGAGCTGATCCCGAAGTGGCGCAACGTCACGGTGTTCGAGGGCGAGCACGTGGAGAAGGGCGAGGTCATCGCCGACGGCGAGCCGAACCCCCACGACATCCTGCGCCTGCTCGGCGTCACCGAGCTCGCCGCGCACATGGTCAAGGAGATCCAGGACGTCTACCGCCTGCAGGGCGTGAAAATCAACGACAAGCACATCGAGGTGATCAGCCGCCAGATGCTGCGCAAGGTCGAGATCCGCGAGCCCGGCGACAGCCGCTACCTGCGCGGCGAGCAGGCGGACTGGGGCCGTGTGGTCGAGGAGAACGAGCGCCTGGTGGAGCAGGGCAAGGAGCCGGCGCGTTTCGAGCCGCAGCTGCTTGGCATCACCAAGGCCTCGCTCGCCACGGACTCCTTCATCTCCGCGGCCTCCTTCCAGGAGACCACCCGCGTGCTCACCGACGCCGCCACCCGCGGCGCCCGGGACGACCTGCGCGGGCTGAAGGAGAACGTCATCGTCGGCCGGCTGATCCCGGCGGGCACGGGCAACGCCTATCACCAGGAGCGTCAGCGCCAGCGCCAGGAGCCGCCGGAGCCGATGATCCCGATGGCGCCCCAGTTCGGCCTGCGCGGGCAGACGGCGACGCTGGACGAGCCCGGGGCGGGCGAGGGGTCCTAGGCGACCGGTCCCGCGGACGCCCGCCGTAGGGCGGGCCCGTCGGTGGGAGCGGTCTCCGACCGCGAAACGCCGCGCAGCGGCGTAGCGTTCGGCGCTGCGCGCGCGCTCGCGGTCGGAGGCCGCTCCCACTGGGGCCGGCGGCGATAAGACCGTGTCTTGGCGGGGCTTTGCGGTTGACACCCCACAGCCCCGCCCCTAAACTTACGCGCTCTCGACAGGCCGGGGTTCTCCGGCCTGTCTTCCGTTAAGACCGGAGTCAAGGGTTTATGGCCACGATCAACCAGCTGGTCCGCAAGCCGCGCAAGCGCCGGCACGAGAAGAGCAACGTGCCCGCGCTGGAGGCCTGCCCCCAGCGGCGCGGCGTGTGCACCCGCGTGTACACCACCACGCCGAAGAAGCCGAACTCGGCGCTGCGCAAGGTCGCGCGCGTGCGGCTCACGAACGGTTACGAGGTCTCCAGCTACATCGGCGGCGAGGGCCACAACCTCCAGGAGCACTCGGTGGTCCTGATCCGTGGCGGCCGCGTGAAGGACCTGCCCGGCGTGCGCTACCACGTGGTGCGCGGCTCGCTGGACACGGCCGGCGTCTCCAAGCGCCGCCAGGGTCGCTCCAAGTACGGCGCCAAGCGGCCCAAGGGCTGAGCGGCCGCCACCACCGAACGGACGATTGCGGGTAAGCAACGATGCCGAGAAGAAGAGAAGTTCCCAAGCGCAAGGTTCTCGCCGATCCGAAGTACGGCAGCGAGATGCTCACGCGCTTCGTGAACATGATCATGCGCGACGGCAAGCGCGCCGTGGCCGAGAAGATCGTCTACGGTGCCCTCGACCGCATCGCCTCCAAGGGGCACGACAACCCCATGGAGGTGCTGGAGACGGCGCTGGACAACGTCCGCCCGATGGTCGAGGTGAAGTCGCGCCGGGTGGGTGGTGCCACCTACCAGGTGCCGGTGGAGGTGCGCCCGACGCGCCGCAACACGCTGGCCATGCGCTGGGTGATCGACGCCGCGCGCAAGCGCAGCGAGGCCACCATGGGGCACCGTCTCGGCAACGAGCTGCTGGAGGCCTCGGAGGGCCGTGGCAGCGCAGTGAAGAAGCGCGAGGACACGCACCGCATGGCGGAGGCGAACAAGGCGTTCTCGCACTTCCGCTGGTAACGGTTTAGAGGAATTTGCAGCTTTGGCACGCAAGACACCGATCGAGCGCTACCGCAATATCGGCATCATGGCCCACATCGATGCCGGCAAGACGACGACGACGGAGCGCATCCTGTTCTACACCGGCATCTCCCACAAGATGGGCGAGGTGCATCACGGTGCCGCCGTGATGGACTGGATGGAGCAGGAGCAGGAGCGGGGCATCACCATCACCTCCGCCGCCACGACCACGTTCTGGCGCGGCATGGATCAGCAGTACCCCGAGACCCGGATCAACATCATCGACACCCCCGGGCACGTTGACTTCACCATCGAGGTGGAGCGCTCCCTGCGCGTGCTCGACGGTGCCGTCTGCGTGCTGGACGCGAACGCCGGCGTGGAGCCCCAGACCGAGACGGTCTGGCGCCAGGCCAACAAGTACGGCGTGCCGCGCATGGTGTTCGTCAACAAGATGGACAAGATGGGGGCGGACTTCTTCCGCTGCGTGAAGATGCTGCGCGAGCGCCTCGGCACCAACGCGGTGCCGGTGCAGCTGCCCATCGGCACCGAGGACCAGTTCGAGGGCGTGATCGACCTCATCCGCGAGAAGGCGATCTACTGGAACATGGACGACATGGGCGCGACCTACGATCAGCGGGACGTGCCCGCCGAGTACGCCGACCAGGTCGCCCAGTATCGAGAGCAGCTCATCGAGGCCGCCGCCGAGGCCAACGAGGAGCTGATGGAGAAGTACATCGGCGGCGAGGGCCTCACGGCCGAGGAGATCAACCTCGGCCTGCGCAGCCAGACCATCGCCAACGAGGTGGTCCCGGTGCTCTGCGGCACGGCGTTCAAGAACAAGGGCGTGCAGGCGATGCTGGACGCCGTCGTCGAGTACATGCCGAGCCCGGCCGATGTCCCCGCGATCCAGGGCGAGCGCGAGGACGGCACCCTGGTGGAGCGCCATCCCTCGGACGACGAGCCCTTCGCCGCGCTCGCCTTCAAGATCGCCACCGACCCGTACGTCGGCACGCTGACCTTCTTCCGCGTCTACTCCGGCGTGGTGAAGACCGGCGACACCGTCTACAACCCGGTCAAGGGCAAGCGCGAGCGCCTCGGGCGGATCGTGCAGATGCACTCCAAGGAGCGCAAGGAGATCTCCGAGGTCCGCGCCGGCGACATCGCCGCCGCCATCGGCCTGAAGGACGTCACCACCGGCGATACCCTCTGCGACAACAACGACCGGGTCATGCTCGAGCGCATGGAGTTCCCGGATCCGGTGATCTCCGTGGCGGTGGAGCCGAAGACCAAGAGCGACCAGGAGAAGATGGGCCTCGCGCTGCAGAAGCTGGCGCAGGAGGACCCGTCCTTCCGGGTGCGCACCGACGAGGAGTCCGGGCAGACCATCATCTCCGGGATGGGCGAGCTCCATCTCGAGATCATCGTCGACCGGCTCAAGCGCGAGTTCAAGGTGGAGGCCAACGTCGGCCAGCCCCAGGTGGCCTACCGCGAGACCATCCGCAAGCCGGTGGAGGTCGAGGGCAAGTTCGTGCGCCAGTCCGGCGGCCGCGGCCAGTACGGTCACGTCTGGATCCGCATGCGCCCGCAGGAGCGCGGCGAGGGCTACAGCTTCACCAACAAGATCGTGGGCGGTGTCGTGCCGAAGGAGTACGTGCCTTCGGTGGACAAGGGCATCCAGGAGCAGATGGAGAACGGCGTGCTCGCGGGCTTCCCCGTGGTGGACCTCGCCGTGGAGCTGTTCGATGGCTCCTACCACGATGTCGACTCCTCGGAGATGGCGTTCAAGATCGCCGGCTCCATGGCCTTCAAGGAGGGCTTTGCGAAGGCGGATCCGGTGCTGCTCGAGCCGATCATGAAGGTCGAGGTGGTCACCCCCGAGGAGTTCATGGGCGACGTCATGGGCGACATCAACCGTCGTCGTGGCACCGTCCAGGGCATGGAAGACGGCCCGGCCGGCAAGATCATCCGCGCCGAGGTGCCGCTGAAGGAGATGTTCGGGTACGCCACGGACCTGCGTTCGGCAACCCAGGGGCGCGCGGCCTACTCGATGGAGTTCGAGGGCTACCAGGAAGCGCCGAGCAACATCGCCGACGAAGTGATCAAGAAGGCCGGCTGAGCGCGACGCGCGCGGCCGGAATGGAATCGGAACGGAATTGACGGGAAAGAGGTGAGTCGTGTCCAAGGCGAAGTTTGAGCGCACGAAGCCGCATGTGAACGTTGGCACGATTGGTCACGTGGACCATGGCAAGACGACGCTGACCGCGGCGCTGACGAAGGTTCTGGCGGAGAAGTACGGTGGTGTGGCGCGTGCGTTCGACCAGATCGACAACGCGCCGGAGGAGCGTGCGCGGGGCATCACGATTGCCACGGCGCACGTGGAGTACGAGACCGACCATCGTCACTATGCGCACGTCGACTGCCCCGGGCACGCGGACTATGTGAAGAACATGATCACGGGTGCGGCGCAGATGGACGGTGCGATCCTGGTGGTTTCGGCCGCCGATGGCCCGATGCCGCAGACCCGCGAGCACATTCTGCTGGCGCGCCAGGTGGGCGTGCCGGCGATGGTGGTCTACCTGAACAAGGCGGACATGGTGGACGACGCGGAGCTGCTGGAGCTCGTGGAGATGGAGGTCCGAGAGCTGCTGAGCCAGTACGAGTTCCCGGGCGACGACATCCCGATCATCACCGGCTCGGCGCTGAAGGCGCTGGAGGGTGATGAGAGCGAGATCGGGGCGCCCTCGATCGTGCGCCTGGTGGAGTCGATGGACGAGTACATCCCCGAGCCCGAGCGGGCGGTGGACGGTGCCTTCCTGATGCCGATCGAGGATGTGTTCTCGATTTCGGGCCGTGGCACGGTGGTGACCGGGCGCGTGGAGCGCGGGATCATCAAGACCGGCCAGGAGGTGGAGATCGTCGGCATCCGCCCGACCACGAAGACGGTGGTCACGGGGGTGGAGATGTTCCGCAAGCTGCTCGACGAGGGGCGCGCGGGGGACAACATCGGCGCGCTGCTGCGCGGCACCAAGCGTGACGACGTCGAGCGCGGTCAGGTGCTCTGCAAGCCGGGCTCGATCACGCCGCACACGAAGTTCGAGTGCGAGGTGTACGTGCTCTCCAAGGACGAGGGCGGGCGGCACACGCCGTTCTTCAACGGCTACCGGCCGCAGTTCTACTTCCGCACCACCGACGTCACCGGTGCCTGTGACCTGCCGGAGGGCACGGAGATGGTGATGCCGGGTGACAACGTGAAGATGACGGTCTCGCTGATCGCGCCGATCGCGATGGAGGAGGGGCTGCGCTTTGCGGTGCGCGAGGGCGGCCGCACCGTGGGCGCCGGCGTCGTCTCCAAGATCCTCGAGTAACGCGATATGGCAGCCAGCAGTCAGCGCATCCGCATCCGCCTGAAGGCGTTCGATCACCGGCTGATCGATCAGTCCGCCCGGGAGATCGTGGAGACGGCGAAGCGTACCGGGGCCCAGGTTCGGGGCCCGGTGCCGCTGCCCACGAAGAAGGAGCGGTACACGATCCTGATCTCTCCGCACGTCAACAAGGACGCGCGGGATCAGTACGAGATTCGCACGCACAAGCGGCTCATGGATATCGTCGATCCGACGGACAAGACGGTGGACGCGCTCATGAAGCTCGACCTCGCCGCCGGCGTCGACGTGCAGATCAAGCTCTACTGAGATCCGGGGAACTACCCCGGCCCCGGCCGCTGGCCGGTCAGCCGAGGCGGGCCCCATGAACTCCGGGCATCCGGCCCGGGTAGCGGGAAACAGACCGGGGGCAGGTCCCCTTGATGCGACCGGCGGGCGCGGCCCGGCCGGACGCAGCAATCGCGGCGCGGGGCTCGCGCCGCGCCGGTGTCTCGTGTACCCTTCGCGCCCCACGCGGCGCGCAGCGGGGGACACCGGCAACGGGAACGGTCCCGGTCTGGCAGCGCGCCCGATCCGGCACAACGGACTGAGAGAGGAACACGGCGATGGCAATCGGAATCGTCGGCCGCAAACGCGGCATGACGCGGATCTTCACGGAGGACGGGGCCTCCGTGCCGGTGACGGTGATCGAAGCCGCACCGAACCGCGTCACCCAGATCAAGGCGGAGGCGCGTGACGGCTACCGCGCGGTCCAGGTGACCACCGGCGAGCGCCGCCCGAACCGCGTGCCCAAGCCCGTGGCCGGCCACGTGGCCAAGGCCGGGGTCGAGATGGGCCGCGGGCTCTGGGAGTTCCGCCTCGAGGCGGACGCCGAGGGCGTCGAGGCCGGCGGCGAGCTCAAGGTGGACCAGTTCGAGGCCGGGCAGACCGTGGACGTCACCGGTACCTCCAAGGGCAAGGGCTTCGCCGGCACCGTCAAGCGGCATAACTTCCGCACCCAGGACGCCACCCACGGCAACTCCAAGGCCCACCGCGCGCCGGGCTCCATCGGCCAGGCCCAGGACCCGGGCCGGGTGCATCCGGGCAAGAAGATGGCCGGGCAGATGGGCAATGTGCGCAGCACCACCCAGAACCTGGAGATCTTCCGGGTCGACGCCGAGCGCAACCTGCTGCTGGTGCGCGGCGCGGTGCCGGGCAGCCGCGGCGGTGACGTCATCGTGCGTCCGGCGGTGAAGGCTGCGGCCAAGGGAGGCAAGTGATGGAGCTCCAGCTGCGCGAGGGCGGCAGCACGCTGACCGTCTCCGAGACCACCTTCGGCGCCGATTTCCGCGAGCCCCTGGTGCACCAGGTGGTGACGGCGTATCTCGCCGGTGCCCGTGCCGGCACCAAGGCGCAGAAGACCCGCGCCCAGGTGAGCGGCGGCGGCTCCAAGCCGTGGCGGCAGAAGGGTACCGGCCGGGCGCGCGCCGGCAGCATCCGCAGCCCCATCTGGCGGGGTGGCGGCAAGACCTTCGCGGCGGTCCCGCGGGACCATTCGCAGAAGGTCAACCGCAAGATGTATCGCGGCGCGATCCGCTCGATCCTCTCCGAGCTGGTGCGCCAGGAGCGCCTGCACGTGGTGGAGAGCTTCGATGCCGAGAGCCCCAAGACCCGCGACCTGAAGGCGCGGCTGGAGGGCATGGGCGTCGCCGACGTGCTCATCATCGGCAGCGAGGTGAGCGAGAACCTCTACCTTGCCGCCCGCAACCTGCCCGGCGTCGACGTGCGCGACACCGAGGCGGTGGATCCGGTCAGCCTGCTCGGCCACGAGCACGTGATCATGACCGTGGACGCGGTGCGCCGCATCGAGGAGTGGCTGGCATGAATCAGGAGCGTATCTATCAGATCCTGCGCGGGCCGCACGTCTCCGAGAAGAGCACCCTGATCGCCGACGAGGCGAACCAGGTGGTGTTCCAGGTGGCGCGCGACGCCAACAAGCGCGAGATCAAGGCCGCCGTGGAGCAGCTCTTCGAGGTTAAGGTCCGGGACGTGCGCGTCGCCAACGTCAACGGCAAGCGCAAGGGCTTTGGCCGCATCCGCGGCCGGCGGCCGGACTGGAAGAAGGCCTACGTGGCGCTCGCGGCGGGCGAGGAGCTCGACTTCATCGGCGGCGCCGAGTAACGGTTCAGGCGAACGGGACGAACACCATGGCACTTCGCAAGGCGAAACCGACCTCCCCGGGCCGCCGCTTCGTGGTCCAGACCACGGAGAAGCAGCTGCACCGGGGCGAGCCGTACGCGCCCCTGGTGCGCAAGCTCGGCAAGAGCGGCGGTCGCAACAATCAGGGCCGCATCACCACGCGGCACATCGGCGGCGGCCACAAGCGCCGCTACCGCGAGATCGACTTCCGCCGCGACAAGGACGGCGTCCCCGGCGTGGTGGAGCGCCTGGAGTACGATCCGAACCGGAGCGCGCATATCGCGCTGGTGCTTTATCGCGACGGCGAGAGGCGGTATATTATCGCGCCCCGCGGGATCGAGACGGGCCGGGAGATCCGTTCCGGCACCAACGCCCCGATCAAGCCGGGCAACGCGCTGCCCCTCCGGAACATCCCGGTTGGTACCCAGGTGCACTGTGTCGAGCTGCGGCCCGGTAAGGGGGCGCAGATCGCGCGCTCTGCCGGCGCCGGTGTGCAGCTGGTGGCCCGCGAGGGCGCCTACGCAACGCTGCGCCTGCGCTCCGGCGAGATGCGCAAGGTGCTCTCCGAGTGCCGCGCCACGGTGGGCGAGGTGGGCAACAGCGAGCATGCGCTGCGCTCCCTCGGCAAGGCCGGGGCGACGCGCTGGCGCGGCAAGCGGCCGACGGTGCGCGGCGTGGTGATGAACCCGGTGGACCATCCGCACGGCGGCGGCGAGGGCCGGACCTCCGGCGGCCGTCATCCGGTGACCCCGTGGGGCATCCCCACGAAGGGCCACAAGACGCGCAGCAACAAGCGTACCGATCAGTTCATCGTGCGCCGGCGGAAACGTTAACGACTAGAGGTGGGTGAACCGTGCCACGCTCGATTCGCAAAGGGCCGTTCGTCGACACCCATCTGCTGAACAAGGTTCGGCAGGCGGCGGAGGCCAACAGCAAGCGGCCGATCAAGACCTGGTCGCGCCGTTCGATGGTGGTCCCGGAGATGGTGGGTCTGACCATCGCGGTGCATAACGGGCGCCAGCACGTGCCCGTGCTGGTGAACGAGAACATGGTCGGCCACAAGCTCGGCGAGTTCGCGGCGACGCGGACCTTCAAGGGCCACGCGGCCGACAAGAAGGCGAAGAGGTAAGTCATGGAGACGGCGGCCAGGCTTCGGTTCGCGATCATCTCGCCGCAGAAGGCGCGGCTCGTGGCCGACCAGATCCGCGGCCTGCCGGTTGCGCGGGCGCTGGAGATTCTCGAGTTCAGCCCGCGCAAGGCGGCCCGGGTGATCCGCAAGGTGGTGGATTCGGCCATTGCAAACGCCGAGCACAATGCCGGCGCGGACATCGACGAGCTGCGCATTGCTCGCGTGTTCGTCGACGAGGGGCCGACGTACAAGCGCGTTCAGCCTCGGGCCAAGGGCCGAGCCAATCGCATCCTGAAGCGCACCAGCCACATCACCGTGGCGGTGGCCGAGGACTGACAGGGGTTACCGAATGGGTCACAAGGTTCATCCGACGGGTTTCCGGCTCGGGATCACCGAGGACTGGCGCTCCATGTGGTACGCCAACAGCGCCGATTTCGGTGACTATCTGGCGACGGATCTGAAGATCCGGGACTACATCAAGCAGCGCCTGTCCCACGCGTCCATCAGCCGCATCCGCATCGAGCGCCCGGCGAAGAACGCGCTGATCACGATCCACACGGCGCGGCCGGGCATCGTGATCGGCAAGAAGGGCGAGGACATCGACCGCCTGCGCCGGGACCTCAGCAAGCGGATGGGTATCCCGGTGCACGTCAACATCGAGGAGATCCGCAAGCCGGAGCTCGATGCGCAGCTCGTCGCCGAGAACGTGGCCCAGCAGCTGGAGCGTCGCATCATGTTCCGCCGCGCCATGAAGCGCGCGGTGGGTAACGCCATGCGCCTCGGCGGCCAGGGCATCAAGATCCAGGTGGGCGGGCGCCTCAACGGCGCCGAGATCGCCCGCAGCGAGTGGTACCGCGAGGGCCGCGTGCCCCTGCATACCCTGCGCGCGGACATCGACTACGGCTTTGCCGAGGCGAAGACCACCTACGGCGTCATCGGCGTGAAGGTGTGGATCTTCAAGGGCGAGATCCTCGACGCCGACACCGCCCCGCGCGGCACCGGTCAGGCCCCGGGCAAGCGCGCCGCGGCGCGCTGAGCCGGGAGGTAAGGAGTCAGACATGCTTCAGCCCAAGCGCACGAAGTTCCGCAAGCAGCAGAAGGGCCGCAACAACGGCCTGGCGACGCGCGGCGACAAGGTGAGCTTCGGTGAGTTCGGCCTCAAGGCGACCACCCGCGGTCCGGTGACCGCGCGCCAGATCGAGGCCGGCCGCCGGGCGATCAACCGCCACGTCAAGCGTGGCGGCAAGATCTGGATCCGGATCTTCCCGGACACCCCGATCACGTCCAAGCCCCTCGAGGTCCGCCAGGGCAAGGGCAAGGGCAACGTCGACCACTGGGCGGCCAAGGTCCAGCCCGGCCGGGTGATCTACGAGATCGAGGGCGTGTCCGAGGATGTCGCCCGGGAGGCCTTCCGCCGTGCGGCGGCGAAGCTCTCGGTGCAGACCACATTCGTGCAGCGGACGGTGATGTGATGAACGCAAGCGAGCTTCGCGGCAAGGGCGTGGCCGATCTGAACCAGGAGCTGCTGGAGCGGCGCAAGGAGCAGTTCAACCTGCGCATGCAGCAGGCCACCGGCCAGCTCTCGCGCCCCGATCAGATGCGCAAGGTCCGCCGCGACATCGCGCGGATCAAGACCGTGCTCAACGAGAAGATCAAGGCAGGCGAGACGTCATGAGTGAGCAGAAGGCCGTCAAGCGGACCGTAAACGGGCGCGTGGTCAGCACCAAGATGGACAAGACCATCACCGTGGCGGTGGAGCGCATGGTGCAGCATCCGCTGTACGGCAAGTTCGTCCGCCGCACCACCAAGCTGCACGCGCACGACGCCGACAACGCCTGCCAGCCGGGTGACTGGGTGGCGGTGGAGGAGTGCCGCCCGCTGTCCAAGCGCAAGTCCTGGCGGCTGGTGGAGATCCTGGAGCGCGGCGCGCAGTAGTCCGGCGGCGGCCTCGGGGCCGCGCCGTCAAACGGATACGAGAGAGTCGATCACCATGATTCAGATGCAGACGCTGCTCGGCGCGGCGGACAACAGCGGGGCGCGGGAAGTCCAGTGCATCAAGGTGCTGGGCGGTTCCAAGCGCCGCTACGCCGGGATCGGGGACATCATCAAGGTGAGCGTCAAGGACGCCATCCCCCGTGGCCGGGTCAAGAAGGGTGAGGTGTACAACGCCGTGGTGGTGCGCACCAAGCGTGGCGTGCGCCGCCCGGACGGGTCGCTGATCCGCTTCGACGGCAACGCGGCGGTGCTGCTGAACAACCAGCTGCAGCCCATCGGCACCCGCGTGTTCGGCCCGGTCACCCGCGAGCTGCGTACCGAGCGGTTCATGCGCATCATCTCGCTCGCCCCGGAGGTGCTGTAAGTCATGCGCAAGATCAGGCAGGGCGATGAGGTCATGGTCATCGCCGGCAAGGACAAGGGCCGCCGCGGCCGCATCACCCGCGTGATCCCGGAGAAGGACCGCGTGGTGGTGGAAAACGCGAACATGGTGAAGAAGCACCGCCGGGCCAATCCGCAGTCCGGCGAGTCCGGCGGCATCGTCGAGATGGAGATGCCGCTGCACCGCTCCAACGTCGCGATCTACAACCCGAAGACCGGCAAGGCCGATCGGGTGGGGATCCGCGAGGAGGACGGCCGCAAGGTGCGCTTCTTCAAGTCCAACAACGAACTCATCGACTAGGGTGCCGTGATGGCGAGGCTGCGTGAGCAATACCGGACGGACGTCGTCCCTGCACTGACCGAGCGCTTCGAGTACGGCAACCCGATGCAGGTGCCGCGGCTCGAGAAGATCGTGATCAACATGGGCCTCGGCGAGGCCGTGCGCGACAAGAAGGTCCTCGACAACGCCGCCGACGACCTGGCGCGGCTGTCCGGGCAGAAGCCCGTGATCACCTATGCGCGCAAGTCCGTGGCCGGATTCAAGATCCGCGAGGGCTGGCCGATCGGCGCCAAGGTGACGCTGCGCCGGGACCGCATGTACGAGTTCCTGGACCGGCTGGTGAACGTCGCCGCGCCGCGCATCCGCGACTTCCGCGGCTTCTCGCCGCGCTCGTTCGACGGCCGTGGCAATTACAACGTAGGTGTGCGCGAGCAGCTCATCTTCCCGGAAATCGAGTACGACAAGGTCGACATGACCCGGGGGATGGATATCTCCATCGGCACCACGGCGAAGACCGACGAGGAAGCGATGGCCCTGCTCGAGGGTTTCGGCTTCCCGTTCCGCAAGTAGAGAGGGTCGGAAATGGCAAAGGTTTCCATGGTGGAGCGGGAGCGCAAGCGCGAGCGCCTGCGCCGCAAGTACGCCGCCAAGCGCGCGGAGCTCAAGGAGATCATCCGCAGCCCCGCCTCGTCCGACGAGGAGCGGGTCGCCGCCCAGGAGCAGCTGCAGAACCTGCCGCGGAACTCGAGCCCGACGCGCGGGCGCAACCGCTGCAACATCTCCGGGCGCCCGCGCGGCTACTACCGCAAGTTCGGGCTGGCGCGGAACATGCTCCGCCAGGCCGCGATGCGCGGCGAGATCCCCGGCCTGAAGCTGTCCAGCTGGTAAGCGCAGCGGGCACGGGCAACCAGGCAAGGAACCAGGTGACGCGAACATGAGCATGACCGATCCCATCGCGGATATGCTGACCCGCATCCGCAACGGGCAGTCCGCCGAGAAGTCGGAGGTCACGATGCCCTCCTCGAAGCTGAAGGCGGCCATCGCCCGGGTGCTGAAGGACGAGGGCTACATCCACGATTACCGGGTGGAGGGCGAAGACAGAAAGCCCCGTCTGGTGGTGGAGCTGAAGTACCACGAGGGCCGTCCGGTCATCGAGGAGATCCAGCGCGTCAGCCGTCCTGGCCTGCGCCGATTCGAGGGCAAGCGCTCGCTGCCGCGCGTGCGCGGCGGCCTCGGCACCGCGATCATCTCCACCTCCCAGGGCGTCATGACCGACCGGGCCGCACGCGATGCGGGCCACGGCGGTGAAGTGCTCTGCGTGGTGTTTTAACGACGGGATCCAGGCGTCATGTCCAGAGTAGCGAAAAACCCGATTGCGCTCCCCAAGGGTGTCGAGGTGACCATCGACGCCAAGCGGGTGATCACCGTCAAGGGCTCCAAGGGCGAGCTCAGCCACACCATCCATCGCTGGGTGGATGTCACCGAGGGTGAGGGCGAGCTGCGCTTCGCCGCCAACCAGGACCGCCAGGAGGCGGTGGCCCTGGCCGGTACCACCCGGGCGCTGGTGAACAACATGGTCCACGGCGTGACCCAGGGCTTCGAGCGCCGGCTTCAGCTGGTGGGCGTGGGCTACCGCGCCCAGGCCCAGGGCAAGAACGTGAGCCTGACCCTCGGCTTCTCGCATCCGGTGGACCATCCGGTCCCGGACGGGGTGACGGTGGAGACCCCGAGCAACACCGAGGTGGTGGTCAAGGGTATCGACAAGCAGCTGGTGGGCGAGACGGCGGCGAAGATCCGCGCCTATCGCCCGCCGGAGCCCTACAAGGGCAAGGGCGTGCGCTACGCCGACGAGCGCGTGGTGATGAAGGAAGCCAAGAAGAAGTAACGCCGGCCGGCGGGCCGGGCCGCACACCGCGGCCACGGTGCCGGAGGCGTCTTAGCGAGGTTGATTGGGCGATGGACAAGAAGGCGGCACGACTGCGGCGGGCGCGACGCGCCCGCGCCAAGATCCGGGAGCTCGGGACGGTGCGGCTGACCGTGCACCGCACTCCGCGGCACACATACGCACAGGTGATCTCGGCCGATGCCGACCGCACCCTGGCGACCGCCTCCACGCTGGAGAAGAGCGTGCGCGGCGATCTCGCCAGCGGCGGCAACGTCGAGGCGGCGAAGGCCGTGGGCCGCGCCATTGCCGAGCGCGCCGCGGCGGCAGGGATTACCCAGGTGGCGTTCGACCGCTCGGGGTTCCGCTACCACGGGCGTGTCCAGGCGCTCGCCGATGCGGCCCGCGAGGCCGGACTGAAGTTTTAACCAGGGGCACATAGGCTATGGCGACGAGCGACGTTAGCGGTGAGGGTCTTCGCGAGAAGCTCATCACCATCAACCGCGTGGCCAAGGTGGTGAAGGGCGGCCGCCAGTTCGGCTTTACCGCGCTGACCGTGGTCGGCGACGGCGAGGGCCGGGTTGGCTTCGGCTATGGCAAGGCGCGTGAGGTGCCGCTGGCGATCCAGAAGGCGATGGAGAAGGCGCGGCAGAACATGCGCCCGGTGAACCTCAGCGGGCCGACCCTGCAGTACCCGCTCACCGCCAATCATGGCTCGAGCAAGGTGTTCATGCAGCCCGCCTCCGAGGGCACCGGCATCATCGCCGGCGGCGCCATGCGCGCCGTCTTCGAGGTGGTGGGCGTGCAGGACGTGCTCGCCAAGGCGATCGGCTCGCGCAACCCGGTGAACGTGGTGCGCGCGACCATCAAGGCCCTCAGCGACTACCACTCGCCCGAGGAAGTCGCCGCCAAGCGCGGCAAGACCGTCGAAGAGATCCAGGCCTGATCATGACCGCCAAGAAGCAGCTCCGCGTGACCCTGGTGCGCAGCCTCTCCGGGCGGGTCGCCGCCCATCGGGCCTGCGTCGCCGGGCTCGGCCTGCGGCGGATGCACCACTCCGTCGTCGTCGCCGACACCCCCGAGAACCGGGGGATGATCAACAAGGTCTCCTACATGCTGGCCGTGGAGGAAGCGTGACCATGCGCCTGAATACACTCCGTCCGGCACCGGGCAGCCGCCCCGGCGCGACGCGCGTCGGCCGTGGCTCGGGCTCCGGGCTCGGCAAGACCGCGGGCCGCGGCGTCAAGGGCCAGAAGTCCCGCAGCGGCGGCTTCACCAAGGTGGGCTTCGAGGGCGGCCAGATGCCGATGCAGCGGCGGGTGCCGAAGATCGGCTTCCGCTCGCGCAAGAGCCGCTTCGCCGCCGAAGTGCGCCTTGGGGAGCTCAACCACGTCCAGGGCGATACCGCCGATCTGCTGAGCCTGAAGCAGGCCGGCATCGTGCCGCAGCAGGCGCGCACGGCGAAGGTCATTGTCTCCGGCGAGCTGACGCGCCCGCTCACGGTACGCGGCGTGAAGGTGAGCGCCGGCGCCCGCGCCGCCATCGAGCAGGCCGGCGGCAAGGTCGAGGGCTAGCGTGGCTCGCAGCGCCGCCAGCATGGGCGCCCTCGGGGGCATCGGCCGGCTGACCGAGGTCCGCCAGCGGCTGACCTTCGTGCTCATCGCGCTGGTGGTGTACCGCCTGGGTGCGCACATCACCATCCCCGGGATCGACCAGGCCGCGCTCGCGCAGATGTTCGAAGCCCAGGCCGGCACTATCCTGGACATGTTCAACATGTTCTCGGGCGGTGCCCTGGGGCGGCTGTCGTTGTTCGCGCTCGGGGTGATGCCCTATATCTCCGCGTCCATCATCATGCAGCTGATGAGCGCGGTGGTCCCCTCCCTGCAGCAGCTGCGCAAGGAGGGCGAGCAGGGCCGGCGGCAGATCACCAAGTACACCCGCTACGGGACGCTCGCCCTGGCGCTGTTCCAGGGCATCGGCATCACCGTGGCGCTGCAGAACCAGGGCGTGGTGCTCAACCCGGGGCCGAGCTTCGTGTTCATCGGCACGGCGACGCTGGTCACCGGCACTATGTTCCTGATGTGGCTCGGCGAGCAGATCACCGAGCGCGGCATCGGCAACGGCATCTCGCTGATCATCTTCGCCGGCATCGTCGCCGGCCTGCCGGCGGCGCTCGGCGGGACCCTCGAGCTCACCCGCACCGGGGAGCTCGGCATTCCGACGGTGCTGCTGCTGGCCGTGATGGCGCTGGGGGTGATCTGGTTCATCGTCTTCATGGAGCGCGGTCAGCGCCGGATCACGGTGAACTACGCCCGGCGCCAGCAGGGGCGGAAGATGTACGCGGCGCAGTCCAGCCATCTGCCGCTAAAGATCAACATGGCCGGTGTCATCCCGGCGATCTTCGCCTCCAGCATCATCCTGTTCCCGGCTACCCTCGGCCAGTGGTTCGGGTCGGTGGACAGTCTGGCGTGGATGCAGCGCCTCGGGCAGAGCCTGAGCCCCGGGCAGCCGCTCTACATCGCGTTCTACGCGGTGGCGATCATCTTTTTCTGCTTCTTCTACACGGCGCTGGTGTTCAACGCGCGGGACACGGCGGACAACCTGAAGAAGTCCGGCGCGTTCATCCCCGGGATCCGCCCCGGCGAGCAGACGGCCCGCTACATCGACAAGGTGATGACGCGGCTGACCCTGGTGGGCGCGGCCTACATCACCGCGGTCTGCCTGCTGCCGGAGTTCCTGATCCTGTACTGGAACGTGCCGTTCTACTTCGGCGGCACGTCGCTGCTGATCATCGTGGTGGTGGTGATGGACTTCATGTCCCAGCTGCAGGCGCACCTGGTGTCCCACCAGTACGAGCCGCTGATGAAGAAGGCCAACCTGACGGCGCACAAGCGCCCGGGCGGGGGGATGCTGCGGTGATGAGGTGATGGAGTGATGGAGTGATGAGGTAATTGGGCTTCATGACCTCATCACTTCATCACCCCATTACCTCATCACTGGAACCATCGTCACCTCGCCAAGGCGTGCAACGCCGACGGCGCTCTGGTATGCTTCGCGCCCTTTTGCGGGCGCCGCAACGATTTTTGTCGGAGACAGAACGATGAAGGTACGTGCTTCGGTCAAGAAGATCTGCCGCAACTGCAAGGTGATCAAGCGCCGCGGCACCGTGCGCGTCATCTGCACGACGGACGCGCGGCACAAGCAGCGGCAGGGCTAGCCGGAGCCGGCCCTTCTGCCTTGAACATGAAGTGGAATTCCCGCTAAACTAGCGGGTTTCCGCGGGAAATCGATTCATTCGGGAGACTCGGCTCATGGCCCGTATTGCTGGCGTCAATATTCCCGCCAACAAGCACACGGTGATCGCGCTCACCTCGATCTACGGCGTCGGGCGCACGCGCGCCGCGAAGATCTGCAGCGACGCCGGCATCGCGCCGGAGCGCAAGGTGCGCGAGCTCACCGACGAGGAGCTCGAGCGCGTGCGCGCCGAGATCGGCAAGTACCCGGTCGAGGGCGATCTGCGGCGGCAGGTGGCCATGGACATCAAGCGGCTGATGGATCTCGGCTGCTATCGCGGCATCCGTCATCGCCGCGGCATGACGGTCCGCGGCCAGAAGACCCGTACCAACGCGCGCACCCGCAAGGGCCCGCGCCGCGCAGTGACCCGCTAGGCATTCAGCGTCGGCCCGGACGAGAACAGGACAGAACAGCATGGCGAAGCCAACCACCCGTACCCGCAAGCGCGCCCGGCGCACGGTCGTTGACGGGATCGCGCACATCAACGCGACCTTCAACAACACCATCATCACCATCACCGATCGCCAGGGCAACGCGCTGGCCTGGGCGAGCTCCGGCGGCAGCGGCTTTCGCGGCTCGCGCAAGAGCACGCCCTTCGCCGCGCAGGTGGCCTCGGAGCGCGCCAGCGAGGCGGCCAAGGACTACGGCCTGAAGAACCTCGAGGTGCGGGTGAAGGGCCCCGGCCCGGGCCGCGAGTCCGCGGTGCGCGCGCTCAACAACGCCGGCTATCGCATCACCAATATCGAGGACGTGACGCCGATCCCGCACAACGGCTGCCGTCCGCCCAAGAAGCGTCGCGTCTGAGCAGAGGGAACCCGGAATGGCCAGATATATCGGACCGACCTGCAAGCTCGCCCGGCGCGAGGGCACGGATCTCTTCCTGAAGAGCGGCGTGCGCCCGCTGGACAGCAAGTGCAAGCTGGATACCCCGCCCGGTCAGCACGGCCAGCGCCGTACCCGCATCTCGGACTACGGGCTGCAGCTGCGCGAGAAGCAGAAGGTTCGCCGCATCTACGGCGTGCTGGAGCGCCAGTTCCGCAACTACTACGCGGAGGCGGACCGGCGCCGCGGCAACACCGGCGAGAACCTGCTGCGGCTGCTCGAGTGCCGGCTGGACAACATCGTCTACCGCATGGGCTTCGCCTCCACCCGCGCCGAGGCGCGGCAGCTGGTGGCCCACCGTGCGGTGACCGTCAACGGCCGGGTGACCAACATCCCGTCGGCCCAGGTCAGCCCCGGCGACACCGTCGGCATCAAGGAAAAGGCGCAGAAGCAGCTGCGCGTCCAGGCGGCCCAGGAGATGGCCCAGCAGAACGGTTTGCCGCAGTGGGTCGAGGTGGATGAGAAGGCGTTCCAGGGCACGCTGAAGCAGCTCCCGGACCGGGCCGATCTCTCCGCCGAGATTAACGAGCACCTGATCGTCGAGCTGTACTCGAAGTAAGCGCCGCGGGCGGCGTGATGCCGCCGGTCGGTGGCGCCCGATTCCCTACGTCTGGAGTGCGGCTGCTGCGCACAGAGAGGTTTCCGATCCATGCAGGGTCAGTTCAAGGATTTCCTTAAGCCCCGCGTCGTCGACGTGGACGCGGTCAGTGACAAGCGCGCGCGCGTCACGCTGGAGCCGCTCGAGCGCGGCTTCGGCCATACCCTGGGCAACGCGCTGCGGCGTGTGCTGCTCTCCTCCATGCCCGGCTTCGCGGTCACGGAGGTGGAGATCGAGGGTGTGCTGCACGAGTACACCGCCATCGAGGGTGTGCAGGAGGACGTGGTCGACATCCTGCTCAACCTGAAGAATCTCGCGGTGCGGCTGCACTCGAAGGAAGAGGCCACGCTTCGGCTCTCCAAGAAGGGGCCGGGCGCGGTGACCGCCGGCGATATCGAGGCCGACCACGACGTCGAGGTGAAGAACCCCGAGCTCGTGATCGCCAACCTCACCAAGGCCGGCGAGCTCACCATGACGCTCACGGTCTCCAAGGGGCGCGGCTACGAGCCGGCCACCGCCCGTGAGCGGGACGAGGAGCGCGCCATCGGCCATCTGGCCCTGGACGCGACCTACAGCCCCGTGCGCCGCGTGGCCTACAACGTCGAGAGCGCCCGCGTGGAGCAGCGCACCGACCTCGACAAGCTGGTGATGGACATCGAGACCAGCGGCGTCATCGAGCCGGAGGAGGCGATCCGCTTCGCCGCCGGCCTGCTGCGGGACCAGCTCTCGGTGTTCGTCGACCTCGAGGGCGGCGAGAGCGCCGACGAGCCGAGCCGCAAGGAGCCGGAGGTGGACCCGATCCTGCTGCGTCCCATCGACGACCTCGAGCTCACGGTGCGCTCAGCCAACTGCCTGAAGGCCGAGAGCATCCACTACGTGGGTGATCTGGTGCAGAAGACCGAGGTGGAGCTGCTGAAGACGCCCAACCTCGGCAAGAAGTCTCTGAACGAAATCAAGGAGGTGCTCGCCCAGCACGGACTGCAGCTGGGCATGCGCCTGGAGAACTGGCCGCCGGCCGGTCTTGAGGACCGGGACCGGGCGACGGGCTAAAGGAAAGACGAGTCATGCGCCATCGCAAATCCGGACGCAAGCTGAGCCGCACGAGCAGCCATCGCCAGGCCATGTTCCGCAACATGTCCGCGTCGCTGTTCGAGCATGAGGCCATCCGAACCACCCTGCCGAAGGCGAAGGAGCTGCGCCGGGTCGCCGAGCCGCTGATCACCCTCGCCAAGGAGGACTCGGTGGCCAACCGCCGGCTCGCCTTCTCGCGCCTGCGCGACCGCGGCGTCGTGACCAAGCTCTTCGAGGAGCTCGGCCCGCGCTACCGAGAGCGCCCGGGCGGTTACCTGCGCGTGCTGAAGGCCGGTTTTCGCCCCGGCGACAACGCCCCCATGGCCTTCGTGGAGCTGGTGGATCGCCCCGAGGCCGAGGAGCCGGAAGCAGAGCCAAAGCAGGCCGAGGCCTCCTGAGCCCCGGCCGCACCGCGACACGAGGAGCCGGGCCGAGTGCCCGGCTTTTTTGTCCGCCCACTCCGTGGAAGTGGGATTCGTCACTTCCAGGCGGACAGGGTTCAACACAACGACACCACGGACACAACGCTACACTACGGAGAATCAATTTCTGGCGGAGACTGCCGCCAAAGCGCTGCTGCCCGATCCAGTGTCATCGTCTTCCCCGTCGTGAACCGTTGTGCCCGTGGTGTCGTTGTGTTGAATCTCCTCTTCAACAGGGACGGCCTGGGGCCGTAACGGCGCCCTGGTTCCTGGCAAGGGGGTGCGCTGATGATTCTGCTGTTCACCGATTTTGGCTGGCAGGGGCCCTACGTCGGGCAGATGAAGGCCGCCATCGCGGCGCGGACGACCACCGTGCCGGTGGTGGACCTGATGCACGACACGCCGGCCTTCCGGCCGGTGGAGGCGGGGCTGCTGCTGGCGGCGCTGACGCCGCGGCTGCCGCGGCGCTCGGTGACCGTGGCGGTGGTGGACCCCGGCGTCGGCGGGGAGCGGCGGGCGCTGATGGCGCGTAGCCGCGGCCGCTGGTTCGTCGGTCCGGATAACGGCCTGCTCGCGCCCCTGCTGGAGGCGGACGACCTCCACGTCTGGTCCCTCGCCGTGCCCGACGGGGCGGCCCCCACGTTCCACGGCCGCGACGTCTTCGCCCCGGCGGCGGCCGAGCTCGCCATTGGCCACATGCCAACGGGCGCCACCGGCGTCACCGACTGGGTCCGCCCGAAGGCGGACCGCCAGCGCGTCATCTACATCGATGCCTTCGGCAACGTCATGACCGGCCTGCGCGAGCAGGATCTGAGCGGCCGCGCGCCAGCGCCCGCCGGCACCGCCCTGCCCGGGGCCCGCACCTTCTGCGACCAGCCTCCGGGCACCCCCTTCTGGTATCCGAACTCCTCGGGCCTGGTGGAGATCGCCGTCAATCAGGGCAGCGCCGCCGAGCACTTCCGCCTCGCCGTCGGCGACCCCATCCCGCTCGCGTAGGTCGGCATCCGCCGCAGGCGGACGCCGACATCCCGGGTCTGCGGTGCTGGCACGGGATTGCCCCGCCCTGAACGCGCCGGGGTTCATCCGCGACGAAGGCTGCTGCGGCACGGTTCGTGGCACGGGCGGATCGGTCGCCCACGCTGACGCTGCCCCGGTGGGTGGTGGGCGGGGAGTGGCCCCCTCTCCCGGGACCCTCTGCGGCAGGGATGCCGCAGCGGAGCCTCCCACCGGCGTAGGTCGTGCAGCGCCGCAGGCGCTGTCCGACGTTCTCCGGCCGGCCTGGCATTGGGACGTCGCACGCGGCTGCGCCGCGCACGACCTACAATGGGGCGACATTCACGCCGACACCGAGGCCCGTATGCGCATCAAGGTCGATCTCGACACCACGCCCGAGGAGCTGCGCCGCTTCTTCGGCCTGCCCGACGTCCAGCCACTGCAGGAGGAGGTCATGAAGCGCATGCGCGAGCGCATGCTGGAGGGCCTCGACCAGTACGATCCCGCGGCGCTGTTCCGCCAGGTAATGGGCCCCAGCGCCCCCGGCTTCGAGAGCCTGCAGAAGGCCTTCTGGGACGCCTTCAGCCAGAGCCAGGGCAAGGACGACAAGGAACGGTAGCTCGCGAACCGCCGCGTCCTTGTCCGGCACGCGCCCGTGTCCCGGCGTGTTTTCTCAACACGGCGACACCACGGGCACAACGGGACACAACGCGGGAAGGGAAATTCGGAACGTCCGGGCAGCTCCGGACCCTGCGGCCCGTTGTGAACCGTTGTGTCCGTGGTGTCGTTGTGTTTGAGCCGGCGGTCGTTACGGACCGCGACAGCCCATCCGGCTGGCAGACCCCCGGCCTAAGCCGTCTGCTACAATGCCGCGCGTTCGCGGCGGTGCACCACGCGTCGCGCGTCAAAAACAGGCAATCGGGAGGTTTCCCCATGAAGGCACCTGTTCGCGTAGCGGTCACCGGCGCCGCAGGCCAGATCGGCTACAGCCTGCTGTTCCGGATCGCGGCGGGCGACATGCTCGGCCCGGATCAGCCCGTCATTCTCCAGCTGGTGGAGATCCCGCCGGCCATGGACGCCGTGCAGGGCGTGGTGATGGAGCTCGAGGACTGCGCTTTCCCGCTGCTCCACGGCCTGCACGCCACCGACAAGGCCGAGGAAGGGTTCAAGGACGCGGACTACATCCTCCTGGTCGGCGCGAAGCCGCGCGGCCCGGGCATGGAGCGCAAGGACCTGCTCGAGGCCAACGCCGCCATCTTTTCCGCCCAGGGCAAGGCCATCAATGACGTCGCGAGCCGCAGCGTGCGCGTGCTCGCGGTGGGCAACCCGGCCAACACCAACGCCCTCATCGCCCAGCACAACGCCCCGGATATCGACCCCGGCCAGTTCACGGCGATGACCCGCCTGGATCACAACCGGGCTCTTGCACAGCTCGCCAACCGTACGGGCAGCCATGTCACCGACATCCGTCAGATGACGGTCTGGGGCAACCACTCCGCCACCCAGTATCCGGACATCAGCCATGCCACGGTGAAGGGCCAGGCCGCGAGCGAGCTGGTGGACCGGGCCTGGCTGGAGGAGACCTTCATCCCCACCGTGCAGCAGCGGGGCGCCGCCATCATCAAGGCCCGTGGCCAGTCCAGCGCCGCCTCGGCCGCGAGTGCCGCCATCGACCACATGCGCGACTGGACCCTGGGCACGCCGGATGACGACTGGGTGAGCATGGCCATCACCTCGGACGGCAGCTACGGCATCAGCGAGGGGCTGATCTATTCCTTCCCCGTGCGCTGCCGCAACGGTCACTACGAGATCGTCCAGGGCCTCACCATCGACGACTTCTCCCGGGAGCGCATGCGGGCGACCGAGCAGGAGCTCAACGAGGAGCGCGACGCGGTGAAGCACCTGCTGCCGTAACGGCAGTCATCGCCGCATCCAGGGCCGCCCCCGGCACCGCCGCGGGCGGCCTTTTCGTATCCGACACTCCCGTGGGAGCGGTCGGAGACCGCTCCCCAGCCGACGGCTAGCTCTGTTCCGCCGCCCAGTCCCAGAAGGCGGTGGCCTCCGGGCGCAGTGGCTTGCGGGCGGGGCGGGTCAGGTAGAAGCCCTCGGGGCTGTCCAGGACCTGGGGGAAGGGCGCCACCAGGCGGCCGTCGGCGAGGGCCTCCGGCAGCAGGCTACGCCGGCCGAGAGCGACCCCGACGTGATGGCGGGCGAGGGCATGGGTGGCGGCGAGGGTGTCGCAGACCAGCGCCTCGGCGTGGTCGGCGAGGTCGCCGGCGCCGGCGGCGTTCAGCCAGTGGCGCCAGCCGGACTCGAACCCGGCCGCATGCAGCAGGGTGTGGCCGGCAAGATCGCCCGGGCCGTCCAGTTTCCCCGCCAGGCGCGGCGAGCAGACCGGGGTCAGCCCCTCGGCGGCGAGGGCGAGGCTCTCCACGTCGGTCCAGTCGCCGACGCCGTAACGGATCTCGAGGTCAACGCCGTCGCCGGTGAAATCCTCCGGCCAGATCGCCGAGGCCAGACGCAGCGGTACCTGGGGGTGCTCGGCCCGAAAGCGGTGCAGCCGGGGGGCGAGCCAGAGCTCGATGAACCCCGGCGTCGCCCGCACGGTGAGCGGCGCCTCCCGGGCCGGCCCGAACACCTCGTCCACGCCCCCGGCGAGCCGCTCGAAGGCCTCGCGCACCGAGGGCATCAGCGCGCGGCCGGCCTCGGTGAGCGCCAGCGCGCGCGGGTGGCGGACGAACAGCCGCTGCCCGAGCTGGTGCTCCAGCACCTGGATGCGCTGGCTGACGGCCGCCTGGGTCACTCCCAGCTCGCGGGCGGCCTCCGTGAAGCTCATGTGGCGGGCGGCGGCGTCGAAGGCATGCAGGGCGAGCGGCGAGGGCAGCGGGCGGCCCATCAATAACTCTCCTATAAATAAAATTGGGCCATTCGCCCCAGATTATTCGTTTGTGGCCGCCGCGGCCAGTGCCGACCATGGCCTCACGACAGCGCACACGAGAGCCAACGAGGGAGGCACCCGACCATGGCAACGCTGGCAAGCGAAGTCGCCGAACCGCGCGTGGAGATGAACGAGCTGGCGCCGTACGCGGGCGGCCACGAGCTGGCGGCGGCCCGTGGCGAGGGTGACCGGATTCGGCTCACCTGGGAGGACGGCCTGCGCGGGGACTTCCATGCCCTGTGGCTGCGCGACCACTGCGCCTGCCCGCAGTGCCGGCATCCGCAGACCCGCGAGCGCATCGTGCGCCTGCTGGACCTCCCGGAGCCGCTGCCGGCGCCGGACGTCGAGGTCACCGGCGACGGCGCACTGCTCGTGAGCTGGCCGGCCACCGGCGAGCACCCGGCCCACGAGAGCCGCTTCGATCCCGGCTGGCTGCGGCAGCGCGCCGATGCCACGACCCCGGCGGTGCGGATCCCGGCGGCCGAGCCCTGGGAGGCGGCCGACGCCGCCCGCCGGCCCGTGCTGGATTTCGGTGCGGTGGTGAATACCGACGATGGCCTGCGCCAGTGGCTCACCGCCCTGCAGCGTGACGGCTTCGTGCTGCTCGGCGGCGGCCCGGAGGCCCCCGAGGGCATCGATGATGTGGTCCGGCGCATTGGCTGGCCGCGGGAGACCAACTTCGGTCGCTACTTCGACGTGATCTCCAAGCCGAATCCGAACAATGCGGCCTACACGGCCATCGGTCTCGAGCCGCACATCGATCTGCCGAACTGGCAGCGGCCACCGGATTTCCAGCTGCTCTACTGCATCCGCAACGGTGCCGAGGGCGGGGCCTCAACCCTGGTGGACGGTTTCGCCGTGGCCGAAGCCCTGCGCGCGGACGACCCGGAGGCGTTCGAGGTCCTCGCCGCCACGCCCATCGATTTCCGGTTCCAGGACGAGGAGTCGGACATCGCCCACCGCGGCCCGGTGATCGAGACCGACGCCCAGGGCGCGGTGACGCGGATCCGCTTCAACAACTGGATCCGCGACACCCTGCGGCTGCCCACCGACGCCGTGGCGCCGTTCTACCGTGCCTACCGGCGCTTCTGGGAGCGTCTGCGGGATCCGCGATTCGTGCTGCGTTTCTCCCTGCAGCCGGGGCAGCTGATGGCATTCGATAACCTCCGCGTTCTGCATGGCCGCGAGGCCTTCGACCCCAACAGCGGGCCGCGGCACCTTCGCGGCACCTATCTGGACCGCGATCTCGTGCAGTCGCGCCTGCGCGTGCTTGAGCGCAACGGCGCCTGACCGCGTCACCGGCGCCGCTCTGGCGGCGCCTCCCCGGGGTGGCCGGCCAGGAGCCGGCCTGCCCTATGTTCGGCTACCGAGGAGCAATGCATGAACCTCCGAATCCGCTATCGTTTCCTCACCGTCCTCGCGCTCGCCTTCGGCGTTGCCGCCGGCAGCGTCCATGCCCAGGGCGAGGAGCCCGTGCGCTTCGGCGTTCAGTCCTGGCCCGGCGTGACCGTGAAAACCCAGGTCGCTACCCAGCTGCTGGAGGCCATGGGCTATCCCGCCGAAACCCGCGAGCTCTCCACTTCCGTGATCTACCAGGGCCTGCGTCAGGGTGACGTGGACGTCTCCCTCGGTGCCTGGATGCCCGCCCACGAGGGCATGGTGCAGCCGCTGCTGGAGGACAATGCCGCCGAGCAGTTCGCCGTCAACCTCGAGGGTGCCGTCCAGGGTCTGGCGGTCACCGCCGATGTCTACGACAGCGGCGTGACCAGCGTCGAGGCCCTGGTGGCCAACGGTGAGCGCTTCGACCGCACCATTTACGCCATCGAGCCCGGTGCCGGCATGACCCGTGCCTTCCGTGCCGCCGTGGAGAACGACTACAAGGGTCTGGGCGACTGGCAGGTGGTGCCGAGCAGCGTGGCCGGCATGATGGCCCAGGTGCAGCGTGCGGTGGACCGCGGCGAGCCGGTGGTCTTCCACGGCTGGCGCCCCCACTGGATGAACGTGCGCCACGACATTCGCTTCCTCAGCGACGACGAGGGCAGCGAGATTGCCGACCTGGAGACCACCGTCTATACGATGGTCCGCACCGGCTGGCCGGCGAGCCATCCCAACGCGGCACGCTTCCTCGAGCAGTTCCTGGTGCCCACGGAGGCCCAGAGCGTGTGGATCCACGAGTACGACTACGAGGAGCGCGACCCGGAGACGGTGGCCGCCGAGTGGATCGGCAACAACCTGGACGTGGTCGAGGGCTGGCTCGAGGGCGTCGAGACGGCAGACGGCAAGCCAGCCATCGAGGCCGTGCGGGCGAGCTTCTGAAGCGTCCGTTGCCGGCGAGCGCCGGGCGCTCGCCTACCGCGGGAAGAGCGTCGCACGCGGCTTCGCCGCGCACGACCTACGGCGGTCCCGCAGCCCGCGGCGGCGGCCACCAGCGGCCGCGAGGCAGTAGCCGTGTGCCTCCCGACGGGACCCTCTGCGGCAGGGATGCCGCAGAAAGCGGTAGGTCGTGCGCGGCGAAGCCGCGTGCGACATCCCGGATTCCTGTTTACCGCGGATCAGCCACGGCGCGTTCCGGGCCGCCCCGGACACCAGGCCGGCCCCGACACGTTGGCAGGCGAGTCACCCGGCCGCGCTTCGCGCGGCTTTCGGCGAGCGCTGCGCGCTTGCCGACCTACGGTTGAAGCGGCGGAGCCGGGCGCCTACCCCGCCAGCCGCCGGTACTTGATCCGGTGCGGGTTGAGGGCCTCGTCGCCGAGACGGCGGCGGCGGTCGGCCTCGTATTCCTGGTAGTTGCCCTCGAACCACTCCACGTGGCTGTCACCCTCGAAGGCGAGGATGTGGGTGGCGATGCGGTCCAGGAACCAGCGGTCATGGGAGATGACCATGGCGCAGCCGGGGAAGACCAGCAGCGCCTCCTCCAGCGCCCGCAGGGTCTCCACGTCCAGGTCATTGGTGGGCTCGTCGAGCAGCAGCAGGTTGCCGCCGCGCTGCAGGAGCTTCGCGAGGTGCACGCGGTTGCGCTCGCCGCCGGAGAGGTCGCCGATGCGCTTCTGCTGGTCGGCGCCCTTGAAGTTGAAGCGGCCGACGTACGCCCGTGACTGCACCTCGTACTTGCCCACCTGCAGGATGTCGTGGCCGCCGGAGATCTCCTCCCAGACCGTCTTGCTGTCGTCGAGATGATCGCGGCTCTGGTCCACGTAGGCCAGGTCCACCGTCTCGCCGAGGGTGATGCTGCCGCTGTCGGGCTGCTCGGTGCCGACGATCATGCGGAAGAGGGTGGTCTTGCCGGCGCCGTTCGGACCGATGATGCCGACGATGCCGCCCGGCGGCACGCTGAAGGAGAGGTCGTCCACCAGCAGCGCGTCGCCGAAGGCCTTGCGAACCTGATCCGCCTCCACCACCTTGTTGCCCAGCCGCGGGCCGGGCGGGATGTAGATCTCGTTGGTCTCGTTGCGGCTCTGGAATTCCTTCGACTGCAGCTCGTCGAACTGCTTCAGCCGCGCCTTGCTCTTGGACTGCCGGCCCTTGGGGTTGGAGCGCACCCACTCGAGCTCCGCCTGCATGGCCTTGCGGTGGGCCGCCTGCTCGCGCGCCTCCTGGGCCAGGCGCTTTTCCTTCTGCTCCAGCCAGGAGCTGTAGTTGCCCTGCCACGGGATGCCCTGGCCGCGGTCGAGCTCGAGGATCCAGCCGGCGACATTGTCGAGGAAGTAGCGGTCATGGGTGACCGCGACCACGGTGCCGGGGAACTCGGCGAGGAAGCGCTCGAGCCAGGCCACGGACTCGGCGTCCAGATGGTTGGTGGGCTCGTCCAGCAGCAGCATGTCCGGGTTGGATAGCAGCAGCCGACAGAGCGCCACCCGGCGCTTCTCGCCGCCGGAGAGCTTGCTGACGTCGGCCTCCCACGGCGGCAGGCGCAGGGCGTCGGCGGCCTGGTCCAGCTGGCGGTCCAGGTCCCAGGCGCCGGCGGCCTCGATGCGGTCCTGCAGCTTGGACTGCTCGGCCATGAGCGCCTCGAAGTCGGCGTCCGGGTCCGCGAACTGCGCGGAGACCTCGTTGAAGCGATCCAGCAGCGCCTTGACCTCGGCGACGCCCTCCTCGACGTTGCCGCGCACGTCCTTCGCCGGATCCAGCTCCGGCTCCTGGGGCAGGTAGCCGATGTTGATTCCCGGCTGCGGCCGCGCCTCGCCCTCGATCTCGGTATCCAGCCCGGCCATGATCCGCAGCAGGGTCGACTTGCCGGAGCCGTTGAGGCCGAGCACGCCGATCTTCGCCCCGGGGAAGAAGGACAGCGAGATGTCCTTGAGGATGTGCTTCTTCGGGGGGACGACCTTGCCCACCCGGTTCATGGTGTAGATGTATTGCGCCATGCTTATGTTCGTGCCTTGCGGTTGGCGAGTCGGCTGATGGAGGGAGGTGGCTTTCGGCTTCGCCGTGCCGTAATGGCGCAGTTTAAGGTTCAAAGTTCAACGTTCAAAGTGCGGTCGGCCGCTGTGCTGCGCGTGCGCGCCGCGGCGCGATCGACGGCACTCGGCCCAGTCCGGCTTTGAACTTCCTGATTACGTAGCTGCGCCAGCCATCGTTACGCGGCGGCGGGTCACAGCGCCGGCAGGGCGGAGCGGGGCGGGAGCGCCCGGGACCCTCTGCGGCAGGGATGCCGCAGTGGAGCCTCCAGGGATGGATTTACGGCGTGTCCCGGGGGCTCCCGCCCCGCTCCGCCCCGGGCACGGCCGATTTCGCACCCGCGAGGTCGCGGAGGAAGCGCTGAAGCAGGTACGTAATCAGGTTGAACTTTGAACTGAGGACTTTGAACTATGGCGCTACTGCGTCGTCAGGCGTTGTACCTCACCGCCCCGCACTCATTGACATCGTAACCGCCCATCTCTGCCGCCTTTTCACGGAACGCGTCCGTGCGCACGAACGCCATCAGTCTCTGCATCGGGGGCTCGAAGTAGCTGCGGCGGCGCAGGGCCAGGTCGAAGCGCTCCTCGGCGAGGGGGATGAAGTCGAGGCCGTGGCGGCGGGCCGAGGCCTCGACGGCGAGGCCGCAGTCGGCGCGGCCGCTGCCCACCTCGGCGGCGAGGTCGTCCTCGTCCAGGGCCGTGGGGCCCCGGTCGTCCAGGGACCCGGGGTCGATACCGGCCTGGGTCAACAGATGGTGCAGCAGACCCTCGGCGCCGGCGCCTCGCTGGCGGTGGACCACGCGGAGCTCCGGTGCCGCGAGGTCGCCGATGCCGGTGATCCGGCGCGGGTTGCCCGCCGGCAGCACCAGGCCCTGGCGGCGGGTGGCCCAACGCAGCATCACCAGGTCCCGCAGGCCGCCGAGCCCGCAGTGGGCCGGCTCGTTGAAGCCGCCGCTGGCGGGGTTGACCACATGCAGGCCGATCAACTGCGCGTGGCCGTTCAGCAACCGTGCCACCCCATCGCCGCTGCCGTGGCAGAGCTGGGCGAGCTCGGTGCCGGCCTCGCGCAGCGCCCACTGCAGCAGCGGGTCCGAGCTGCCCGCGTACACCGGCGGGGGCGGAGCGGCCCGCGCCTGGTCCCCCTCGAGGTGGCTCAGCACCCAGAGATCGATGGCCGAGCGGGGGAACAGCAGCTTGCCGGAGAAGCGCACCGACGGCATCGCCCCCTGGCGGACCAGGTCATAGACCTTGCGCTCCTTGAGCCGCAGGTAATCGGCCACCTCCCGGGTCGTCATGAGCTCCATACCGGCAGCGTTGCAGAATCCGGCATGAATTTCCAGACAGCCTATCGCGTGTAGGCAATACGCATAGACTGCAGTTGGCCCGCATACCTCACCGATTCACGGCTGCGGGCGTGGATCTGGCGGGCAATCCAGCGCATCCGCTTCGCAGGAGGGAGAGAGGACTTGGACGAGGCGTTTGCCACGGCCTTCCGGTTGATGCTGCAGGCCGACCCGGAGCTGGTGGAGATCGTGGGGCTATCGCTCCGCGTCAGCCTCACCGCCGTGCTCATTGCGAGTGTCCTGGCCCTGCCCGTGGGTGCGGCGGTGGCGCTGTTCCGGTTTCCCGGCCGCACCGCCGTGATCGTGCTGCTGAATGCCCTCATGGGGCTGCCGCCCGTGGTGGCCGGGCTGCTGATCTATCTGATGCTCTCGCGGGTCGGGCCGCTAGGCCCGCTGGGGCTGCTGTTCACCCCGACGGCGATGGTCATCGTGCAGACGGTGCTCATCTTCCCCATCGTCGCGGCCCTCACTCGCCAGTTCGTCAGCGATCTCTGGGAGGAGTACCGGGAGCAGCTCGTCTCCCTGGGCGCCGGGCGGTTGCGTGCGATCCCGACCCTGCTCTGGGACGGCCGCTTCAGCCTGGTGACCGCGCTGCTGGCGGGCTTCGGCCGGGCCTCGGCGGAGGTGGGGGCAGTGCTTATCGTCGGCGGCAATATCGATGGCTTCACCCGCGTGATGACCACCGCCATCGCCCTTGAGACCAACCGGGGCAATCTGCCGCTGGCGCTGGGGCTCGGCATCGTGCTGATGACGCTGACGATTCTGATCAATGCGCTGGCCTACGGCGTGGGCGAGATCGCGAGGCGCCGCCATGGCTGACGTCGCGACGCTGCCGCTGCGGCTCAGCGGCGCCAGCTTCCGCCGGCAGGGGCGCGCCTTGCTCGGGCCCGTGGATCTCACCCTGGGGGCCGGACCCCGCACCGTGATCATGGGCCCGAACGGCGCCGGCAAGAGCCTGCTGCTGCGGCTCTGCCACGGCCTGCTGGTGCCGAGCGACGGCGAGGTGCGCTGCGGCGACGCCGGCGCTCCGACGGCCAAGGCCGTGCGCCGGCGTCAGGCCATGGTCTTCCAGCGCCCGGTGATGCTGCGCCGCTCGGTGCTCGCCAACATCACCTATGCGCTCGCCCTGCGCGGCATACGCCGGCGCGAGCGCCGCCGCCGGGCGGAGGAGGCGCTGGCCCTGGTGGGGCTGGAGTCCCTCGCGGGCCGCACCGCCCGCGTGCTCTCCGGCGGCGAGCAGCAGCGCCTGGCGCTGGCGCGGGCCTGGGTGCTGCGCCCGGACATCCTGTTCCTCGACGAGCCGACGTCGGCGCTGGACCCGCATGCGACGCAGGCGGTGGAGGTGGCCGTGCAGCGCTTCCACGAGGCCGGCACCAAGATCGTGATGACCACGCACAACATCGGCCAGGCGCGTCGCCTGGCGGACGAGGTGGTCTTCCTCGACGGCGGGCGCATCGTCGAGCGCGGCCCCGCCGAGCGTTTTCTCAGCCGGCCCGAGACCGCCTCGGGCCGTCACTTCCTCGCCGGGGAGCTTGGCCCCGGCGGCAATCGCAGCCAACGGCAATGGGAGGAGAATCCATGTCCCGCCCGTCCATGACCGTATCCGCACTGACCGCGGGGGCCCTGGCCCTCGGCCTCGCTGCCGGCACGGCCGCCCAGGACCGGGGGGCCATCACCGTGGCCTCCACCACCTCCACGGAGTCCTCGGGGCTGTTCGAGTCCATCATCCCGCAGTTCGAGGAGGCCACCGGCATCGAGGTCCGCGTGGTGGCGGTGGGCACCGGCCAGGCCCTGGAGATCGGCTGCCGTGGCGATGCCGACGCCGTGCTGGTGCACGCGCCGGATGCCGAGCGCGAGTTCGTCGACGAGGGCTGCGGCGTCGACCGCCGCGAGGTGATGTACAACGACTTCATCGTGGTCGGCCCGGCGGAGGATCCGGCGGATGCCGGCGGGGCGGGTTCCGCGGTCGAGGCCTTCCGGCGCATCGCCGAGGCCGAGGCCCCCTTCGCCTCCCGCGGCGACGACAGCGGCACCAACAAGAAGGAGCTCTCGATCTGGGCCGAGGCCGGCATCGAACCCGCCGGGCGCTGGTACCGCGAGCTCGGCTCGGGGATGGGCGCGACGCTCAATACCGCCGCCGGCATGGATGCCTACACGCTGGCGGACCGGGGCACCTGGATCAGCTTCGACAACCGCCAGAACCTGGAGATCGTCTATGAGGGTGACGAGATCCTCTTCAATCAGTACGGCAGCATCCTGGTGAACCCGGAGCGTCACGACATCAACCACGAGCTCGCCCAGGAGTGGCACGACTGGCTCGTCTCCGAGGAGGGCCAGGAGGCCATCGGTGCCTATCGCCTGCGTGGGCAGCAGCTCTTCACTCCCAACGCCGAGTGAGGCCCCGGCGCCAGGCGTTCGCCGTACCCGCCGCCGCGGCCTGCGCGGAGATGGCCTACTGGCGAGGGCCGGCTGACGGCCCATCCTGTAGGGCGCGGTCGGCCTTGAAGCTTGTAAGCTATCGGGCCGCGCCGCTCGGGCATGCCCCGGGCTGGTGCGTAACCCATGGCGGACGGACCGAGGGACATGAGCGGCGACGAGCTTCTGGGCGTGGAAGAGGCGCGGGCCTGGCTCGCGGCGCACTGGCCGCCGGCGGCGGCCCGGAGCGTGCCGCTGTCGGAGGCGATCGGGTGCGTCGCCGCCGCGGACGTCACGGCCGACGCCCCCTGGCCCTCGCAGCCGAGCGCCCGTGAGCACGGCGTTGCCGTGGCGGCGGCGGATACCCAGGGCGCGGGGGTCTACAGCCCGGTGCGGCTGGGCTGGTCACAGGGGCGTGCCCGCCGGATCGCCGCCGGGGAGGCCCTGCCACGCGGCAGTGACGCGGTGGTGCCTGCCGGCATCGCCGCCGTCGACGAGCAGGGCGTGACCCTGAGCACACCGGTGGCGGCGGGGGAGGGCGTCAGGCGAGCCGGTGCCGACATCGCCCCGGGCGACCGGCTGCTGGCCGCTGGCGAGCGGCTGAGTCCCCTGGCGGCGGCCCGCCTGGGCGCGCTCGGAATCCGGGAGCTGGCCTGCCAGGCGCCGTTGCCGGTGACGCTGACCGTCATCGACGGGGCAGCCACGGCGTCGCTGACGGGGACGCTGGTGGCGCGGCTGCTGCAGCAACCCGGTATCGAGGTACGCATCGTGGACGGCGGCCTCGAGGCCTCGCTGGCCGCGGACGCCCCGCCCGGGCTGATCGTCGCCCTCGGCGGCAGCGGCGAGGTACCGGACGACCCCCTGGCCGGGCTGCTGGCGCGCCACGACGGGCTCGTGGCCCGGGGCGTGGCCATGCAGCCGGGCCTGGGCACACGCCTCGGGCAGCTGGGAGCGCTGCGGGTGCTCGGCGTGCCCGGGCAGCCGTGGCCGGCGTTCTGCGCCCTGTGGCTGCTGCTCGGGGCGCGGCTCGGACTGACGCCGCCGGCGTCGGGCGTCGCACGCCTGGGCCGCAAGCTGAGCTCGCCGCTGGGCGTGACCGAGCTGGTGCCCCTGGCGCGGGCGGGGGACGGCGTGGTGCCGCTGCCGCGGGACGCGGTGCTGCCGCCGGCGCGCCTGGCCGGCGTGATGGTGGTGGCGGAGGAGAGCGAGGGCCACGCGGCCGGTGAGATGGTGACCGTGGCGTGGCTGGAGGAGAGCCGGAATGTCTGACGGGGCGCCGGAGCAGCGCCAGTTCCTGCGGGCGGTAAGTCGTGAGGAGGCCCTGGCGCGCCTGCGTGCGGCCTTCGTGCCGGCGCCGCTCGGCGTCGAGACGGTGGCCCTGGAGACCGCACTCGGGCGCGTGCTCGCCGACGACGTGGCGGCTGCGGTGGACGTGCCTGGCTTCGATCGCGCCAATGTCGACGGCTTTGCCGTGCGTGCAGCGGACACCGAGGACGCCGCGGAGGACGCGCCGGTGCAGCTTGCGCTGAACGCCGAGCTGCTCACGCCCGGCATCGTGCCCGGGGTTGAGGTCGCCCCGGGCACCGCCACGCCCATTGCCACCGGCGGCATGCTGCCGCGCGGGGCGGACGCGGTGGTCATGCTCGAGCACAGCGACCGGGCCGGCGCCGGGGTGGCCGTGACGCGGCCGGCGGCGCCCGGCGCCTTCGTCACCCACGCCGGCGCCGACATCGCCCGCGGCGAGTCGGTGCTGTTCGCGGGCCAGCCCCTCGGCTCCCGCGAGATCGGCCTGCTGGCGGCCACCGGCACCGGCGAGGTACCGGTCTGGCGGCGGCCGCGGGTGGCCATTCTCTCCACCGGCGATGAGCTGCTCGCCCCAGGCGAGCCGCCGCGGGACGGCGGCGTCTACGACTCCAACGGCCATATTCTGGCGGCCGCGGTGCGCGAGCACGGCGGCGAGCCCTGGGCGCTCGGTATCGTGCGCGATGACGAGGCCGCCCTGCAGGCCGCCATCGAGCAGGCACTGGCGGCGGACATGGTGCTGCTCTCCGGCGGCACCTCGAAGGGGGAGGGGGACATCGCCCACCGCGTGGCGGGCCACTGGGACGACCCGGGGATCGTGGTCCACGGCGTCGCCGTGAAGCCGGGCAAGCCGCTCTGCCTCGCGGTCACCCGCGGGCGGCCGGTGGTGCTGCTGCCGGGCTTCCCCACCTCGGCGATCTTTACCTTCCAGGAGTTCGTGGCACCGGTGCTGCGCGCGATGGCCGGGCGGCGCGAGGCGATGCGCTCACGCCGGCGGGCGACGCTGCCGCTCGCGCTGCCTTCGGAGCTCGGGCGGGCCGAATACCACATGGTGGGCCTGCTGCCGGACGCGTCGGGCGGCCTCGCGGCCTACCCGATCCCCAAGGGCTCGGGGGCGGTGAGCACCTTCAGCCGGGCCGATGGCTTCATCGTCGCCGGCGAGCGCAGCCGCGGGCTCGCCGCCGGCAGCGAGGTCACCGTGTACTGCCTGGATGAGGCCCAGGAGCTGCCTGATGTCGTGGCCGTGGGCAGCCACTGCGTGGGGCTGGATCGCATGCTGGCCCGGCTGCGACGGGAGGGCTACGCAGTGCGTTCGCTGCACGTGGGCAGCCTGGGCGGCGTCGAGGCGGCGCGCCGGGGGGACTGCGACGTTGCCGGCGTGCACCTGCTGGACCCGGAGACCGACACCTACAACCGGCCCTGGCTGCCGGACGGGGTGCGCCTGCTGCCCGGCTACCGGCGCCGGCAGGGCATCTGTTACCGCGCCGATGACGAGCGTCTCGCCGGGCTCGCGGGGACGGCGCTCCAGACCCGTCTGCGCGCGGACGAGGCGCTGGTGATGGTAAACCGCAACGCCGGCAGCGGCACCCGGGTGCTGGTGGACCGGCTGCTCGGTGATTGGCAGCCCCCCGGCTGGGGCGTGCAGCCCGCCTCCCACAACGCGGTGGCCGCCGCCGTCGCCCAGGGCCGGGCGGACTGGGGCGTGACCATCGCGCCGGTGGCCGCGGCCTACGGTCTCGCCTTCGACCCCCTGCGCGACGAGCACTACGACTTCCTCGTCCCCGAGTCCCGCTGGGACCGCCCCGCAGTGGCCCGCTTCCGGGCCCTGCTGGAGGACGAGGCCATGCGCGAGGAGCTTGCCAATGTCGGCATGCGGGTCGATGGGGAAAGCGGGGAATAACCGCAAAGGCGCAAAGGACGCGAAGACGGTTAGCGGTTGCGCCCCGCCAAAGGTTCGGACCGGACGACCACGCAAGCGGGGCACGCACGGCTGCCCTTAAAGCTTACAGGGGCATCCCATTCTGGTGTTCTTCGCGAATCCTTCGCGATCTTCGCGCCTTTGCGGTTGTCTTCCTCAATGCCGTGGCGCAGGGCAACTATCCCTTGCCGCGGGTCTTGGTGCGTCCGGCTTTGCCGAACTTCTCGATGAACTGGATCATGCTGCCGGCGATGTCCTTGCCGGTGGCGCCCTCGATGCCCTCGAGGCCGGGGGAGGAGTTGACCTCCAGCACCACCGGGCCGTGGGCCGAGCGCATGATGTCCACGCCGGCGACGTTGAGGCCCATGATCCTGGCCGCGCGGGTCGCCACCGAGCGCTCCTCGGGGGTGATGCGGATGGGCTTGGCGCTGCCGCCGCGGTGGACGTTGGAGCGGAACTCGCCCTCCTTCGCCTGGCGCATCATGGAGGCGATGACCTTCTCGCCCACCACGAAACAGCGGATGTCGGCGCCGTTGGCCTCCTTGATGAACTCCTGGGCCAGGAAATAGGCGTTGAGGCCGTGGAAGGCGTCGATCACGCTCTCCGCGGCCTTGTTGGTCTCGGCCAGCACCACGCCCTTGCCCTGGGTGCCCTCCAGCAGCTTCAGCACCAGGGGCGCGCCGCCGACGATGCTGATCAGGTCGGCGTTGTCGTCCGGGGAGTACGCGAAGCTGCTCACCGGCAGGCCGATGCCGCGGCGGGCGAGGAGCTGCAGGGAGCGGAGCTTGTCCCGCGAGCGGCTGATGGCCACCGACTCGTTCAGCGGGAACACCCCCATCATCTCGAACTGGCGCAGGACGGCGGTGCCGTAGAAGGTCACCGAGGCGCCGATGCGGGGGATGACCGCGTCCGGCGCCGGCAGGATCTCGCCCTTGAGGTGCACCTCGGGGCGGTGGGCGCTGATCTTCACGTAGCAGCGCAGCGGATCGATGACCCGCACCGTGTGCCCACGCTCGCGGCCGGCCTCGACGATGCGCCGGGTGGAGTAGAGCCGGGCGTTGCGCGAGAGGACGTAGATGTTCAGCGGATTGGGCATCCGAGGCGGCTCCCGGTGGTGGATTCAGGGTGAGCGGAGCTGGCGCCGCGGCGCCTCACTGTCCGCGGCGCCGGCCAGATAGGAGGCGCCGGGGTCGACCAGCAGCCGGCCCTTCATGGCCCGGCGGCCGATCAGCATGCGAAAGCCCATGCTATCGCGGTTGGTCAGGGTCAGCTCAATGGCGAAGCGTCGGCCGGCGATGGCCAGCGGCGTGCGCACCACCAGCCGGCGCTCGCGGTGACCGGTGGAGCTGGTGACCACCCGGTCGCCGAGCAGGGCGGCGTCGCAGTGGACGGTGATGTCCGTGCGCCGCTGCAGCGGATGGACCTGAAAGCGCACCCGCTCGCCCTCCGGGCCGCGGTAGCGCCGCACGTGGATGGCGTGCAGGCAGGACGTGGCGGCCCCGGTGTCCACTTTCGCCTTGATGGCTTCGATGCCGAGGGCCGGAAGGCCGACCCACTCGCGCCAGCCTACCCAGCTGCGCGGGCGGCGTCGCGTTTTCGCTACCGACATGCTGTTTTCCCGCTGCGCCCGATGCCCGGCGGCACATGCACCAGAGCCCCTGATCCTTTATCATTGTGACCTTTTCCGCGGCCATGCCGCGACCGCCACGGCCTGTCGCCGGGCCGCGTGAACGGCCGGCGGCAGAGGCGTTAAAACTGCCCGGAAAGGCACCGAATTTCCAGCACCTTTTCGAGAGGGACCGCCATGTTCTCCAGCACCATGACCGTTGCCGGTTTCGACCCGGAGCTCGCCGAGTCAATCGACCGCGAGCGCCGTCGGCAGGAAGAGCACATCGAGCTGATCGCCTCGGAGAACTACGCCAGCCCCCGGGTACTGGAGCTGCAGGGCAGCGTGCTGACCAACAAGTACGCCGAGGGCTATCCGGGCAAGCGCTACTACGGCGGCTGCGAGTTCGTCGACGTCGGCGAGCGGCTCGCCATCGAGCGGGCGAAGGCGCTCTTCGGCGCGGCCTATGCCAACGTGCAGCCGCACTCCGGCTCCTCGGCCAATCTGGCCGTGTTCCTGGCGCTGGCGAAGCCCGGCGACACCCTGCTCGGCATGAGCCTCGACCACGGCGGGCACCTGACCCACGGCGCCAAGCCGAACTTCTCCGGCAAGATCTTCAACGCCGTGCAGTACGGCCTGAACACCGACACCGGCGAGATCGACTACGACGAGGTCGCGCGCCTGGCGCGCGAGCACCGGCCGAGGCTCATCGTCGCCGGATTCTCCGCCTACTCGCGGGTGGTCGACTGGGCGCGCTTCCGCGCCATCGCCGACGAGGTGAACGCCTACCTCGTCGCGGACATGGCGCATGTCGCCGGCCTGGTGGCCGCCGGTGTCTACCCGAGCCCGGTGGCCCATGCGGACGTGGTGACCACCACCACCCACAAGACCCTGCGCGGCCCCCGCGGCGGGCTGATCCTCGCCCGCGAGAACCCGGAGGTGACCAAGAAGCTGCAGTCGCTGGTCTTCCCGGGCACCCAGGGCGGGCCGCTGATGCACGTCATCGCCGCCAAGGCGGTGGCCTTCAAGGAGGCCCTGGAGCCGGAGTTCCGCGAGTACCAGGAGCAGGTTATCGCCAACGCCCGGGCCATGGCCGGGACCATGCAGGACCGCGGCTACAAGGTGGTCTCCGGCGGCACCGACAACCACCTGTTCCTTATGGATCTGGTGGACAAGGGGCTCACCGGCAAGGCCGCCGACGCCGCCCTCGGCTCGGCCAACATCACGGTGAACAAGAACACCGTGCCGAACGACCCGCAGTCCCCCTTCGTGACGTCGGGGCTGCGCATCGGCACGCCGGCGATCACCACCCGCGGCTTCGGCGAGGCGGAGAGCCGCGAGCTCGCCAACTGGATCTGCGATGTGCTCGACGAGCCGGAGAACGAGGCCGTGATCAGCGCGGTGCGGGACAAGGTGCTGGCCATCTGCCACCGCTTCCCGGTCTACGAGGCGGCCTGAGGCCCCGCGGAGCCGGCATGCGTTGCCCCTTCTGCCAGGCCCAGGACACCCGGGTCATCGACTCCCGCCTCGCCGGCGAGGGCGAACAGGTGCGCCGGCGGCGGGAGTGCGCAGGCTGCGGGGTGCGCTTCACCACCTACGAGTCCGCGGAGCTGGTGATGCCGCGGGTCATCAAGCGCGACGGCACCCGCGTGCTGTTCGACGACGGCAAGCTGCGGACCGGCCTGCTGCGGGCGCTGGAGAAGCGACCGGTGGCCACGGAGGCGGTGGAGGCGGCCATCAGCCGCATCCGCCAGCGGATCCGCGCCGCCGGCGAGCGCGAGGTGGCGGCGAGCGATATCGGCGAGTGGGTGATGGAGGAGCTGCGGGACCTGGACCAGGTGGCCTATGTGCGTTTCGCCTCGGTCTACCGCAGCTTCGAGGACGTGAGCGCCTTCCGCGAGGTGATCGACGGCCTGGAGCGCATGCCGGACGCGGAGGCCCGCCGCCGCCAGATCGGCCTGCTGCCGGACGACGGCGACGACACCCCGTGAGCGGCTTCAGCGCGCAGGATCACGCCTGGATGGCCCGGGCGCTGCGGCTGGCCGAGCGTGGCCGCTGGACCTGCGACCCCAACCCGCGGGTAGGCTGCGTGCTGGTGCGCGACGGCGAGGCCGTCGGCGAGGGCTGGCATGAGCGTGCCGGCGGCCCCCACGCCGAGGTGCTGGCGCTGGAGGCGGCGGGGGCCGCCGCCCGCGGTGCCACCGCCTACGTCACCCTCGAGCCCTGCAGCCATTACGGGCGTACGCCGCCCTGCGCCGATGCGCTGATCGAGGCCGGGGTAGCCCGCGTGGTGATCGGCGCCGGAGACCCGAATCCGCGGGTGGGCGGCCGGGGCGTCGAGCGCCTGCGGGAGGCCGGGGTCGCCGTCGCCGGCGGGCTCATGGCCGAGGCCGCCGAGGCCCTGAACGCCGGCTTCATGCGCCGCATGCGCGGCGGCCTGCCCTGGGTAAGGTGCAAGGTGGCCGCGAGCCTCGACGGCCGCACCGCCATGGCCTCGGGCGAGAGCCGCTGGATCACTAGTGCCGCGGCGCGGCGTGACGTCCACCGCTGGCGGGCGGCGAGCGGCGCCATCGTCACCGGCGTCGACACCGTGATCGCCGACGATCCCCGGCTTACCGCCCGCGATGTGGACGGCCCGTTCCTGGCGCCCCGGCGGGTGGTGCTGGACTCGCATCTGCGTACGCCCACGGAGGCTCGCCTGTTGCGGGACGATGGCGGCGTCACGCTGCTGCATGTGGGCGAAATGCCGCCTCGGGAGCAGGCCCTGGTCCGTGCCGGCGCGCATCTGCAGCAGGTGGCCGCGGGTGACGACGGCCGCGTCGAGCTGACGGCGGCGCTGCGGGCCCTGGCCGCCGACGAGGTGAACGAGGTGCTGGTGGAGGCGGGACCGACGCTCTCCGGTGCACTCCTGCAGGCGGGCCTGGTCGACGAGCTCATCATCTATCTCGCGCCCCATCTCATGGGCCACGAGGGGCGGCCGCTGCTGGCGCTGGCGGGTCTCGAGCAGATGAGTCAGCGCCTGGCGCTGACCGTTACCGACCAGCGCCGGGTGGGGGAGGATCTGCGCCTGATCGCTCGGCTGCGCCCGGCGGAGGAGGGCTGAGTGTTCACCGGTATCGTCCAGGCAGCGGGTCGCCTGGCCGCGAGCGAGCGTACCGGCGGCGACTGCCGCCTCACCATCGCCGCGGAGGGGCTTGACCTCGGTGCCGTGCGCATCGGGGACAGCATCGCCGTGAACGGTGTCTGCCTTACCGCGGTCACCGTCGCCCCGCCGCACTTCGCCGCCGACGTCTCGGTGGAAACCCTGGAGCGCACCACTCTGGGCCGCCTCGGCCAGGGCGACCGGGTCAATCTGGAGACGGCGCTGACGCTCGCCACCCCCCTCGGCGGGCACCTGGTGAGCGGGCATGTGGACGGCGTCGGCGAGGTGCGGGCCCGGGAGCCGGACGGGCGTTCCGAGCGCTGGCGATTCCGCGCGCCGGCGCGGCTCGCCCGCTACATCGCCGAGAAGGGGTCGATCTGCGTGGACGGCGTCAGCCTCACCGTGAACGGCGTGAACGGCGCGGAGTTCGACGTCAACATCGTGCCCCACACCGCGACGGTGACGACCCTCGGCGACTACGGCCCGGGGCAGCCGGTGAACCTGGAGGTGGACCTCATCGCACGCTATCTGGAGCGCCTGATGCTCGGCGACCGCGCCGCCGACCCGGACGCCACCGGCGTCACCCGCGACCTCCTCCGCCGCGCCGGTTTCGAGGGCTCCGATACGGCGGGGGACTGAAACACAACGACACAATGGAGCACAACGTTTTGATGCAGACCTTTACCCGTTGTGAATCGTTGTGCCCGTTGTGTCGTTGTGTTGAACGCACAGCTGCGAAACGCGACTGACCGGAGACCAAGGCATGGCCTTCAACAGTATCGAGGAGATCATCGAGGACCTGCGCCAGGGGCGCATGGCGGTGATCCTGGATGACGAGGACCGGGAGAACGAGGGCGACCTGGTCATGGCCGCGTCCATGGTGCGGCCTGAGGATATCAACTTCATGGCGCGCTACGGGCGCGGGCTGATCTGCCTGACGCTCACCCGCGAGCGCTGCGAGCAGCTGCGCCTGCCGCTGATGGTCAACGACTCCGAGGACGCCCACGGCACCAAGTTCACGCTCTCCATCGAGGCCGCCCGGGGGGTGACCACCGGCATCTCCGCCGCCGACCGGGCGCGTACCGTGCAGGCCGCGGTCGCCCCCCACGCGCGGCCCGAGGACCTGGTCCAGCCCGGCCACGTCTTCCCGCTCATGGCGCAGCCCGGCGGCGTGCTTACCCGTGCCGGGCACACCGAGGCCGGCTGCGACCTAGCCCGCCTCGCCGGCTTCGAGCCCGCGGCGGTGATCGTCGAGGTGCTCAACGAGGACGGCACCATGGCGCGGCGGGACGATCTCATGACCTTCGCCCGCGAGCACGGCCTGAAGATCGGCACAGTGGCGGACCTTATCGCCTACCGGGTCCGCAACGAGCGCACCGTGGAGCGGGTGGCGGACTGCGAGCTGCCCACCGAGTACGGCCGCTTCCATCTCTACGCCTATCAGGACACCGTCGACGGCGCGCTGCACTTCGCCCTGATCAAGGGCCGGCCGCAGCCGGACTCGCCCACGCTGGTGCGGGTGCAGGTCGAGAACACCCTCTCCGACCTCTTCGCCGCCCAGGCTCCGGACCAGGGCTGGTCCCTGCGCGAGGCCCTGGCGGAGATCGCCGGCTGCGGCGAGACCCCCGCCGCCGTGGTCATGCTCCGCCGCGTGGACGACCGCAGCGAGGTCCTCGCCCGCATGCGCGAGTTCCAGGCCCTGGCCCGCCACGGCGAGCTGACCCCCGAGCCACGCACCCCCAGCCAGGACAGCCAGGACCTCCGCACCTACGGCGTCGGCGCCCAGATCCTCACCGACCTCGGCATCCGCCGCATGCGCGTGCTCTCCGCCCCGAAGCGCATGCACGCGCTGTCGGGGTTTGGGATGGAGGTGGTCGACTACGTTCAGTCGGCTGCTGCCGACTGAACGTAGGTGCAAGTTGCAAGCGGCAAGTTGCAAGTGGGAAGGAGTCGGTCGCAAGCGGACAACTTGAGTAACCCCAAGGAGGGGGTGCGATGGCAGGGATTCGTGGTTTTGAGGAGCTAGTGGCCTGGCAGAAAGGTCATAGGTTGGCCGTAGACGTCTACCGGACCACGAAGCCGTGTTTGCGTCAGGATTTCGATCTCTGTCGTCAGGCGCGACGGAGTGCGGTGTCCGTGGTCAGCAATGTAGCGGAGGGTTTTGAGCGTTTTTCGCCAGCGGAGTTTGGCTACTTCCTCGGGGTGGCGAGGGGTTCAGCAGGCGAATTACGCGCACAGCTGCGGCTTATGCAGGATCTTGGGTATCTCCCGGGGCCTTCGGTGGAACCGCTAATCCTGCGAAGCACGGAAGTGAGCCGTATAATCGCAGGCCTCGCAGCGAGTCTTCGCAGGTAACTCGCTGACGTGCCGGCCGAGCGGGCGCTGCTGCCGGCCCCGTATTCTCGCTTGCAACTTGAAACTTGCAACTTGCCACTCCTCATCAGAAGTTAACGGACAATGCAGATCATCGAAGGCACTTTCACCACTCAGGACGCCAAAGTCGCGCTTGCCGCCACGCGCTTCAACAGCTTCATCGTCGAGCAGCTGGTGGCCGGGGCGCGGGATGTGCTGGTGCGGCATGGGGTGGCGGATGACGCGCTGACGCTGGTGCGGGTACCGGGGGCCTGGGAGCTGCCGCTGGTGGTGCAGCGGCTGGCGGCCTCCGGGGAGTACGACGCGGTGGTGGCGCTCGGCTGCGTGATCCGGGGCGGGACCCCGCACTTCGACTACGTTGCCGGCGAGTGCGCCAAGGGCATCGGGCAGTTGTCGATGCAGAGCGGAGTGCCGGTGGCCTTCGGCGTGCTGACCACCGACAGCATCGAGCAGGCCATCGAGCGCGCCGGGACCAAGGCCGGCAACAAGGGCGCGGAGGCGGCGCTGACGGCGCTCGAGATGATCAGCCTGCTGCGTCAGCTGTGAGCCTGCCTGTGGCCGATATCCCGTCCGGGCCCCATGCCCACCGCCGCCGCACCCGCGCCCGCCGGCGTGCGCTGCAGGCCCTCTATCAGTGGGAGCTCACCGGCCACGAGGCCGGCGCCATCGAGCGCCAGTTCCTCGAGGAGTACCGGCTCGGGCGCATGGAGCTGGACTACTTCACGGAGCTGCTGCACGAGGTCATCGCCCGGGTGGAGGAGCTGGATGCCGCCTACGACCGCTACCTGGACCGTCCGGCGGCGACCCTGGATCCGGTGGAGAAGGCGATCCTGCGCCTTGGCACCTATGAGCTCATGGCGCGCATGGAGGTGCCCTACCGGGTGGTGATCGACGAGGCGGTGGAGCTCGCCAAGTCCTTTGGTGCCGAGCAGAGCCACCGCTACATCAACGGCGTGCTGGACCGCGTCGGGCGCGACCAGCCTCTGCGCGCCGCCGAGCTCGGTCGCCGTCGTCGCTGAGGCGCCGCGTGGCGCTCTCCGAGTTTGCCCTCATCGCCCGCTACCTCGTCCACGTCGGGGCAGCCCGCGAGGACGTGCTGCTGGGGGTCGGTGACGACGCCGCGCTGGTGCGGCCGGCGCCGGGGCGTCCCCAGGCACTCGCCCTCGACACGCTGGTCGCAGACGTTCACTTTCCGGCGGACGCGGCGGCGGCGGACGTCGGGCACAAGGCGCTGGCGGTAAACCTCAGCGACCTCGCCGCCATGGGCGCGACGCCGCAGTGGGCGCTGCTGGCGCTCACGCTGCCGAAGGTCGACGAGCCCTGGCTCGAGGGCTTCGCCGCCGGCTTCGGGGCGCTGGCCACGGCCCACGGCGTGGCCCTGGTGGGCGGCGATGTTACCCGCGGGCCGCTCACGGTCAGCGTGCAGGTGATCGGATGTCTGGCCGGCCCGGCCCTGCGCCGGGACGGGGCCCGGCCCGGCGACCGGGTCTGGCTCTCCGGCCGGCCAGGTGAGGCGGCGGCGGGGCTCGCCGCCTGGCAGTCCGGGGCCGGCGAGGACAGGCGCTGGGCGCGGCTGCTGCGCCGCCTGCACCGGCCGACACCGCGGGTGGCGCTGGGCCAGGCGCTGGCCGGCGTGGCCTCCGCCGCCATCGATGTCTCCGACGGCGTGGCAGCGGATGCCGGGCACATCGCCGCTGCGAGCGGCGTCGGCATCGAGCTGCGCGCCGACTGGCTGCCGCTGTCCCGCCGGCTGCGCGCCTGGGCGGGAGACCGTGCCGCCGTGGATCTTGCACTCAACGGTGGCGATGACTACGAGCTCTGCTTCACGGCCCCGGCGGCGGCGGATTCGGCGCTGGGCAGCCTCGCCGCAGCGCAGTCCCTGCCGCTGACGCCCATCGGGCGGGTGACCGAAGGCGCTGGCCTGCGGGTGCGCGACGCCCGGGGCCGGGAGCTCGCCGGCGGCGGCTACCAGCATTTCGGGGGCGGGGCATGAGTGTCTTTCGCCTGCGTGAACCGGTGCAGCTGCTCGCCACCGGCTTCGGCAGCGGCCTCTCGCCGCGTCTGCCGGGCACCACGGGCACGCTGGCGGCGCTGCCGGCGGTTCCGCTGCTGCTCTGGCTGCCGGTGCCGGTGCAGGTGCTCGTGGTGGTCGCAGCCTTCGCGTTCGGTTGCTGGCTCTGCGGCGCCGCGGCGCGGGCCGCCGGCGTGCACGACCACCCGGCCATCGTCTGGGACGAGTTCACCGGCATCTGGCTCGCCTGCATCGCCCTGCCGCCCGGCTGGTGGCCGCTGCCGGTGGCGTTCGTGGCCTTCCGGATTCTCGACATGGCCAAGCCGTGGCCCATCAGCTGGGTTGACCGGCGCCTCGGCGGCGGTATCGGCATCATGCTCGATGACGTGCTCGCCGGCGCCGGGGCGTGGATGGTGGTGCAGTCCTTCGCGTGGCTTGCCGGCTAGCCCGCACATCTCACCGATTCACGGCTGCGGGCGCGGATCTGGCGGCCAGTCCTGCGTTGCGCTCGGCCCGGGTGCTCGACGTACTGTCGAGTACGCCTGCGCGCCCGGACTCTCCCTCGGGAAGGGCTCCGCGCTGCCCATCTCCTGCCCGCCATCTCCACGCCCTCGCTGCGCGAATCGGTGAGATATGCGGGCTCGCGTTTCGGACCGGGCCGGCGGCAGCGCCGCCGAGACTTGTCATGGCCCCGGAGCGACGTGGGCACTATCATGGGGGGATTGCCGGCGCCTCCCGGGTACCACCGCGCGGCGCCGGCGCAGCGGCATACAAGGGCAGGGATGATCCATGACCAGCGCCGATGTGAGCGATTTCCGCGTCTCCAGCCTGCGCAGCGCATGTACCAACTGCAGCCTCGTGCAGCTGTGCCTCCCGGTGAGCCTCAGCCAGAGCGACGTGGCCCTGCTGGATGATATCGTCCAGCGGCGCCGCCCCCTGCAGCGCAACGACCACCTCTACCGCGAGGGCGACGACTTCCACGCCATCTATGCGGTGCGCTCCGGGGCGCTGAAGACCTACACCGTCTCGTCGGGCGGCGAGGAGCAGGTCACCGGGTTCCATCTGCCTGGGGAGCTGGTGGGGCTGGATGCCATCAACACCTGGCGCCATCCCTGCAGCGCCGAGGCCCTGGAGACCACCAGCGTCTGCGAGCTGCCCTTCGAGCGGCTGGAGGATCTGGCGAGCGAGATCCCCGGGCTGCAGCGCCAGCTGCTGCGGCTGATGAGCCGGGAGATCTTCTCCGATCAGGAGATGCTGTTCGCCATGGCGCGGCGCACGGCGGAGGAGCGCCTCGCCATCCTGCTGCTGAGCCTCTCCGACCGCTTCGCCCGGCGCGGGCTGTCCGCCACGCGCTTCCGCCTGCCCATGGCCCGCAGCGAGCTCGGCAACTACCTGGGCCTGGCGCCGGAGACCATGAGCCGGCTGTTCCGGCGGTTTCGTGATCAAGGCTGGCTGAGCGCCGAGGGGCGCGAGGTGCGGCTTACCGACGTGGAGGCGCTGCACGAGCTGGCCGGCCGGCCGCCGGAGGACGCCGCGGCGGTCGGCCAGCGGGACACCGGCTACTGACGCGAGACGGACCCGCTACATCATTCCCGTCTGCAGCTTGGCGGCGTCGGACATCATCTCGAAGCTCCAGGGCGGGTCGAAGACGATCTCCACCTCGACCTCCTCCACCGTCGGCACCTGCTTCACCTTCTCGCGCACGTCGTAGGCGAGGATGTCGCCCATGCCGCAACCGGGGGCGGTGAGGGTCATGTCGATGGATACCTTGCGGCTGCCGTCGTCGCGCTTGCCGATGTCGCAGCGGTAGACGAGCCCGAGCTCGACGATGTTGATCGGGATCTCTGGGTCGTAGCAGCGGCGCATCTGATCCCAGACCAGCTGCTCGACATCCTCCTCCGAGGCGTCGTCCGGCAGCTCCGGCGTGGGCTCCGGCTCCTTGCCGATCGCGTCGGCATCCTTGCCGTCGATGCGGAACAGGTTGCCCTGGATGTAGACGGTGTAGCTGCCGCCGAGGGCCTGGGTGATCATGCCCTCGGCGCCCTTGGGGATGGTGCCCGTATCCCCGGCGGGGATCAGCGCCGCCTCGCAGTCGCGCAGAAAGGTGACGGGCTCGTTGCTCTGCATGGGCATGGCCTACTCCGGGCGCCTGCAGGCGCCGTCCGCAAGTCGATATTTCCCCGTCAGTTTACCATCGCCACCGCGCATCCCGTCACCTGCGCGGCGGCATGATGCAGACGCGCGTGGCGGCGCGCGAGGGTGGGGATGTCGCGGTCGTAGCCGCCGCCGATCACCGCTGCCACGGGGATGCCCCGCTGCCGGCAGGCGCCGAGCACGCAGGCGTCCCGCCGCGATAGGCCGTCGTCGCTCAGGCGCAGGTGCCCGAGGCGGTCGTCGGCGTGGACGTCGGCGCCGGCGTCGTAGAGCACCAGGTCCGGTGCGGGGTCGGCGAGCAGGGCCGGCAGCTCCGCCTCGAGGGCGTCCAGATAGGCTTCGTCGCCGGTGCCCCGCCGCAGCGCGCGGTCGCGGTCGCTGCGCTGCTTGCGGGCAGGGAAATTCTCCGCGCAGTGCATGGAGAAGGTGAACGCCCGCGGCTCGTCGGCGAGCAGCACCGCCGTGCCGTCTCCCTGGTGGACGTCCAGGTCCACGATCAGCACCCGCCGGGCGCCGCCCTCGGCGAGCGCCCAGCAGGCCGCCACGGCGAGGTCGTTGATAAGGCAGTAGCCGCTGCCGTGACCGGCGAAGGCGTGGTGGGTGCCGCCGGCGGTGTTACAGGCGAGCCCGTGCTCCAGCGCCAGCGCCGCCGTGAGCACGGTGCCCCCGGTCTCCAGCAGGGTGCGCCGGTAGAGCGCCGGCGACCAGCGAAAGCCCGTGCGGCGCTGGGCACGCTCGTCGATGGTGCCCTCCCGGAAGGCCTCCAGGTAGGCCGGCGCGTGTACCCGGGCAAGGTCCTCCTCGCGCGCGGGGCCGGGCTCGTGCCAGTGCGCAGGCAGCCCGGACAGCTGCTCTCGCAGTACCCGGAACTTCTCCATCGGAAAGGGATGCCCCGGAGGCAGCGGAATGGTGTAGCCAGGATGATGGACGCAGTGCAGCATGGGCTCCCCCTGGACACTACCCGTGGACCGTCCGCTCCGGCCGGCGTTCCCGTGCGCCCGGGACTGCGGAGACCGCTCCCGCGCAGGCCCGTCCTGCGGCTCTGAGACGCGGAGATGATTTTCTTCAGGATCAGTGAGCTGCCCATGCCCGGTCGCTTTCGCAACCTCGTCCTTGATCTTCAGCCGCATGTCCGGCTGCTCGCCTTCGGCGTGCTGCTGGTGGGGCTCTCGGGCAGTGGCCAGAGCTTCTTCATCTCGCTGTTCGGCGGCGAGATCCGGGCGGCGTTCGGGCTCTCCAACGCGGGCTTCGGCGGCGTCTACGCCCTGGCGACGCTGATCAGCGGGCTGTTGCTCATCTTTCTCGGCCGGGGCGTGGATCGCCTCGCGCTGCCGTTGTTCACGACACTGGTTCTGGCGGGCGCCGCCGGTGGGGCGGTGCTGCTGGCCAGTGCGCCGGCGGCCTGGGTGCTGCTGCCCGCGCTGCTGCTGCTGCGGGTGTGCGGCCAGGGCCTGATGGTGCACGTGGCGCAGACCACGGTGGCGCGGCGCTTCGATCGGCGCCGGGGGACGGCGGTGAGCGTGGTGACCCTCGGGCTGCCGCTGGCCGAGGCCGTGCTGCCCAGCGTGGCAGTCCTGCTCATCGCGGGGCTCGGCTGGCGTGGCGCCTGGCTGGCGATAGCCGCGGCGCTGCTGCTGCTTGGCCTGCCGCTCGCCCTGGCCCTGCTGCGCGGCGAGGCGGTGCCCCGGTCGCGTGCCGAGGGCACCGGTACGGGCAACGCCGGCGACTGGGGGCGACGGGCGGTTCTGCGGGATGCACGCTTCTACGCCGCGCTGCCGGCGCTGCTGGCGCCGCCCTTCGTCATCACCGCGCTGTTCATCCACCAGGTGGCGGTGGCCGAGGCCAAGGGCTGGACGCTCGGCTGGCTGGCGGCGGTATTCCCGGCGTTTGCCGTGAGCCATGTGCTGGCGCTGCTGCTGAGTGGTCCGCTTGTGGACCGGCTGGGTGCGGTGCGCCTGCTGCCGGTGTATCTCCTGCCGCTGGCGCTGGCCCTGCTGGTGCTGGCGCTGGGAGGCGGGCAGCTCGCCGCGCCGCTGTATCTGGGTCTCGCCGGTCTCAGCGTCGGCGCCGCGGGCACGCTGATGGGGGCGCTCTGGCCGGAGCTCTACGGCGTGACCCATCTCGGGGCCATCCGCGGCCTCGCCCACGGCTGCATGGTGCTGAGCACGGCGGTGGCGCCGGCGCTGGCCGGGCTGCTGCTTGACGTGGGCCTCAGCGTGCCAGGCCTGGCGCTCGCCATGGCCGGGTTCGTCGTGGCGGCCTCGCTGGGCTCACTGCGCGCGGGGCGGAGCAGGGCGGCACCGATCCAGAGCTCGACGGGCTGACCGCCCGGCGCCCGTGCCGGCGGGAGACTCGGCGCGAGGGCGCGCCGCCTACGCGCCACCTGATTAGCCACGGGCTTCAGAAATCCCGGCGCCAGGAACCCACGGCTCCGGAGCCGTTGTAACGGCCGTGCCGGGCGCGAGGCGGGGCAGGAACGCCCGGGGACACGCCGTGAACACGTCCCTGTAGGCTCCTAGCCCGCCTATCTCACCGATTCGCGGCTGCGGGCGCGGATCTGACGGGCAGTCCGGCGTTGCGCTCGGTCCGGGTGCTCGACGTACTGTCGAGTACGCCTGCGCGCCCGGACTCTCCCGCGCCTTGTCCTGCCCGCCATCTCCACGCCCTCGCTTCGCGAATCGGTGAGATAGGCGGGCTAGGCGAGGTCCCTCTCGCCTACGGTCCCGGGAGAGGCCACTGCGCTCCGCCCTCAAGCCGCCGGGGCTGATCCGCGAGGGGAGAACGGGAACGTCGACGAGCGCCTGCCGCGGGCAACGATTTACCTGCAACTCGCAACTTGCAGCTCACACCTTGTCACTAGCCGCCCACGGCGGCGTTCACCCCTCCGGCACCGTCTGCGCCTCGGTGAACTCGAACAGGCCCTCGAGCCCGCCTTCACGGCCGTAGCCGGACTGCTTCATGCCGCCGAAGGGGGCCTCCGGGGTGGGACCGGTGCCGCTGTTCAGTGCCGCGTGGCCGAAGTGCAGCCGGGCGATCACCGACTGGCCGCGCTCGCGGTCGGCGGTGAAGACGTAGCAGGCGAGTCCGAAGTCGGTATCGTTCGCGGCCTCGACCACCTCGTCATCGCTGCTGAAGGTGATGATGGGCACCAGCGGGCCGAAGGTCTCCTCCCGGTAGCAGGCGGCGTCGCTCGGCACGTCGAGCAGCACCGTGGGCGGGTAGAAGGTGCCGGCGAGCCCGGAGACATCCCCCTGGACCACCTGCTTCGCGCCCTTTTCCAGGGCGTCTTCGACATGGCGGCGGACCTTGCCGACGGCGTTCTCGTCGATTAGCGGGCCGAGGTCCGTGTCCGGCTCGAGGCCGTCGCCCACCCGCATGCGCTGCACCCGCTCCGCCACCTTGTCGGCGAAGGCAGGGGCGACCCGCTCGTGGACGAAGATGCGGTTGGCGCAGACGCAGGTCTGGCCGCCACCGCGGAACTTGTTGCCGATGAGCTGATCGGCGGCCCGCTCGAGGTCGGCGTCCTCGAACACGATGTAGGGGGCGTTGCCGCCGAGCTCCAGGGTCAGGCGCTTGATGCCGGGCGCGGCCTTGCTGATGAGCTCCCGGCCCACCTCGGTGGAGCCGGTGAAGCTGATCACCCGCACGGAGGGGGCCTCGAACAGGGTATCGGTGATGGGGCCGGCAGAGCCGGTGACCAGATTCACCTTGCCCGCCGGCAGCCCCACCTCGCGCTCCAGCAGGTGGAACAGCGCGATCATGGTGAGCGGGGTCTTGGAGGAGGGCTTGATCACGCTGGCGCAGTCGGCCGCCAGCGCCGCCGAGAGCTTCTTCGCGATCATGCCGATGGGGAAGTTCCAGGGCGTGATCAGCCCCGCGACGCCGGCCGGACGGTAGTGCACCGTCCAGGTGCAGTCCTTCGGGCGCTCGGCCAGGGTGCGCGGGGCCAGCTCCTCGACGTGCTCGCCGGCGTAGCGGAAGAAGCCGGCGGCATAGTCCACCTCGCCCTGGGCCTCCTTCCAGGGCTTGCCGTGCTCCATGCAGAGGATGCGGCCGATCTCCTCGCGGTGGGCGCGCAGGGCGGCGTCGACGGCCAGCAGCCACTCGCGGCGCTGGGCGATGCTCGCCGGGTGGGTCAGGGCCTGCTCGGCGGCGGCGATGGCGCGCCGGGTCTCGGCCGGCCCCATGGCCGCGACGTCCGCGAGATGCGCGCCGTCCACGGGGTTGCTGACGGCGAAGCGCTGGCCGCTGTCGGCTTCGCACCAGGCGCCGTCGATGTAGCCGCTGAGGCTCGGAAGCAGGGGGGATTCGATCATGACCGTTCTCTCGCTTGGCTGTGGCCGCCCGGCAGGCGGCGGGGAAGTGGCCGCGCCGGATCCTCAGGACGAGGGCACGAAGCCCTGTTCCTTGTCCACCAGATTGCGCAGCGGATCGCCCCGCCGCCAGCGGCGGAAGTTGTCGATGAACTGCTCCGAGAGGCTGCGCCGCCAGCCGATGACATCGCCCGCCATGTGCGCGGAGAGATGCGTATTCGGCAGATCCCAGAGCGGATGGTCGGACGGCAGCGGCTCCTCCTCGAACACGTCCAGCGCCGCCCCGGCGATGCGGCCCTCGCGCAGGGCGGCGACCAGGTCGTCGGTGCGCACGATGGGGCCGCGGCCGATGTTGATGAAGCGCGCCTCCGGGGCCATGGCGGCGAAGGCGGCGGCATCGAACAGTCCCTCGGTGGCCGGCGTCAGCGGCGCCGCCACCACCACGAAATCGTAGCCGGGCAGGCGCTGGTGCAGCTCGGACTGGGCGTGGATGGCGCCGAAGTCTTCGTCCCCCGGGCGGGCGCTGCGGCCCATGCCGTCCACCTCGAGTCCGACGGCACGGCACAGGCGGGCGATCTGGCGGCCGATGGCGCCGGCGCCGACCACCAGCACGCGCCGCCCCTCGACCCGCTCGGTATCCCGGTGCCGCCATTCATGGCGCTGCTGCAGCTCGAGGTTGCCGCGGAAGTCCTTGCAGAAGGCGATGATGTGGCCGAGCACGAACTCCGCGATGGGCCGGTCGAAGACGCCGCGGGCGTTGGTGACCGGCAGATTGCTGGCGCGGACGGTGGGGGTGAGGATGGCATCCACCCCGGCGCTGGTGGCGTGGATCCACTCGAGGCTGTCCGCCGCGTCCCAGGCCTCGCCCAGGGCGTCGGTGCGGAAGTCGGTCACGCACAGCACCCGGGTCCCGGGGAGCACCGCGCGCAGGCTCGCGCCGTCGGTGGCATGGCGCAGCTCGGCCTCGCCCTCGAGGGCGTCCATGCCAGGGGGCAGGTCCTCACCGGGGGCGGTGAGCACGGCCACCACGGGTAGTGCCTCGGGCATGGCTATGGCCCCTATGTGCTGTGGGTCGGAAGGCCGCCGGCGGCGGCGGGATATCGGCGGACGTTACCCACCCCCTCTGGAGCCCGTCAACACGCGCGTGATCGGGGTTTCCACGGTGCTTGACCGGGTCTGCCCCCGGCGCTAGCGTCGCCGGAATGGTGGTGAATGTTGCGGTTCGGCTGGAGGTGTAACGGTCATGGTGAACCCGGTGGAGATGGATCAGTCCGATCAGGCGGCGGGCTCGCTGTTCAGCCCCTCCCTGCAGGCGATCCCCATGCCCGGCATCCGCCGCATGATCAACACGGCGGCGGGCATGGACGACGTCATCCATCTGTCCATCGGCCAGCCGGACTTCGCCACGCCGGATCACATCGTCGAGGCCCACATCGATGCCCTGCGGGAGGGCAAGACCGGCTACACCATGGACGCCGGCCTGCCGGAGCTGCTCGAGGCGCTGCGCGACTACTACAGCGAGCGCTACGACCGCCCGCTCACCGAAGACAACTTCCTCGTCACCACCGGGGCGACCGAGGCGATGTACCTGGCCCTGACGGCCACCGCCGCGCCCGGGCGGCAGTTCATCGTCACCGATCCGACCTTCGTCCTCTATGCGCCGCTGATCCGCATGAACGGCGGCGAGGTGAAGATCATCCCGACGCGCGCCGAGCACGGTCACCAGATCGACCCGCAGGAGGTGATCGATGCCATCGGCATGCGCACCTTCGCCATCGTGCTCAACTCGCCGAGCAACCCGAGCGGCGCCGTCTACCCGCAGGAGACGGTGGAGGCGATCGTCCAGGAGGCCGCCTACCGCGGAGTCTACGTCTTCGCCGACGAGGTCTACGACCACCTGATCCTGGACGACATGGACTTCCCCAGCGTGATCCGCTGCACCTCGGATCTGGATCACGTCATGTCCATCTCGAGCTTCTCGAAGACCTTCAGCATGGCGGGGCTGCGCATCGGCTGGATCATCTCCAGCCAGGGTGCGATCAAGAAGCTGCGCCGCTATCACATGTTCACCACCACGGTGGCGAACACCCCGGCGCAGTGGGCGGGCGTGGCGGCGCTGCGGGGGGATCGCAGCTGTGTCGACGACATGGTGGCCGAGTACCGCCGCCGGCGCGACCGGGTGGTGCAGCTGGTGAGCGAGACGCCGCACCTCACCGGCTACTGGCCCCAGGGCGCGTTCTACATCTTCCCGTCGCTGCCCCCGCGCACCGACGGCACCTCGCTCGCGCTGCGCATGCTCGAGGAAACCGGCGTCTGCGTCATCCCCGGCGACGCCTTCGGCGACACCTGCAGCAACGCCATCCGAATCAGCTTCTCCAATTCGATGGACAACATCGAGGAGGCGTTTGAGCGGATCATCCCTTGGCTTGCCAAGCAGAAATTCTGAGCAATTTCTGCTTGGCAAGCAGTTGTCAGTTCGAATTTCAAAGTTCAAAGACCGCAAGTTCAGAGCACTGCACGTGCCACCCGGTCTTTGGACTTTGAACTTGCAACTTTGAACTACCGCGTTCAGTGATCCAGCCACTGAACGCGGTACAGATCGAGCCGCCGATCCTTCGCGTTCCTGACCGACCCCTCCTCGCGGAGCTGCTTGATCTTGTCCATGTCCAGGTCGACGATCAGGGTCATCTCCGTGTTGGGGGTGGACTCGGCGACGATGCCGTCGTGGGGGAAGGCGAAGTCCGAGGGTGAGAACACCGCCGCCTGGGCGTACTGGATCTCGATGTTCTCCACCTTCGGCAGGTTGCCGACGCTGCCGGTGATGGCGACGTAGCACTCGTTCTCGATGGCCCGGGCCTGGGCGCAGCGGCGCACGCGCAGGTAGGCGTTCTTGGTGTCGGTCCAGAACGGCACGAACAGGATCTGCATGCCCTGGTCGGCCAGGATCCGGCTCGCCTCGGGGAATTCCACGTCGTAGCAGACCAGGATGCCGATGCGCCCGACGTCGGTGTCGAAGGCCTTGAGCTGGTCGCCGCCCTGCACGCCCCAGTAGAAGCGCTCGTCCGGGGTGGCGTGCAGCTTGTAGTGGTAGTCCGTGGTGCCGTCGCGGCGGCAGAGATAGGCCACGTTGTACAGTGTCTGCTCCTCGTACAGCGGCATGGAGCCGGCGATGATGTTGATGTTGTAGGTCACCGCCAGGCGGGTCATCGCGTCCACGATCTCGCCGGTGTACTGGGCGAGCCCGCGCATGGCCTCAGCCGGGTCCTCCTGGTTGAACTGGGCGAGCAGCGGCGCGTTGAAGAACTCCGGGAACAGGATGAAATCGCAGTTGTAGCCGGCCATGGCGTCGACGAAGAACTCGATGTTGTTCATCAGGTCCTCGAAGTTCGTCACCCGGCGCATCTGCCACTGCACGGTGCCCACGCGCACGGTGGACTTGCGCCCGCCGATGAGCGGCGTGCGCTCGTTCTCGTAGAAGATGTTGTCCCACTGCAGGAGCGTGGCGTAGGCCTTGGACTCCCGGTCCTCCGGCAGATAGCCGGTGATCACGCGGCGCACGTGGAAGTCGTTGGCGAGCTGGAAGGAGAGGATCGGGTCGTAGACCTCCCGGCGCTTGACCAGCTCGATGTACTCCTCGGGCTTCTTCTCCGCGGCGTATTCCTCGTAGCCGGGCATGCGCCCGCCGGCGACGATGGCGCGCAGGTTCAGGCTGCGGCAGAGCTCCTTGCGGGCGTCGTAGAGGCGGCGGCCGAGGCGCATGCCGCGGTAGTCCGGATCCACGAACACGTCCACGCCATAGAGCACGTCGCCGTTCGGGTCGTGATTGGTGAGGTAGCCGTTGCCGACGATCTCGTCGTACTTGTGGCGGTCGCCGAAGCGGTCGTAGTCGACGATCATGGAGATGGCGGCGGCCACCACCCGGCCGTTGTCCTCGATGCAGATCTGGCCCTCGGGGAAGCGGTTGATCTGCGCCGCGAACTGCTTGCGGGTCCAGGCGCCACCGAGGCCGCGGTAGACACGGTCCATAATGGACCTGACGTCGTCATAGTCGGCGAGGCGCAGATTGCGCAGATTCAAGTGGTGCTCCTCGCCGGTGAGGTCGGGCTGGGTCATCGTGCTCCCGTCGGGGTTGGGTGTGCGGAGGTGCAGAACGCTGGCTTGAGGATATCATGGGGCCCAACGTGGTCAGTGTGGGCCAGTGGCTCGCGAGTGGAGGAGGCAGACCATGAACCAGACCCTCACTGCCGAGCAGCGGCATGAGCTCAAGGCCGCCCTCGAGAGGGAGGCGCAGGCGCTGCGTGAGGAGATTCGCGAGGAGCTGCTGGCCGCCGATGCCCATCGCTACCAGGACATGGCGGACCGGGTGCGGGATCCTGGAGATGCCGCGGTGACCGACCTGCTCGCGGACCTCGAGTACGCCGAGATCGACCGTCACATCCGCGCGCTGCAGGCCAACGAGGCCGCCCTGCGCCGGCTGAGCGAGGGCACCTACGGACGCTGTGCCGACTGCGGCGAGCCCATTGCCCTGGAGCGGCTGCGGGCCTATCCCTCGGCGGCGCGCTGCCTGGACTGCCAGAGCGCCCGTGAGAGCCGGGAGGGCGCGCCGCCGCGGCTGTAGGGAAGCGCGCCCGCCGGAAGGCGCCGCTTGCCGGTTGCACGCGCGGACACCGCCCACCGGCCCGGCCCGCCGGGGCTGAATGAGAAGATCAACGCGTCCGACTGTCGTCCTGCTGCTCGCCCTTGCCCTGCTGCCGGCCCCGGCCGCGGCGGCGCCGGTAGAGCTCGTGCTGAGCGGCGTCGAGGGCGAGGCGGCGGAGAACGTGCGCGCCTACGTGGACACCGAGGTGGATCTGGAGACGGCGCTCGCCGCCCGCACCTACCGCAACCGCAGCCGCGAGCAGGTGCGCCAGGCCCTGGAGGCCCTTGGCTACTACCAGGCCAGCATCGAAGTCGACATCGAACGTGGCGAGGAGGCGTGGACGCTGCGGGTGGCGGTGGAGCCGGGCGAGCGGGTCAACGTGCGCGCCGTGCAGGTGTCCATCACCGGCGACGCGGTGGATGACCCGGCCTTCTCGGACCTCCGCGAACGCCTGCCGGTGCGCGAGGGCGAGCCGCTCAACCACGGCGCCTACGAGCGCAGCAAGAGTGCCCTGCGCAACCTCGCGCTCAGCCGGGGCTATTTCGAGCATCGCTTCACGGACTCCCGTATCGCCGTCAATCCCGGTGCCGGCTGGGCGGAGATTCGTCTCGCCTTCGACAGCGGGCCGCGTTACCGCCTCGGCGAGGTGCGCTTTTCCGACAGCCCGTTCCGTGCCTCGCTGCTGCGCCGCTTCGTCCCCTTCGACGAAGGCGACCCGTACGAGGCCGGCGCCATCGCCGAGCTCAACCGCCGCCTGCTGGACAGCGGCTACTTCGACAATGTCGTGGTCAACACCCGGCGCGGCGAGGCCGAGGACCTGCGCATCCCCATCGACGCCGAGCTCACCGCCCGTCCGGACACCACGGTGAGCACCGGCATCGGCTTCTCCACCGACGAGGGCCCGCGCCTGCGTCTTACCGGCACCCGGCATTACATCAACGACCGGGGACACTCGCTGGTCAACGACCTGCGCGTCTCGCAGGTGCGCCAGAATGTCTCCAGCCGCTATCAGATCCCGCTGCGGGACCCGCTGAACGACCGCCTGGAGCTGCGCGTCGGCTGGCAGCGGGAGGATATCGAGGACACCGAGAGCGAGCGCTACACCGCGGGCCTGAGCCGCCGCCAGCAGTTCCGTTCCGGCTGGACCCGGACGCAGTCCCTGCGCTGGCTGGACGAGCGCTTCGAGCAGGGTGAGGACGAGGGCCGGACCACGCTGCTGCTGCCCGGGCTGTCCTTCTCCCGCACCCGCTCCCGCGGCGGTCTCGACCCCTACTGGGGCGACCGCCAGGACTACGGCGTGGAGCTCGCCTCCGAGGCCCTGCTCTCGGACGTGGACATCTTTCGAATCACTGCCAGCAACCACTGGCTGCGCAGCTTCGGCGAGCGCCATCGCCTGCAGCTGCGCGCCGAGCTCGGCGGCATAGGGACCAATGACTTCTCCCAGGTGCCCTCGTCCCTGCGCTTCTTCGCCGGTGGTGACCGCAGCGTGCGTGGCTATGCCTACCAGAGCCTGGCGCCGGAGGATGACGAAGGCGAGCTGCTCGGTGGTCGCTACCTGGCCACGGGCAGCATCGAATACAGCTTCCGCCTGCTGCCGGACTGGCGTCTGGCGGCGTTCACCGATGCCGGCAACGCCTTCGACGAGCCCGGCAACGTGGAGGCGAAGGTGGGCAGCGGCTTTGGCGTGCGCTGGCTCTCGCCGGTGGGGCCGGTGCGGCTGGACCTCGCCTGGGGGGTCAGCGAGGAGAACGTCCCCTTCCGCGTGCACATCTCCGTGGGGCCGCCGTTTTGATCCGCGCCGTCGCCGGGTTGCTCGTCGCGCTCCTGCTCGCGGCGCTGGTGGCGGCCGCCTGGCTGCTGGGCACCACCGACGGTGCGCGCTGGCTCGCCACCCGGGCTGAGGCCGAGCTGCCGGGTCTGGAGCTCACAGTCGCCGCGGGCAGCCTCTGGGAGGGGCTCGCCCTGAGCGAGGTGGCCTGGGCCGGCGGCGGCGTGCGCCTGCGCGCCGATGCGCTGGGGTTCGCCTGGCGCCCGCTCTGCCTGCTGGACGCCCGCGTCTGCATCGACCGGCTCACCAGCGAGGGCCTGCAGGTGACGGTGGAGTCCGCCGAGGACTCGACGCCCACGGACGACGGGCCCGACGCCGGGGGCGCCCCGGCACGTCTCTCCCTGCCGGTGACGGTGCTGCTGCGCGCCGTGGCGCTGCGCGACAGCCAGGTCAGCGTCCCCGGCGCCGAGATCCGTCTGGCGCGGCTGGGCAGCTCGGCCACCCTGGCCGGCGATCAGCTGCGGGTGGGTGACACCCGCCTGCAAGGCCTCGAGGTGACCCTGCCGGTGCCGGACGACGCCGGCGACGAGCCCGGAGAGCCGGCGCCGGGAGCGGACCCGGCGCCGGCGGAGGGCATCACCCTGCCCGAGGTGCGCCTGCCGCTGGCGGTCACCGTCAGCGACCTGACCCTGGCCGAGGCGGGCGTGCGCCGGGGTGACCAGCGCTGGCCCCTGGACCGGCTGGAGCTTGCCGGCGGCTTTGCCGGCGGCATGCTGAGCCTGGAGCGGCTGGCAGCGTCGAGCCCCCAGGGCGAGGCGGCGCTCAGCGGCCGCATCACGATGCGCGGAGCCTGGCCGCTGGACGTGGACCTCGAGGCCCGCGCCGAGGGGGTGCTGGAAGGGCAGGCGTTGGCGCTCCAGGCCCGGCTGCGCCGCTCGGTGGCCGAGCTCGGGCTGGACGTGGACTTAAGCGCCCCGGTGTCCGCGCGCCTGCAGGGCGAGGTCAGGCCGCTCGCCGCGGAGCCCTCCTGGCGCGCGACGCTCAACGCCGGGCGTCTGGCCTGGCCACTGACTGGCGAGCCCACGGTGGTCGCCGAGGACGTCGAGGTCACGGGGAGCGGTACGGGCACGGCGTATCGCATTGACGCCGGCGTCGCGGTGAGCGGCGCCGGGATCCCCGCCGGACGCTACCGCACGCAGCTCCGTGGTGATGCCGCCGGGGCCGAGATCCTCGGGCTGGACGGGCGTCTGCTGGATGGTCGCATCGGGATCAACGGCGAGGTGGCCTGGAGTGACGGCGTTCGGTGGGATCTCGCCCTGGCGCTGGGCGGCATCGACCCCGGCCAGTGGCGCGAGGGGCTCGAGGGCCGGCTCGGCGGACAGCTCCGGCTGCGCGGCGAGGCCGCCGCCGGCGACTGGTCGCTGACGGCCGAGTTGCCTGGCATCGCGGGCCGCCTGCGCGACTACCCGTTCTCGCTGAGCGGCACGGTGGCGGGGGACAGTGCCGGCGCCTGGCGGTTCGACGGCGTCCGCCTGGTGAGCGGCGGCAACCAGGCGCGGCTGGAAGGCCGTGCCGGCGAGCAATGGGACGCCCGCCTCGCGCTGGACATGCCGGCCCTGGAGCGGCTCTGGCCCGGCCTTGGCGGCGCCCTGGCCGGCGAGGTGCGCCTTGCGGGTGCGCTGGAGCGCCCCGACCTCCGCGCCGACGTTACGGGGCGGAACATCGCCTTTCAGGAGCTGACGGTGGCCTCGGTCCGCCTGGAGGGCGTCGTGCGCGAGCGCTTCGAGACGGACAGCCGGCTGCGGCTGGTGGCCGAGGGGGTGAGCCGCGCCGGCGAGCCGCTGGGTCGCCTCGAGGCCGCGATCGCGGGGCAGCGCGAGCGCCACCGGCTTGACCTGGCGGCCAGCGACGGCCCGCTACCCCTGACGCTCAGTCTCGAAGGCGGGCTGTCCGCGGCCCTGGACGCCTGGCAGGGCCGTCTCGCCAGTGCCCGCCTCACCTCGCCCGAGGGCGAGTGGCGTCTCGCCGAGGCCACGGCCCTGGACTGGCGGGCGAGCGATCAGCGAGTGCGCCTCGCGGCCCACTGCTGGCGCCGCGATGGCGCGCGGCTGTGCGCCACCGAGGCGGTGCGGGTGACCCCCGGCGCGGCGGCGGCGCGGCTGCGCCTCGAAGGCTATCCCCTGGCAGCGGCGGACCCCTGGCTGCCGGACGGGCTCGGGCTCGACGGCAGCCTGAACATCGCAGCGGACCTGGACTGGGAGGCCGGCGCGACGCCCCGCGTCACCGCCAGTCTGGGGGCTGCGGACGGCGCCGTGCTGCTGGAGGGCCTCGAGAGCGATGAGCCCGTCCGCTTCGGCTGGCGGCGGCTCGATGCCGACGTGCGGCTGGCGGCGGATGACGCCACCCTGGAGCTCGCCTTCGACTCCGAGGCCTTCGGCAGCGGCGAGGTCAGCGCCCGGGTGAACCCCGGTGCCACGCCCCGGCGCCTCAGCGGCGAGGTGCGCCTGGGGGGCGTGGAGCTTGCCCCGCTCACTGCCTTCCTGCCCCAGCTGCGTGACCTGCAGGGCAGGCTGGAGGCCAATGGGCGCCTTGGCGGCACGCTCGCCTCGCCGGGCTTCGACGGCGAGCTGCGCCTCCGCGAGGGGCGGGTGGTGCTGCGGGGGCTCGCCTCGCCCATCGAGGACATTACGCTTACCGCCGCGGTGTCCGGCTCGCAGACCCGGCTGGACGGGCGTTTCGGCGCGGGCGAGGGCGAGGGGCGGCTCACTGGCGAGCTTAGCTGGGGGGACGGCCTCGCCGGCGCGGTCCAGGTCCAGGGCGAGGCCCTCGAGCTGCGCCTGGAGTCGCTGGCGCGGGTGCGCCTCAGCCCGGACCTGCGCATCGAGCTCGCGCCCCGGGAGGTGGCGGTGAGCGGTGACGTGGCGGTGCCCTGGGGGCGCATCCGGGTCCGCGAGCTGCCCGCGGGCGCGGTCCCGGTGTCGGGGGATGTGGTGATCGTCGGGGAGGACGACGACCCGACCGGGGACAGCGCCGGAGAGGATCCCGCCGAGGCGCCGGGGGAGGATCTCCCCGACCCCGGTGGGGGAGGCTGGTCGGTGAGCACCGACATCAACGTGCGCCTCGGTGATGACGTGCGCTTCGAGGGTTTCGGCGCCGAGGGGCGGCTCGCCGGCGCGCTGCGCCTGCGCCAGGTGGGGGCGGACGAGACCGAGGCCGAGGGCGAGATCCGCTTCGAGGACGGGCGCTTCAGCGCCTACGGCCAGCGCCTGGAGATCCGCCGCGGCCGCTTCCTGTTCGCCGGCCCCATCGGCGACCCGCGTCTGGACATCGAAGCGATCCGCCGGGTGGAGTCCGTGGTGGCGGGGATACGCGTCGGCGGCAGCGCCAGCGACCCGCAGGTCACGCTGTTCTCGGAGCCGACCATGCCCCAGGCGGACATCCTCGCCTACCTCATCACGGGCCGCCCGCCCGGCGGCGGCACGCCCTCGGAGGACGCCCTGGTGGCCCAGGCCGCCCTCTCCCTTGGCCTCCTCGGCGGCCGCAATATCGGCGGCGCCCTGGCCGAGGAGCTCGGCGTCGAGGACTTCGCGCTAGAAACCACCGGCTCAGGCGAGGAGACCAGCGTCGGCGTCAGCGGCTACCTCACCCCGAACCTCCTGGTCCGCTACGGCGTCGGCGTCTTCCAGCCGGAGAACACCCTGACCCTGCGCTACTACCTCACCGAGCGCCTGTTCCTCGAGGCCGTGAGCGGGGCGGAGAGTGCGCTGGATTTGTTTTATTCGTTTGATTTCTGAGGGGGAAGTTCAAGGTTCAAAGTTCAAGGTTCAAAGACACCCTCCGCACGGCTCGTAATGGCACCCTGCGAGCGGAGGCGGTCTTTGAACCTTGAACTTTGAACTTTGAACTCGCGCGGCCGACGGCGCTCGCCGCCGGTACCCGCTGCTACCAGGCCTCAATCGCCCGCTCCGCCGCCTCGTTGGCCGGCCGCGCGATAAGCCCGTCCCGCCCCACCGTGATGGTGTAGCTGGCGCCGTCGGCGAGGGGGAGGTAGGCGGCGCTGCCGTAGCGGGCGTCCACCAGGGGGAGCCAGCGGCTCAGGCCGGTGGCGGCGCGCCAGACGTCCAGGCCGCGTTCGCCTGCGAGGTCGTGGACGCTGGGGGGCTGGCGGCTGGCGGTGTCCGCGTCCTGGTAGCGGCCCGAGAGGCGCTCGAGGCGGAAGCGGGTGTCAAGGCCGAGCAGGGCGGCAGGGCCGCGCCAGCGCAGGATGCGGGCATCGAGCTGCCATTCGTCGCCGGTCAGGGGGTACTGCCGGGCGATGGCGCCGCCGGGGCGCTCCAGCAGCACGTGATAGCGCTCGGGCCCGCTGCGGGTGACTTCCAGCGTGGCCGCCGGCGTCTCGGCCGTGAGGCGCTGGTAGGTCGCGAGATTCAGCCCGGCGGCGGCGAGGGCGAGGCCCAGTGCCACCAGCGCGCAGCCCCCGGCGCCGCAGGCGCAGCCGCTCACCAGCCGCAGCCGCCGCAACCGCGCGAGCCCGCGCAGCAGGAGCAACAGGCCGGCCACCGCGAGCACCGCGGCGAGCACCGAGAGCAGGGCCATCACTCAGCCTCCGGTGGCATCCCCGGGCGCCACTGTAGCGTGTCCGAAGGGGGGCGGGCGTGCGCCGCTTCCGGTTCCGTCACCGCTACCGCTGCGCCCGCAGCTGAGCCGCGTCCGCCTGGGGGCGGGTGGCGAGGAACAGGCCCAGCAGGATGCAGGCACCGCCGGCGGCATGGAACGGCGCCAGCCGCTCGCCCAGGAACACGCCGCCGAGGACGGCGGCGAACACCGGCACCAGGTAGAGGAACATCGCGGCCCGCGATGGCCCGATCCGGCCCACGCCGTGGTTCCAGAAACGGTAGGCGAGGATGCCGGGGAAGATGGCGACGAACGGGAACACCCAGAGCAGCTCCGGTGCCGGCACGAACGGGCCGTGCACGGCGGTCTCCCAGAGGTAGAAGGGCAGTATCACCGGCAGGCCCAGGGCGATCTGGACGGTGAGGAACGGCAGCGGTGGCAGGGGCACGGCCTGGCGGCGCAGCAGCACCGAGAACAGGCCCCAGGAGGTGATCGCGCCGACCATGAGCGCGTCGCCGGGCTGGAAGGCCAGCCGCAGCAGATTGCCGGGGTCGCCACGGCCGATGATCAGCACCACGCCGACGAATGCGAAGGCGATGCCGACGGCCCGCCAGCGGCCCACCGGGTCGCGCAGCAGCAGCCAGGCGAGCAGCGTCACCAGCACCGGCATGGCGCTGTTGATGAGGGCGATGTTCAGCGCGCTGGTGGTCTGCGCGGCGAGGTAGAGCAGGGTATTGAACAGCCCCACGCTGAGGGCGGCGAGCACCGTCAGCGAGCGCCAGTAACGGCGTACCGTCTGCCAGTGGGCCAGCACCTGGGGCACGCCCACCGGGGCGATGATCAGCAGCGCCAGCACCCAGCGCCAGAAGGACAGCGCCAGCGGCGGGATCTCCGCGCTCGTGCCCCGGGCCACAACCGCGTTCGCCGCCCAGAACAGGGCGGTGGCGGCGAGGCCGGCGTAGGCGAGCCAGAGCGAGCGCTTGCCGAGCCCGGATGGCGGCATGGAATCCCCCAGCGGCAGATACTAATCGTTTCGGAAGTGTTGTCAGGTCTCAGCGGGCCTGTGCGCCGCGGCGGCAAGGCGCGAGCCGCGCAGTGTAGCCGAGCTACATAAGCGGCGAGCAACGCAGTCCGCCGCGGCGCACAGGCCCGCCCTGCGGGAGCCCCGGAGCGGGCCGGCGGCGGCGTTGCGCTCGCTTGACGTGGAATCACCACGCCGGCGCTCCCGCGCCTTGCCGCCGGCCCGCTCCGGGGCTCTGAGACCTGACAACACTTCCGAAGCGATTAGTAGAACGCAGCGGCGGTGCAGGACGCCTCTCTACCCGTCAGGATGCCGGCTGGCAAGCGCCTGCCCGTGCTGCAGTGCGGAAATGCTAAACTTTCGCGCCCGTTGCGAGGAAATCCGTCGATGACTGAGCGCGCCCCCGACGAGGCGCTGGGGCTGGCCCGGCGCTTCTTTGCGATGCTGCCGCACAGTGCCGTGCTCGGCCTCGAGCCGTTGCGGGTGACGGCGGGCGCCGTGCTCGTGCGCCTGCGCTGGCGGCCGGAGCTGGTGGGCAACCCGGAGACGGAGGTCATCCACGGCGGGGTGATCACCACGCTGGTGGACCAGACCAGCGGCGCGGCAGTGCTGGCGGCGCTCGGCGGCCCCGAGGCGATCGCGACGCTGGACCTGCGCATCGACCACCTGCGGGCCGCCCGGCCGCGGCAGGACGTGATCGCCGAGGCGACCTGCTACCGCATGACCCGGCACATCGCCTTCGTGCGCTGCAGTATCCATGACGGCGACGCCGCGGCGCCGGTGGCGGCGAGCATGAGCACCTTCATGCGTCTCGCCGGTGGCGGGCCGAGCGTGGTGGAGGGGAGCGAATGAGCGAGCTGCCGGCCCTGATCGCCGAGGCCCGGGCCGATGGTGATCCGCAGCGCCTGGTGGCGGCGGTGCCCTATGCGGGTCTGCTCGGCGTCGCCTTCGAGAGTGCCGCGCTGCCGCCGGTGTTCCGGCTCGACCACCGTGACAGCAACATCGGCAATCCGCAGCCACCGGCGCTCCACGGCGGGGTGATCGGCGCGTTCATGGAGCACGCCGCGATCTTCCATCTGCTCTGGGTACAGGGCGGCGAGCGGCTGCCGCGGGTGGTGGATATCGCCATCGACTATCTGCGCCCCGGCCAGCCGCAGGCGACCTACGCCCGCTGCGACGTCCGCCGCCAGGGCAGACGGGTGGCCAACGTCGGCATCGAGGCCTGGCAGATCTCGCCCGATGGCGGCGAGCGGGTGATCGCCACCGCGCGCGCCCACTTTCTGCTCGCCGAGCCGGGCTGACGGTCGGCGACCGCAGCCGTGAATCGGTGAGATATGCGGGCTAGGGCTCCCGGCGCCGCAGGACCTCGGCGGCCCTGACCTCGCCAAGCTCCACGGTGAAGCGCATCACGCCGCCCCGTAGCGGGTTCTCGAGGGTGACGTCATCGTCGTCAGCCGCGCTGATCACGCCCTCGTGGCGCGTGCCACGGTAGGTGCTGAGCCGCGCCCGGCGCCCGACGTGTTCGGCGAGGGTCTCCGCCGGAACGGACTGGAAGCGCAGCGGTGCCGGCGTTCGCGCGGTCTCCCCGTCGGCAGCCGCGGTTGCGCCGCCGTCGTCGCCCGGCGGCGGGGCGAGCCAGGCGGTCACGGGCAGGTCCACGTCCCGGCCGTTGAGGCTCGCCCGGCCGCGGAACAGGGCGGTCAACTCCGGTGGTGGCAGCGCCGGCAGGTCGGCGACGGGCACCGCTGCCTGCGGGGTCAGGTCCAGCTGCAGGTCACCACCGTGGTGAGCGAACTCCCGATAGCGGGCCTGGGCCTCCCCACCCTCCAGGCCGAGGCGTGCTGCGACTGCCGCCACGTGGGCGTCGAGGAAGGCGTCCACGTCGCTGTCGCGGCGGGCGGCGCAGGTGTAGTTGCGCGCCTCGTTGAAGCCGAGATCGGTGTAACGCACGCGCAGGCCCGAGAGCACGGGCGTGAGGTCGCCCAGGGCGAGCTCGCCACCTTCGGCCAGCGGCTGCGGCGATAGCTGCAGGCCGGCATCCACGGTGCTGGCCCCGTACTCCGGCAGGCTGACGTCCAGCAGCATCGCCAGCCGGGCGCTCGGGCGGTGCAGCCGCAGACGCAGCTCCACGTCCCCCTCCAGGTAGCGCTCGTCAAGGGTCCGGAACACCGTGGTGCGGATGTCCTCGACCCCGGCGCAGGCAAGGCCGTCCACTGGTGTGCCCCAGAGGCGCCCGCCGGCGCGGGCGTTGAGCCGGCGGTAGAGCGCATCGCCAACGTTCAGGCTCGCGCCGCGGGCGCTCAGCGTCAGCGCCGCCGGCAGATCGCCGGTGGACAGCCGCCGGCTCAGGGTATGCAGGTCGCGCACCCCATCGGCACGCAGGGTCAGCTGCTCGACGTAGAGCCCATCGTTCACGCCACGGGGCGTGACGGTCAGTCCGCTCACCTCGACACGCCCGTCCACGCTGGTATCGACCCCTTCCCACTCCAGGGCCGCCCAGGGCTCGGCGAGCGCGGCCAGCTGCTCCATGCCCCGCTGCGCCTCGTACCACAGCCAGCCGCGCACGCCGGCGAACGTCACCGCCGCCACCAGCAGCAGCGCGATCAGAAATCGACCCAGGAACCGCAGCATGTGCCCTCCGCCGTGGTACGCCCCCTCTGCCCCCGGGAGCGTTACACCCTCGCCCTGGCCGCGGCCGAGAACCAGTTAACGTCCGGCCGGATCAGGGCGGCGCGAATCGGTCAGACAGGCGGACTGGTCAACAGGGACCCCGAGGCGCTGGCGCTCGCCGTGGACGAAGCGCTGCAGCTCCGGGTAGAACGCCAGGAAATCCGTCTCCAGGCCCGCCTGCTCGCGGGCCAGCGCCTCGGGGGCGCCGGCCAGCAGATCCGGCCGGCGCAGCCGGCGGGCGGTGCGCGCCAGCGCCCGCTGGGCGGCGGCGAGCTCGCGATAGCCGCAGAGCCAGTCCCCCGCGCGCATCGCGCGGATCAGGGGCAGGGCGTCCGGAACCGCCGGAGCGTGGGCCTCGAGGCAGGCGTAACAGCGGGCGGCGAAGGCCGGCAGCGGCTCGTCGGCGAAGCGCCGCCAGTGCCGGGCGAGGAAGTGGTCATAGACGATGTCGATGGCGATGCCGGCGGCCCTGCGGTTGGCCGCGGGCAGCCGGCGCCGACTCCGCCGGGCCAGCGGATGGCGGTCGGTGAAGCTGTCCACGCGCCGGTGCAGCTCGACGCCGGCGGCCAGCGCCGGCGGCAGGCCGCCGGGCAGGCGGCCCTTGACGAAATCCGCCAGCACGGCGCCGGCGAGGAGGTGCTCGCTGCCCGCGGCGACGTGGAGGTGGGCGAGGAAGTTCATCCGGCGCCGGGCAGGGCCTCTCGCAGGCCGGCGGGGAGGGGCGTCGAGCGCCCGGAGCGGCGGTCCACCCAGACCATGCGCGCCGCGCCGAGGGCGTAGAGGCGCTGGTCCCCGGCATCGACGAGGCGATAGCAGGTGTCGATGCTGCTGCGGCCGGGGGGTGCTGCCAGCACGGCCACGGTGAGGGTCGCCGGGTAGGTGATCGGCAGCCGGAACTCGCAGCTCGCCGTCACCACCACCGGCCCGCTGCCGGCGTCGGGGCTGAGGTGCCCGCCGCTGCCCGCGAGCCGCTCGAGCCAGGCCACGCGGGCCTGCTCGAAATAGGTGAAGTAGGTGGCGTTATTGACGTGGCCGAGGGCGTCCATGTCGCCCCAGCGCACCTGGAGCGTGAGCTGGTGTACCGGCTCGGCGCCCTCCGCCGTGGCCACGGCGGTCTCGCTCAGGAGGCCTGGGGCCGGCTGCGCCGGCCGGAGCCGCCGTTGCCGCGGCCACCGGGGCGGCCGCGGGAGCCGCCGCCCTTGGCGGGGCCCCGCCGGGGCAGGCGCTTGGGCGGCTTGATGTCCTCGGCGATCAGGTCCGGTGGGGCCATCTCCGAGGGGATCTTCTGCTCGATGTACTTCTCGATGTCCGGCAGCGAGTAGACGTAGCTCTCGCAGGCGAAGCTGATGGCATCGCCGGCCGCCCCGGCGCGGGCGGTACGGCCGACGCGGTGGACATAGTCCTCGGCGTCCTGGGGCAGGTCGTAGTTGATGACGTGGCTCACGTCCGGGATGTGCAGGCCGCGCGCGGCGACATCCGTGGCCACCAGCACCGGCAGCTCGCCCTGCTGGAAGTCCCGCAGCAGCTGCTCGCGCTTGTTCTGCGGGATGTCCCCGGAGATCACCGCCGCCTTGATGTCGTTGCCGAGCAGGTAGCCGGTGACCTTGTCGGCATCCCGCTTGGTGTTGACGAAGATCAGCGTGCGCGTGGTGTCGTGGGTGCGCAGCACGCCCAGCAGCAGCCCGATCTTGTCGTCGTTCTCGACGTGGTAGAGCTGCTGGCGGACGTTGTCGGCGGTGATGCTCTCCGAGGCGATCTCCACCGACTTCGGGTCGTTCATGTGCTCGTAGGCGAGCTCGCGCACGCGCTCGGAGAGCGTCGCCGAGAACAGCATGTTGATGCGCTTCTCCGGCGGCGGCATGCGGCGCAGCAGGTAGCGGATGTCGGCGATGAAGCCCATGTCGAACATCCGGTCCGCCTCGTCGAGGATGCACACCTCGACGTTGTCCAGGCTGAAGACCCGCTGCTTGTAGAAGTCGATGATGCGGCCGGGGGTGCCGATCATGATGTCCACCCCCTGCTCCAGGGTGCGCCGCTGGCTCTCGTAGCCCGTGCCGCCGTAGATGCAGGCGAAGCGCATGCCGGTGAAGTGGCCGAGGCGCTCGGCATCCTTGTGGATCTGCAGGGCGAGCTCCCGGGTGGGCGCGAGCACCACGGCCCAGGGCCCGGTCTTGCCCTCTTCCACGGGCGTGGTCATCAGGTGGTGCATGCAGGCGAGCAGGAAGGCGGCGGACTTGCCGGTGCCGGTCTGCGCCTGCCCGGCGACATCCTGCTTGCGCAGCAGGATGGGCAGGGTCTCGGCCTGGATCGGCGTGCAGCGCTCGAAACCGGCCTCCTGCAGGCCGATGAGCAGGGACTCGTGCAGCCCGAGGGAGTCGAAGCGGACGTCGGAGAGATGATCTTTTTCCATGGGCGCGCAGGATACCGGAAGCGCAAAGATTTTTCGCCCGGTTCCGGCCCCCTGGGCGATGACCGGATGGTTTCGGGACACACCGTGACGGACGTACAATCAGCGCTGTTGAACCTGCCACCGTGCGCCGCACGGCCGACACCGACACGAGGAACGACCCATGAGCGACGTGCAGGACACCATCCGCCAGCAGGTGGAAGGCAACCCCGTTATTCTTTACATGAAGGGCTCGCCGCAGTTCCCCCAGTGCGGCTTCTCCATGCGCGCCGCCCAGGCGCTCGCCGGCTGTGGCGTGGAGTTCGCCTACGTCAACGTGCTGGAGGACGAGGCCATCCGCCAGGGCATCAAGGACTACGGCAACTGGCCGACCATTCCGCAGCTGTACGTCAACGGCGAGCTGCTCGGCGGCTGCGACATCATCCTCGAGATGTACGAGAGCGGGGAGCTGCAGAAGGTGGTCCAGGAGGCCAGCGGCGAGCAGGCCTGACCGGCACAGCCCGGGAGCGGGACTCTGAAACAGCGCGGGGCGCCCGAGGGCGCCCCGCTTCGTTTCCGTGGCCCGTTGCCGGCGCCACGGTGTTGCGGCTCACCGCTGGCCGGCGGAACGCGCACCCAGGTTCGTCTGGATGTACACGCTCAGTTCCTGGGCGTCGAGCTGACCGTCCCGGTCGTTGTCGTAGCGATTGAAGTGCCGCTTCAGGAAGCGGTCCTGGACTTCGCTCTTCGCCACCGGCGCACGCTCCTCGGCGAGCTCGATGCCGGACTTCACGGCTGCCAGGGCCGGCGTGACGGTGGCGGCCAGGGCGAGGGTCAGAAGGGTCTTGCGGATCATGGCGTATACCTCCGAATGCGTCTGTTT